>NZ_JBWKEZ010000002.1:175862-272267 GCF_056434525.1 Streptomyces sp. NPDC044002
TCCCGTGGGGCTGGGGGGCGACTCTGGGAAGGGGAGCCCCCCCCCCCCGGGCCCCCTGGTCCTGGTCGGGGCCGGATCCCGGACCGCGGTCCCGGCCGCGTTCTCCTTCTCCACCAGGACGTTTTCCCGCCCGGCGGCTGATGGTCTGGAGTCAGGACGGCCGCCCCGGCCGCTCCGTACGGACAGACCGGAGGAGAACAGTGATCCGCGCCCTGACGGGATGCTCGACCAGGAACCCGTGGAAGGTGATCGCCCTGTGGGCGGTGCTGGGCATCGGGCTGACGATCCTCGGCCAGGTGTTCGTCTTCCGCGCCACCCAGCCCGGCAACGACGGCTTCCTGCCCGCCTCCTACGATTCGGCGGCCGCGCTGCGGATCTCCGAGGAGAGCTTCGGGGCCCGGCCGGACTCCGACCCGCTGACGGTCCTGGTGGCCCGGAAGGACGGGGCGGCGCTCACCGCTCCCGACGAGCGCCGGGTCGAGGAGGTGTCGCGGCAGCTGGCCGGGAAGCGGATCGTCATGCCGAAGAAGGAGGAGGATCCGCCCTTCATGCAGGACCACTCCCAGACGCCGCGGATCGGCGCCGGGATGACGGCTCCGGACCGGTCCTTCCGGCTGCTGTCGGTGGAGCTGAAGGGCAACCCGCAGGACCCGGGGGTGCAGAGCACCTACAAGGCGTTCCGCGAGCAGGCGCGGGCCGCGTTCGGCGAGGCGGGCCTGCGGACCGGGTTCACGGGCGGGCTGGCGGCCACGGTGGACACCGCCGACTCCGAGGAGACCCAGTCGACGGTGGTCGGCGCGGTGGTCATGGGGCTGATCGTGCTGCTCCACGTCCTGGTGTTCCGCAGCGTGTTCGCCGCGCTGCTGCCGCTGCTGGCGATGGCGGTGATCGGCGGCGGGGCGGCCGGGGTCGTGGTCATGGCGTCGGTGGCGAGCGGGGTCCGGCTGGCGCCTTCCACGCCCGGGCTGATCAACGTGGTGCTCATGGGCATCGGGATCGACTACTTCCTCTTCCTGCTGTTCCGCTTCCGCGAGCAGCTGCGGCAGTACCCCGCGCAGAGCGGGCGCGAGGCGGCCGCGGAGGTCGCGGGCCGGGTGGGCACGGCCGTCACCTCGGCGGCGCTGACGATCGTGGCCGCGTTCGCCACCCTCGGGATCGCCTCCTTCGGCCAGTTCCGGGTGCTGGGTCCGGCGATCGCGGTGTCGGTGCTGGTGATGCTGCTGGGCAGCCTCACGCTGATGCCGGCGCTGCTGGCGGTGACCGGCCGGAAGATGTTCTGGCCCTCGCGCGCCCTCCGGCACGCGCCCCGCGAGGGTGCGGCGGGCCGCCTCGGCCGGCTGACGGCCCGGCGTCCGGTGGCGCTGGTCCTCGGCTCGCTGGTGCTGCTCGGCGCGCTGGCGGCGGGTCTGGCCGGGATCCGCATGGACTACGGGCAGTCCGGCGCGGGCGGCGAGCGGACCGCGGCGGTGGAGACGGCCGAGGAGATCTCCCGCGCCCTGCCCGCCGGGGTCTCGGACCCGACGAGCGTGCTCGTCGCCGCGAAGGACGGGGCTCCGCTCGGCGCGGAGCGGGTGGCCGGACTGGCCGGGGCCCTCGCCCGGGTCCCCGGGGTGGGCGGCGTCGCGCCGACGGTGCTGAGCGAGGACGGGAAGGCGGCACGGATCGACCTGCTGCTGAACGTCGAATCCGGCGGGCAGCAGGCCCGCGACCTGGTCTCCGGCCCGGTCCGGGAGACGGTCCGGGCGAACCTGCCGGCCGGGACCGAGGCCCATGTCGGCGGCACCGCCTCGGTGTTCGCGGACATCGCGGTGGCGGTCGACAAGGACCTGAAGGTCATCTTCCCGGTGGCGGCGGTGCTGATCGCGGTGATCCTGCTGGTGCTGCTGCGGAGCGTGCTCGCGCCGGTGGTGCTGATGCTCGCCGTCGGGCTCGGCTTCGCGGCCACGCTGGGGGCCTCGGCCCTGGTCTTCCAGCACGGGCTGGGTCGGCCGGGCGTGGACTTCACGCTGCCGCTCGTGCTGTTCCTGTTCGTGGTGGCGCTGGGCACCGACTACAACATCCTGATCAGCGACCGGCTGCGGGAGGAGATGGAACGCCCCGGACCCGCCCGCGCGGCGGTGGCCCGCGCGGTGCGGCACACCGCGCCGGCGATCGCGACGGCCGGGCTGGTGCTCGCCGCGTCCTTCGGCAGCCTGGCCGTGAGCCCGCACGCCGGGACCCAGCAGACCGGTTTCGCGACGGCGGTGGGGATCCTGCTGTCCGCGTTCGTCCTGTCGGCCGTACTGGTGCCGGCGCTGGCCGCGCTGCTGGGCCGCTCCCTGTGGTGGCCGCTGCGCCCGCGGGTGCGCGACGGGGAGCCCCGGGCGGCCCGGCCGGGAGCGGACCGGGTGCCGGTGGGCTGAGCCGCGTACGCGCGGGCCGTGTACGCGCGGGCCGTGTCCTCCGGACCGGCCGGGGGGGGGGGGGGGGGGGGGGGGGGGGGGGGGAAAGGGGGGGGGGGGGGGGGGGGGGGGGGGGGGGGTGGGGGGGTGGAGGGGGCGGGGGGAGGAGGGGCAGGGATGGTGCTAGGAGGGGTTGTCCCCCGGGGCCGGGGGGGGCACCCGGGGCCCGCCCCCCCCCCCCCCCCCCGGCGCGTGGTCCGTCAGGCGAGCGCGGCCACTTCGGGGTGGTCGGCCAGCCAGGCGCGGACCGCCTGCTGCTCCTTGCCCTTGCCCGTCTCCTGGATCTTCGCCTCCAGGCCGGTGAGCTGGGCCTCGGTCAGCTTGAACGAGCGCAGCCAGGCGGCGACCTCGGGCTCGTCGTCGGCGAAGCCCTTGCGGGCGAGGGTGTGGATGCCGTCGCCCTCGCCCCAGACGCCCTTGGGGTCGGCCAGTTTGGTCAGCTCGTACGCGGAGTACGCCCAGTGCGGGGACCACAGGACGCTCACCACGGGTTCCTTCTTCTCGTAGGCGCGCTTGAGCTCGGCGAGCATGCCGGGGGTGGATCCGTCGACGACCTGGTACTCGCCTTCGAGTCCGTACTCCTTGAGGACCTTCTCCTTCAGTACGGACATGGCTCCGGCGCTGGGCTCGATGCCGATGATCCGGCCCTTGAAGCGGGCGCCCTTGCCCTTGAGGTCCTCCAGGGAGCGCACGTCCTTGACGTAGGAGGGGACGGAGAGCTCGATGGAGGTGGGCCCGTACCAGGAGCCTAGGTCGTCCAGCTCGTTCCCGTACTTCTTCCAGTACTGCGCCTGGGTGACGGGCAGCCAGGCGTCGGTCTGGAAGTCGACCTGGCCGCCGGCGAGCCCGGTGAACAGCGCGCCGAGTTCCAGCTGCCGGGCGTCGACCTTGAAACCGCGTCGTTCCAGCAGCTCCTTCCACAGGAAGGTGGAGGCGATGCCCTCGTCCCAGGGGATGTAGCCGATGCTGATGCTGCGGCCCTTGCCGGTGTTGTCGGCGCCGGTGGAGGCGGCCGGCGATCCGGAGCCGCCGAAGGTGCTCAGTCCGCCGGCGACGAGGGCGAGGACGACGGCCGCGGTGACGGCGTACGCGGGCTGCGGGCGGTGGTTCCACAGCCGGGCGGTGCCGCTCGCGGCGGACCTGGCCAGGGCCTGTGCCCGGCGGCCGACCGGGGAGACCTGGCGGCCCAGGGCCCCGGTCATCCGGTCCAGGTACATGGCGAGGACGACGATGGACAGGCCGGCTTCGAAGCCGAGGCCGATGTCGACGCTGCCGATGGCCCGGTAGACGGCGCCGCCGAGTCCGCCGCCGCCGACCATGCCGGCGATGACGACCATGGACAGGCCGAGCATGATGACCTGGTTGACGCCCGCCATGATCGTGGGCAGGGCCAGCGGCAGCTGGACGCGTACGAGGGTGTCGCGCGGGGCGGTGCCGAAGGCTTCGGCGGCCTCGACCAGTTCGGCGTCCACCTGGCGGATGCCGAGTTCGGTCATGCGTACGCCCGGCGGCAGTGAGAAGACGATGGTGGCGATGATCCCGGGGACCACGCCGACGCCGAAGAAGATGATGCCGGGGATGAGGTAGACCATGGCCGGCATGGTCTGCATGAAGTCCAGTACGGGCCTCAGGGCGGCGCTGACCCGGTCGGAGCGCGCGGCCCAGATGCCCAGCGGGAGGGCGAACGCGAGCGTGACGAGGGTGGCGACGAGGACCAGGGCCAGGGTGGACATGGCCTCGTCCCACAGGGCCACGGAGTCCACGAGGGCGAAGGCCCCGAAGGCGAGCAGGCCGGCGAGGAGGCCGCGCAGCCACCAGGCGGCGAGGGCGAGGAGGCCGGCGAAGAGCAGCGGTGCGGGGGCGGACAGCACGGCGTTCACGCCGTCGTAGAGGCCTCCGACCAGCATGCTGACGGTGTCGAAGAGCCATGACAGGTGGCGCTGGAGGAAGTCGACCGCGCTGTCGGCCCAGGCTCCGAGGTGCAGGCGGGGCATCAGGCGGCCACCTCCGCGCAGGCCATCGGGGGCCGCTGCTCGTCGCCGATGAAGGCGACGAGCCGGTCCTTGGGCACGGATCCGACGACGGTGCCGTCCGCGCCGGTGACGGCGACCGGGTGGGGGACGCGGGCGCTGACGGAGCAGAGGTCGGCGAGCGGGGTGTCGGCGCTGACGGTGGGGCAGGCGCAGGCTTCGGCGTCCTCGGCGGGCTCGTCCATGACGGCGTCGGCGGTCAGGACGCGGGAGCGGTCCACGTCCTGGACGAAGGAGGCGACGTACTCGTCGGCGGGGCGGGTGAGGACGTCCTCGGGGGTGCCCTGCTGGACGATCCGGCCGTCGCGCATGACGGCGACGCGGTCGCCGATGCGCATGGCCTCGTTGAGGTCGTGGGTGATGAAGACGATGGTCTTCCTCAGGGTGCGCTGGAGTTCGAGGAGCTGGTCCTGCATGTCCCGGCGGATCAGCGGGTCCAGGGCGCTGAAGGACTCGTCCATCAGGAGCAGGTCGGCGTCGGTGGCCAGGGCGCGGGCGAGGCCGACGCGCTGCTGCATGCCGCCGGAGAGCTCGTCGGGCCAGGAGTTCTCCCAGCCGCCGAGCCCGCACAGCGCGAGCGCCTCGGCGCCGCGGCGTTCGCGCTCGGCCCGGGGGACGCCCTGGACCTCCAGGCCGTAGGCGGCGTTGGCCAGGACGTCGCGGTGCGGGAAGAGCGCGAAGTGCTGGAAGACCATGGAGACGCGGGTGGAGCGTACGCGGCGCAGCTCGCGCGGGGTCAGCGCGGTGAGGTCCTCGCCGTCGAAGAGGATGCGGCCGGAGGTGGGCTCCAGCAGTCCGTTGAGCATCCGCAGGAGGGTGGACTTGCCGGAGCCCGACAGGCCCATGACGACGAAGATCTGACCGGGCTCGACGCGGAACGAGGCGTCGATCACCGCCGCCGTGGCGCCGTCGGCGCGCAGCTCGTCGCGGCCGGCGCCGCGTTCGAGCGCGCGGACCGCGGCGGCCTGGCGGTCGGGTCGTCTGGCGAACACCTTGTAGACGTGTTCGGCCTGGAGCGTGGACACATGCACCTCGCGGGTCGTACCGGGTCCGGCCCGCCGCCGGAGGCCGCGGGCCGGGGAGCGGGGCGGGATCGGCCCGCGCGGTCCGTGCTCCCGGCCCAACGGCCGGAGCATGCGGTTCCGCTCCAGCGGCCCGCATGCCCGGTCTTCACCAGCGCAAACGGCGAAGTGATCCAACTCACGTCAGGGATGCGGGACCCGGCTCGGGGTCGGCCAGCATGGAGGTGCGCAGGTGGGCGAGGAGCCTGGTGAGGAGCCGGGAGACCTGCATCTGGGAGATGCCGAGGGCGGCCCCCATCTGGGCCTGGGTCAGCTCTTCGCCGAAGCGCATGCGGAGCATGGTGCGCTCGCGGTCGCTGAGCCGCTCCAGCAGCGGGGCCAGGGTCTGGATGTCCTCGACGAGCTCCAGGGCCGGCTCCTCCTCGCCCAGGACCTCGGCGAGGGTGTGGCCCTCGGCGGGGCCGTCGCCGTGTTCGGCGTGCGGGGCGTCGAGGGAGCCGCTGGTGTGCCCGTTGGCGGCGACCAGGCCCTCGATGACCTGCTCCTCGGTGAGGTCGAGGTGGGCGGCGAGGTCGCGGACCGTGGGCGAGCGGTCGAGCCGGATCGTCAGCTCCTCCTTCGCCTTGGCGATGTCGATGCGCAGCTCCTGGAGCCGGCGCGGGACGTGGACGGCCCAGGCGGTGTCGCGGAAGTGGCGTTTGATCTCGCCCGTGATGTACGGCATGGCGAGGGTGGCGAACTCGTTCTCGCGGGCCGGGTCGAACCGGTCGATGGCCTTGATCAGGCCGATGGTGCCGACCTGGACGAGGTCGTCGACGTCCCCGGCGCCGCCTTCCGCGCGGCCGCGGAAGCGGCGGACGGCGTACTGGACGAGCGAGGCGTTCATCTCGATGAGGGTGTTGCGGACGTACTGCCGCTCGGCGGTGCCTTCGGGGAGTTCGCGGAGGCGGGCGAAGAAGACCTTCGACAGCTCCCGCGCGTCCGCCGGGGCCACCTCCCTGGGCTCGTCGATCCGGGGCAGTCCGGCCTCACGGGCCGCGGCCCGGCCGCTGCGGCGGGGGCCGGGGAGGAGGGGTCCGGGAGTACGGGCCGCGGCGGGGCCGGCGGTATGGGAGTGGTGGGCGGGGACCTGCATGGGGTTCGCTCCTTGGGCTGGTCGGCTTGCGGCGCGGGACCTTGACTGTCCTCGACTCTGGACCGATTCCGCTCACACGTCAAGAAATGCCGGAAACACTTTTCGCGTCTTGTTTCGCGTGAAACACGTGCCGCATCATGGCGAGATGGGGAGCATGACACGCCGACAGAACTGGACATTTCTCACAAATCACGCACGCGTCCTGGTGACCATCGCCCGGGACCCGGCGGCGCGGCTGAGGGATGTCGCCCTGGTCTGCGCGCTCACCGAGCGCACGGTCCAGGCGATCGTGGCCGACCTCGAATCGGACGGCTACCTGCGCCGCGCCCGGGACGGGCGGCGCAACCGCTACGAGATCTCGGCGGGAGCCATGTTCCGGCACCCCGCCGAGGCGGGTGTGGAGGTGGCCGGCCTCCTCGCCCTGCTCACGGGCGCCGCACCCTCCGGGGGCTCACGGGGGACCACGGGCGCGGGGGGCACCGAGGGGGCCGGGGGCACCGTCGGGGTCGGGGGCACCGAGGGGGCCGGGGGCACCGTCGGGGTCGGGGGCACCGAGGGGGCCGGGGGCACCGTCGGGGTCGGGGGCACCGAGGGGGCCGGGGGCACCGCGGGCGGTGAGGGGTCTTGGCCGGTGGCGGCCCCGCCGGGCCCTTCGACCCCGGCCCGCCCCTGAGACCCTGTCCGGCCCCGCCGGCGCTTGAGCCCTGTCCAGCCTTCGCCGGCGCTTGGGCCTTGTCCAGCCTCGCCGGCGCTTGAGGCGCGGGGGTCTGGGGGCGGAGCCCCCAGGAAGGGGTCCGGGCGCAGCCCGGGGAACGGGCGAAGGGCGGGTAGGGGACCTCGCCCCGCGCAGCGGCACCCGCACCCGCGGGCGCCCCACCGGCCCCGGCCCCGGCCCCGGCCACCCGGCGTGCGTCAGGTCACACGGAAGCCGATCGCCTCCGGCTCACGATGGAAGGTCACCCGGTCCCAGTCGGTGAACGCCAGGTCCGTGACGGCCAGCAGCCGGCCGGAGCCGTCGTGCACGGTGCGGCGTACCGACAGCCCGCAGGCGGGCGCGCCGCCGGCCGGGTGTGTGGTGCGGGTCATGGTGATGGTCTCCGAGGTCCGGCCGTGCGCGGCGGCCCGCTCCAGCCAGCGGTGCAGCGGCCGCAGGTCCTCGCCCCTGGCCCCCTCCGGCCGGTCGAGGTAGGCCGCGAGCTCCGGGGTGCGGGCCACGGTGCGCGGGCAGAGGTACGTCACCGTCTGCCGGACCGCGCGCCCGTCCGGGCCGTACACGCGGTGGTGGTGGACCAGCGTGCGCTCCCCGCCGCCCATCCCGAGCAGCCCGGCGAGCGACGGCGGCACGGCGACCAGGGCGAGCCGGGTCCGGGTGACACGGGGGCCGGGACCGGCCTGCCGGCCGGCGGGCGGCGCGTTCCGCGAGCCGGCGCGCGCCGCGGAGGAGGCGGGGGCGCCGCGCCCGCCGCCGGGGAGGACCGCGGCCCGCGTGCCCCGGCGGCCGGTGACGACCAGTCCGTCGGCGCGCAGCTCCTGGAGCGCGGCCCGGACGGTCTGCCGGTTGACCTCGTAGCGGGCGGCCAGCGTCCGTTCGGAGGGCAGTCTGCCGCCCGAGGTCCGGGCGGCGAGAGCGAGTTCGTCCCGCAGCTGTGCGGCGATCCGCTGGTACTTGGGCATGGCGGCCGGGCCGCCGCCCCGCGAAGGGGAGGGCATGGCTTCTCCTCTGACGGGTGGTCAAGGACTGCGCGGTCTGCCCGCCCAACCTAGCATTGGTCTATACCTTTCGATACGGCGGTTCCGGCGGCCGGCCCAGCTTGGCCGAATCCCACGCCCGCCCGCCGCCCGCTCACTCCCCCCGCAGCGGGTTGGGCAGCGGCAGGTAGCGCGCGTCCGCGCCGTCCGCCCGGGTCCAGCGCAGCAGGAGGTTCGTCTTGGCCGGAAGCGCCGGTGCCGCGAGCAGCTCCGCGATCTCCGGCAGGCCGTGCTCGGCGTCGTAGCGCAGCAGCTCCTCGCGGACCGCCGGCCACACCCCGCCGGCCGCCCCGGGGTGGTGCTCGGCCAGGGCCCCGCCCACCTCCGCGAGGTGGTTGACGACCAGGCAGTACACGAGCCGCTGCCAGGCGCTCTCGCGCGGCATGTCCCCGGGGAGTTTCACGCCCTCCGCGTCGCGGAAGAGGGCCTGCACCGGCATGCCCCGGCCGTCCACGGCGACCAGACAGTTCTGGAGGTGGGCCTCCAGCACGATCCCGTGCCGGGCGAACAGGTCCAGGACCGGAGGCACGACATGGCGCAGGTACGCCCGCCACCAGCCGGCCGGGTCGGACGCGGACTCCAGCGGGCTGCCGGGGTAGCCCTCCGCGAGGGCGGCGGACAGCAGCGGCACCGCGCCCGCCGCCACCCCGGTGCGCAGGCCGTCGCGGACCAGGACGGCCAGTTCCTCGAAGGCGAAGGCGGCGGTGCGGTACCCGCGGTCGGCAAGCCACACCGCGCCGGATCCGGTACGGCTGCGCAGGTCGGCGAAGCCGGCCTCCACCGCGGAGTCGGTGCGGCGCAGCTTCAGCAGGTCGTGGCGCCACAGCCGGCGCACGTCGTTGGTGATCCGGACGTCGAGGCTGAACTTCGCGAAGAGGTCGGCGTCGGGCCCCGGCGCGTACACGGTCCGCACGGAGGCGGTGGGCCACACCGGGAGCCGGGTCGGGCCGAGCCGCAGCAGCCGCCCGTCGGCGAAGGCCTCGCGGACCTCCCGCCGGCCGCCGACCAGCTCCAGCTGCCAGGGGTGCGCGGGCAGCGCCCGGTAACCGGCGGGCGGGCGGGGGCCGTCGAGGATCCCGGCCAGCGCGTCGACCGCGTCGGCGGCGGCCCGGCCGCCCTCCTCGGCCACCTGGTCCTCGCGCAGCCCCAGCATCACGAGCGGGAAGCGGGTGTGCGCCTCGGGGGCGTACGGCAGCCAGCTCGCGGCGGGTGCGCCGCCCCTGGCCTTGGGCGCGGGGTGGTGCGGATGGCCCGTCACCAGGGCCTGTTCGGACAGGACGTAAGGGTCCTCGGGCGCCTCGGCGGCCGCCCGGGCGGCCAGCAGTGCGGCGACGGCCTCGCGGCTGTCGTCGATCTCGCCCGGCAGCTCGTCGTTGGAGACGCCGGTGTAGCGGTGCAGTTCGTCGGAGACGAGCTTGACCAGCTCCGCGTGGCCGAGCGGATGCCAGCCGTCCGCCGTGTGCAGCTCCGCGCGGTCCGGGCGGCGGCCGCCGGAGACCCGCAGCAGCCGGCCGCTGCCGCGCAGCCGGTGGACCTGCCCGCCCTCGGCCTCGCCCACCTCCCTGAGCAGGCAGTTCAGGAGCGGGGCGGCGCTGCGCGCGTCGGCGTCGGTGTTGAGGTCCACTGGTTCCATTCGGTCCGTCTGCGGGGTGCCGGAGGTGCGCGGGAGGGACCACCGGGCGTGATCTTCAGTATCCGGGATGATGACCTGATCATCGGTTGAACCGACCCGAAAGGACCGGACCCCTGGACCGCAGCAGGCACGTTTCCCCGCCCGACCCCGGGCACTCCCCCGCCACCGCCGCCGAGGAGGCCGCCGCCGTCGCGCTGGCCGGCGTGCGGCCCGGGCTGGTGGCCGCGTACGAGGCATCGCTGGACGGGGCCCGCTCCGCCGTGCTGACCCGACTGTGGCGGGCGCTGGCCTTCGAACCGCTGCCGTGGGTGGTGGGCCGGGAGCAGGGGCCGGACTCCCTCACCCTGCTGCTGGCCGGGGGCGGACGGCTGGAGGGGCCGCGCCCCGACCCGTACGCGACGGGCTCGCTCGTCACCGAGGTGCGGCTCGACGGGCGGCCCCACCGGCAGGCGGCCCGGCTGGTCGAGGCGCTGCGGGTGCCGCACGGCGCCGCCTTCGCCGCCGAACTCGACGACAGCACCGCCTCCCTGGCCCTGTCCCGGGCCGGGCAGCCGGACGGGGAGCGGCCGGCGCCGTCGGCCGGGTGGGAGTGGGAGCAGCGGGTGGTGGACGGGCACCCGTACCACCCCAACTGCCGCTCCCGGCCCGGCTTCACGGTGGCCGAGCAGCTGGCGTACGCCCCGGAGCACCGGCCGCTGGTGGAACTCGGGCTGGTCCCCGTACGGGCGGCGGAGTGCCTGGTCGCGGGCGAGTGGCCGGAGCACCTGCGCGACGGCGACCGGATCCTGGTGCCGGTCCACCCCTGGCAGACCGAGCACGTCCTGAAGGGCGAGGAGGTCCTCCCCGGATTCGCCGCGCACCCGCTGATGGCGCTGCGCACGCTCGCCCCGGCGGCGGGCGGCCCCCATGTGAAGACGGCGCTGAGCACCCGGCTGACCTCCTCCGTCCGGGACATCTCCGCGTACTCGGTGGAGACGGCCGCGGTGGTCTCCGCGTTCGCCCACGCGCTGACCGAACGGCTCGACGGCCGGCTGCACATCACCCGCACGCTGGGCGCGGCCACCGCGTACAGCCCGGACCTGGCGGCGGTGCTCCGCGAGCCCCCGGAGGCGTACGCGGGACCCGGCGAGCGGGTCGTGCCGGTGGCGGCGCTGGCGGGAACTGAACTGGCCGGGTCGGCGGCCTGGCGGGCCGCGTTCGCCCGGCTGGCGCTGTCGGTGTGCCTGCGGGTGCTGGACCTCGGGGTGGCGCTGGAGGCCCACGGGCAGAACCTGCTGGTGGTGCTGGCGCCCGACGGGAGCCCGCTGCGGCTGGTCTACCGCGACCTGGCGGACATCCGGATCAGCCCGGCCCGGCTCGCCCGGCACGGCCTGTCGGTGCCGCCGCTGTCCGGGCGGCTGGTCACGGACGACGAGACGGTGCTGCGGCGCAAGCTGTTCGGCTCCCTGGCGGCCGGTGCCCTCGCCTCGACGGCGGGCTCGGCCGGGGCGTTCGCCGACTGCCTGGCGGCCGGGCTGGACGCTGCGGTGCCCACCGCCGACGCGGCGGCGCTGCGGAGCGGGCCGCTGCCGGTGAAGGCGCTGACGCTGATGCGGCTGAGTCCGGGGGTGCCGGGCGACCAGTGGGCGGAGCTGCCCCCACCGCTCGGCGCGGGCTGACCGGCGGTGACCTGCGGGGATGAGCCCGGCGGCCGGACGGGCTACTGTCCAGGGGCATGACACAGACCTCGCGGCTCAGTGCCGTCCAGGCGTCCTACGACACCGTCGCGGTCGACTGCGCCCGGCTGCTGGACGGCGATCTGGAGGGCCGGCCCCTGGACCGGGCGGTACTGAACGCCTTCGCCGAGTACGTGCGCGGCGGGGGCGGCGGGGCGGTCGCCGACCTGGGCTGCGGCACCGGCCGGGTGACGGCGTACCTGGACGGCCTCGGGGTACGGGCCTTCGGCGTCGACCTCTCCCCCGCGATGGTGGCGGTGGCCCGGCGCAGCTATCCGGGGCTGCGGTTCGAGGTGGGCCGGATGGCCGGGCTGGACATGGCGGACGGGGTGCTGGGCGGGGTGCTCGCCTGGCACTCCACCGTCCACACGCCGCCGGGGGAACTACCCGCCGTCTTCGCGGAGTTCGCCCGGGTGCTGGGGCCGGGGGGCCATGTGCTCGTCGCGTTCGGGGCGGGGGACGGGCAGCACCGGCTGGAGCACGCCTACGGGCATCCGGTCGACCTCGACGTGTACGGGACCCCGCCGGAGCTGGTCGCCTCGCTGCTCGCCGGGGCGGGGCTGGCGGAGGTCGCCCGGATGGTGCGGGGGCCGGGCGCGCACGAGCAGGGGCCGCAGGGGTTCCTGCTGGCCCGCAAGGGCCCGCGGGGGCCCGCCGCCTGAGCCCGCGCGGGACGCCGGGGGCGCGGGACACCGGGGGCGCGGGACACCGGGGGCGCGGGACACCGGGGGCGCGGAGCGTCCGCGCGCGCGGACGCCCGCAACGGGCCGCGGCCGCTCGCGCGCGCGGCTCGCGGGCCGGACCAGGGCCCGCGCGCCGCGCGGTGGGGGGCCGGGCGGACCCGCGGAGGTGCAGCTCCGCGGTCCGCCCGGTGCCTTCGGGAGAGCGGTCAGCTCTGCCAGCCGGTCCAGCTGCCGCTGTTCAGGCGGTGGCGGAACCAGCGTTCGCCGTCCATGCCCACGACGGAGATCGTCGGGTTCCAGGTGTTGTTGCCCTCGATGCGGACGCCGCTGCGGACCGTGCCGCCCATCGACTCCCAGGCGGACCAGCCGCCGCTCGTGTTGCTGTAGCGGGTCCACACCGCGAAGTCGGTGCCGACGATGAAGACCTGTCGCGTCCCGTTCGGGAAGGTCTGCCAGGCCTCCCCGTACTCGCAGATGTAGTCGCCGCCGAGGCCGGACACGTGGCAGTAGCCGGCCGCGGCGGCCGGGTTCCGGTCCGGCGCCGGGGCGGCCGACGCCACACCGGTCAGGGCGACGCCCGCCAGGGCGAGGGTGGAGGCCGCGAGGGCCGAGGCACGGACGATGGATAAGCCCATGAAAGTGACTCCCTGTTTTCCCACTCGTCTTCGGAGGATGCCGGGCGGCCGCACCGGGCACCCGCCCCCACGGGGCTGGGAGGACGGGTGCCGCGGTGTGGGCCTCCCCCGGCGAGAAGAAGCGTTCCAGCACCCGCAAACGCGGCCCTAACGCCGGGCTAAGGAAGCGCCGCCGGTCCTTGCGTCACACTGTCGTCCGGGTGTCCGTCCGCGCGTCGTCGCAGGTACGGGCCGTGCGGGGCGGTTTCACGGGCCGGTGGCGATTGGCCGGGATCCCCCTCATCCACCGAAATACCGAGACATATGCTCGGACGGGGAAAAGCAGATGGAAGGGGCATGCATGCGGTTCCGCGTGCTGGGGACGGTTTCGGCGGTGGCGGAGTGCGGGAAGCCCGTGCAGTTGGGTCCCGCCAAACGGCGCAGCCTGCTGGCGATGCTCCTGTTGCGGCCCAACGCGGCCGTCGGCGTGGACCGGCTGACCCGGGCGTTGTGGGACGAGGACCCGCCCCGGCACTCCCGGACGGTGCTGCAGGGCCACGTCTCGCGGCTGCGGGCCCTGCTCGCCGAGCACGGCGCCGCCGCCCACGGGGTCGAACTCCTCACCCAGGGGCCGGCGTACGCGCTGCGGCTGCCCGCGTCCCTGGTGGACGCCCACCGCTTCGAGCAGTTGCAGCAGCAGGCCCGGGAACAGCACGAACCGGCCGACGCGGTACGGCTGCTGCGGGAGGCGCTCGCGCTGTGGGAGGGGCCCGCGCTGGGCGGGACCGTGGGCGGGCCCCTGCTGGAGGCCGCCGCACACGGGCTGGACGAGCTGCGGCTGGCCGCCGTGGAGGAGCTGGCCGGGGCGCACTCGCTGCTGGGCGAGCACGCCGCGGCGGCGGTCCTGCTGCGGGCAGAGGCCGTGCTGCACCCGCTGCGGGAGCCTCTGATCGCCGAACTGATGCTGGCGCTGGGCCGGTCGGGCCGGCAGTCGGACGCCCTGGACTGGTACCACCGCACGCGGGAACTGCTCGCCGAACAGCTGGGCGTCGACCCCGGAGCGGTGCTCGCGGACGCGTACACCGCTCTCCTGCGGGCCGGCGAGCCCGTGCGCTCCGCGACGGCCCCCGTGTCACTGGCGTCCGGTCCGGCCGGTGCAGCCGCCAGGGTGTCCGGGCGGCCCGGCACGGGAGGCGGCGGGGCCGACTCCGGCCCCGGGGCGGGCTGGATACCTGGGGTGGCCGCCACGGGAGGCGGCGGAACCGGTTCCGCCCCCGGAACAGCTGGGGCGGCCGAGACGCCCGGGACCCTCGGGGCCGCAGGGGCCACGGGTTCCTCCGGAGCTGCGGGGGCCACAGGAACCCCCGAGGCCGCAAGAACCCCCGGGCCCGGGTACAGGGATCCGGCCCCGGGCGGTCGCCCCGTGGCGGGGCCGCAGCTGCTGCCGCGGAGGCCCGGTGGCTTCACGGGCCGTGGCGGCGAGCTGGCGGCGCTCGACCGGGCCGCGGACTCCGGCCCCGGGCCCGTCGTCATGCTCACCGGCAGCGCCGGCGTCGGGAAGACCGCGCTGGCCCTGCACTGGGCGCACCGGCGCCGCGCGGACTTCCCCGACGGCCGGCTCTTCGCCGACCTCCACGGCTACAGCCCCATCCCGGCCCGGGACACCAGCTCCGTGCTGCGCGAGTTCCTTCTCGCGCTCGGCCTCCCGGCCGAGCGGATGCCCGACTCCCCGCAGGCGCTCGGCGCCCGCTACCGGGAACTGACCTCCGGGCGCCGGATGCTGGTCGTGCTCGACAACGCCCGGGACTCCGCCCAGGTGCGGCCGCTGCTGCCGGGCGGCGACGGCTGCGTCACCCTCGTCACCAGCCGCAGCCGGCTCGGCGAGCTGGTGGTATCCGACGCCGCCCGCCCCGTACCCGTGCGCGAGCTGCCCGCCGCGCAGTCCACCGAGCTGCTCGCCGCCGTCCTCGGCCCGGACCTGATCGCGGCCGAGCCGGAGGCCGCCGCACGCCTCGCCGGGCTGTGCGACGGCCTGCCGCTGGCGCTGCGCGTGGCGGCGGCCCGGCTCGCCACCCGCCCGCACCAGGGGCTGGCCGCCTTCGCGGGCGAACTCGCCGACGAGCACACCCGGCTGGACCTGCTGAACGTGGGGAGCACCGGCGTCGCCGCCGCGCTCCGCCTCACGCTGCAGCACCTGCCGGAACCGGCCCGGCGGATGTTCCACCAGCTGGGGCCGCACACCGGGGCCGCCCTCGACGTCCGCACCGCCGCCGCGCTCGGCGGCTGCCTGCCCAGCCAGGCCGCTGCCGCGCTGGACCAGCTGGCCGCCGCCCAGCTGGTGGTGGAGGCGGGCCCGCAGTCCTACGTGCTGCACGACCTGGTGCGGCTCTACGCCCGCAGCCTGTCGCCGGGGCACGACCCGGAGGGGCTGCTGCGGCTGCTCGACCACTGGCTGCGCACGCTCCTCGCGGCCTGCGCTGCCGCCGAGCCGGGCAGCGAGCCCTGCTGCGCCCTGCCCGACGGGACCCGGCGGGCCGCCCCGGTACGGCCGTTCGCCGACCGCGCGGACGCCCTGGCCTGGTTCTCCGCCGAACGGGACGCGCTGCGCGGCGCGGTCGAGTCGGCCGTCGCCGCCGGGCTGCACGACCGCGCCTGGCGGCTGGTGCTGCTCCAGTGGCCGCTGATCGTGTGGCAGGTCCGCGACGGCTGGGTACCCCTGCTCGAACGGGCGCTGGCCTGCGCCGAGGCCGACGGCGACCCCGGCGCCCAGTCCCGCGCCCGGGCCCTGCTCGGCTGGGTGCTGTCCGAGGAGGGCCGCCCCGAGGAGGCCCTCGCGCAGCTGGAGCTGGCGCCGGACCTCGCGGCCCTGGCGGGGGACGCCAACGCGGAGGCCATCGCCCGGATCAACCTCGCCGTCGCGCTCGTACGGGCGGGCGAACGCGCCCGGCCCGCGGAGCTGCTGGACGCGGCGCTCGTACTGGCCGAGCGGGCGGGCCGGCCGGACACGGCCGCCCTGGCCCACCAGCACCTCACGGAGCACCTGCTGACCGTGGGCGCGCCCGAGGCGGCCGCCGACCACGCCGCCCGCGGCCTGGCGCTGGCCGCCCCGCCGGCGGCGGCGCCCCGGCGGGTGGTGCTGCGCACCCTGTACGGCGAGGCGCTGGCCGCGACGGGCCGCAGAGGCGAGGCGGTGCGCCAGCTCGACGACGCCGTCCGGGAGGCGCGGGCCCATGCGTACGAGGAGGGCGAGAGCGCGGCCCGTGCGGCGCTGGCCGCGCTGACGGAACGTTAAAGCCGATCGGGGGCCGCCCGCCCGCGCGGCCGTGGTCCGTTCGGGCGGGAAGCGGCGCCCGGCGGGCCCGCCTGCTCGGCGATCGGGCCCGGCGGTGGCAGGAAGGAGGGATGAGCCTTCCACGCCGCCGGGTCCTCGCGAGTACGGCAGCCGCCGTGCTCGCCGCCACCGGGACGGGTGCGCGGGCGGACGGCGGACGGGCCGGCGGGACGCGGCCGGGTGCGCGTGCCAAGGGCGGGGCGGGGCCCGACTTCGGGGCGCTCGGCCGCGCGCTGGACGGCCGCCTGGTCCTGCCGGGGGACGCGGACTACGCGGAGGCCCGGCAGCTCTTCCAGCCCCGCTACGACACCGTCGCGCCCGGCGCGGTGGCCTATCCCGCGCACGCCGGGGACGTGGCCGTCTGCCTGGACTTCGCCCGCCGCTCCGCCACCGCGGTGGTGCCGCGCGGCGGCGGCCACAGCTACGCGGGGTGGTCCACGTGCGCGGGCGGACTGGTGGTGGACACCGGGGCGCTGGCCGCCGTGACCGTCGGGGGCGACGAGGTGCGGGTCGGCGCCGGGGCCCGGCTCGCCGGGGTGCACGCCGCCCTCGCCGCGCGCGGCCTGGGCGTCCCCGCCGGGCTGTGCCCCTCCGTCGGCATCGCCGGGCTGGCCCTCGGCGGCGGGCTCGGGCTGGGCTCGCGGGCGTACGGGACCACCTCGGACCGGCTCTCGGGCGCCCGCGTGGTCACCCCGGACGGGGTGGTCCGCGAGGTCGGCCCCGACCGGGACCCCGACCTGTACTGGGCGCTGCGCGGCGGCGGGGGCGGCAACTTCGGC
Source organism: Streptomyces sp. NPDC044002 (assembly GCF_056434525.1). NCBI lineage: Bacteria > Bacillati > Actinomycetota > Actinomycetes > Kitasatosporales > Streptomycetaceae > Streptomyces > Streptomyces sp. NPDC044002. The sequence goes on from NZ_JBWKEZ010000002.1 coordinate 192,995, forward strand.
GTGGTCACCGAGCTCAGGCTGCGCACCCATCCGGTCGGGGACGCCGCGTACGCCGAACTGCACTGGCCCGCCGGGGACTCGGCGGCGGTGGTGCGGGGCTGGCAGCGGTGGCTGGGCGGGCTGCCGGACCCGTTCTGGAGCCAGGTGGAGTTCACCGTGGAGGCCGGGCGGGACGCGGTCCCCGCCTTCCGGGCGGTGTGCCTGGACGGACGGGCGGAGCTGGAGCGGGAACTGGCCCGGCTGACCGGCCTGGTGGGCCGGGAGCCGCGGGACGCCTGGTTCGCCGTACGCGGTTACGGGGACACCGTGCGGGCCATGGCCGGCTGCACCGAGCGCGGCGCCGAGGAGTGCCGGCTGCCGGGGCGGCTGCCCGGCCGGGACCCTCGGGGGCGGCTGGGCCGGGACTCGTACGCGGCCCGCTCCGACTTCTGGGACGGCGGGGGCCTGCCGGAGGGCGCGGTGGCGGCGGTGCTCGCCGCGATCGGCCGGTACGGGCGCGAGGTGCCGGGGGGCGGGTTCGGGGTGGTCCAGTTCGACGGGGTGTGCGGCGGGGCCGTCAACCGGGTGCCCGCCGCGGCCACCGCGTTCGTGCACCGGGACAGCGCCTTCCTGGCCCAGTACCTCGCGTACTGGCCCCGGTCGGCGGCGGCCGCCGAGGTCGTGCGGCACCAGGGCTGGCTGGACGGGCTGTGGCGGGACCTGCGCCCGTGGGCGAACGGCAGCGCCTACCAGAACTACGCCGACCCGGGACTCGCCGGGTGGCGCGGGGCCTACTACGGGTCCAACCTCCCCCGTCTGGAAGGGATCAGGCGGGCCTACGACCCGGACAGGCTGTTCCGCTTCCCCCAGGCCGTATAGGCCGCGTCTTGTGGATCAGGCCAGTCACGACAGGAGCGAGCGAGACATGCGACGTGTGTTGACGGTGGTGACGGCCGCGGCCGCGGCGGCCGCCGCCCTGATGCTGCCGGGCGGGGCGCTGCCCGTCGCGCGGACGGAGCGGGCCGAGGCGGCCTCCGAGCACTGGTCGGCGCGGGAGGCCACGGCCTTCTGGACGGAGGACCGGATGGCCTCCGCCCTGCCCGTACCCGAACCGGAACCGGCCTCGGACCCCGTCCCGGCCTCCGACCCCGTGCCGGCGGCGGCCGGTCCCGCGACCCCGGGGCCGTCCCCGGCGACGGTCCCGTCACCGCCCCCGGCGGCCGACCCGGCCGGGCCCGCCCGGCCGGAGGCGCCGGCCACGCCGGCCGTTCCCGACGCCGCGGCACCCCCACCCGACGCGGCCGTGCCCGTTCCCGAGGCGCCCGACGCCGCCGTCCCCGGCCCGGCGGCCGCCACACCCGCCACACCCGCCACACCCGTACCGGCGCCCGCGCCGAGCGGGTCCGACAAGGCTGCGGTGCCGGCCGTGAACGGGGTCGGACAGGACTTCAACGGCATCCCGGTCGTCGGCCGGATGTTCGTCATGCAGGGCAGCGGCGCCTACTTCTGCACCGCCAGCGTGGTCTCCTCCCCCAGCCGCGACATGGTGCTCAGCGCCGCGCACTGCCTGCTCGGCACGGACACCCGCCAGGTGGCCTTCGTACCGCAGTACACGCGCGCGAAGCCGCGCCCCTACGGGCTCTTCCCGGTGCTGCGGGACGCCGCGGGCCGCTCGAAGGTGTGGATCGCCCCCCGGTACCGCACCGACGGCCCCGACCGGTCCGCCACCCTCGACGTGGCCTTCGCCCAGGTCGGGCCGGGCTCCGACGGCCTCCCGGTGGAGGACGTCGTCGGCGGGAACCGGCTCGTCACCGGGGCCGCCTTCAACCACCCCAAGGTCACCCTGATCGGCCATCCGGCGGCCGCCGCCCGGCCCCGCATGTGCGTGAACAAGACGACCAGGTTCACCAGCGCCGACCCGAAGAGCCCCGGGTCCTTCCTGCGGATCGACTGCACCGGCTATCCGGGCGGGACCAGCGGCGGCCCCTTCCTGGTCCGCTACGACGCACAGACGATGACCGGGGACGTCGTCGGGGTGATCGGCGGCTGGAAGACGGGCGGGCCGACCGCGGACACCTCGTACAGCTCCTACTTCGGCGCGGAGATCAGGAAGCTGTACCAGACGGCGGTTGCCGGGGCACTGGTGCAGTGACCACCACCCGCTCCCAGCGGGTCCGGCGCGGGTTGCCGACCGTACGGGGGGTCGCCGGGACGCCCGCGGCGGTCAGCGGGTCGGCCGGGGCGAGCGCGAGCTGGCGGCGCAGGTCCGCCAGGGCGGCGTGCACCGGGGCGAGGATCACCTCGGCGCGCGGGTGGACGTACGCGAGGGCGTGCGCGGTGGTCTCGATGGTCTCGGCGGCGTCCTCGGCGGCGGTCCGGCTCCACCCGCCGGGCCACCCTCCGGGCCCTCCACCGCTCCAGGGCGCGACGGCGTCGTAGAGGTGGCAGGCGGCGTCGGCCGCGGCATCGGCCCGTTCACCGACGCCCGGCCCCGCGATGGTCGGCAGCAGCTCCATGCCCGCTCAACGAGCGGGATGCGCCGGGGGAACGAGACGTCGCGGATCCCGGTCGGCGGCACGTGCGCATAGGCTGGCGGGATCATGAGCCTGAGAGTGCGCAAGCCTGCCGGCAGGAGGAAGCCGGACGCGGCGGAGGCGACGGCCGGCGCGGCCCGCGAGCCGCGGCCGCCCGTCGGGTTCGCCCAGTTCGCCATGGCGTTGCGGACGCCCGCGCGGGCGGGCGAGCCGTTGCTGGCGCGGGCGCCCAGGGCGTGGCAGCGGATGCTGCCCTTCGCCGTGATGGGCGTCTTCGTGGTGTCGCTGCTGCCGGTGACGATCGCGGTGCTGACCAACGACTACGGGATGGGCGGCGGTTGGGCGGGGGCCCTGGGCGTGGCGCAGACGGTGCCGCTGCTGCTGGCGGTGTCGCGTCCGGTGGCGGCCTGGGGCCTGGTGCTGTCCGCGGACGTCCTCGGGGCGGTCCTGCTGCTGGTCGGCGCGGACCGGGTGCCCGGGCATTCCTGGCCGTGGACGCCGATGGTGGTGGTCGGGTACCTGGCGCTGATGGTGTGCCTGGGGCTGCGCGAGCCGGTGCGGACGCTGGTGCAGGTGGGGCTGGCGACCGGTGCGGCCGGGGTGGTGCTCGGCTTCTTCGCGCCGGACGGGGTGACGAACACCGTGGCGCTGCTGTTCGTCCTCAGCGGCTGCGTGCTGGCGGTGACGGGTGCGCTGCGCGGGCTCGGTGACGCGCGGCAGCGCGCCGCGGAGCAGGAGAGCATCAGCGAGGCGGAGCGTGCCCGGCGCACCCTGCTGGAGGAACGGGCGCGGATCGCGCGGGAGTTGCACGACGTGGTGGCCCACCACATGTCGGTGATCACGGTGCAGGCGGACTCCGCGCCGTACCGGCTGCCCGGCATGGAGGAGCCGGTGCGGGAGGAGTTCGCGGCGATCGCGGCCAGTGCGCGCGAGTCGCTGGGCGAGATGCGGCGGCTGCTGACGGTGCTGCGGGGCGACTCGGGCTCCGGCGGCGCGGACGGGAACCGGGCGCCGCAGCCGGGCATCGCCCGGATCCAGCAGCTGGTGGAGGCGACGGTCCGGGCGGGGCAGCCGGTGGAGTGCTCCCTGGCCGCCGGGCTGGCGGACGCGCCGGTGCCGCCGGCCGTGGACCTGTCGGCGTACCGGATCGTGCAGGAGGCCCTCGCGAACGTGGTGCGGCACGCCCCGGGCGCGCCGGCCCGCGTCTCGGTCACGTACTCCGCGGAGGACGGGGAGGTGCTGGTGCTGGTCGTCAACGGCCCGGCCCGGGAGGCGGTGGTGGAGCTGGAGCGCTCCGGGACGGGGCACGGGCTGGTGGGGATGCGCGAGCGCGTACGGTTGACCGGCGGGACCCTGGACGCGGGCCCGCTGCCCGAGGGCGGTTTCCGGGTGGCCGCCCGGCTCCCCCTCGACCCGCCCGCCGACCCCGTCGACTCCCTTACCGAGGAGCCCAGTTGACCATCCGCGTGATCATCGTCGACGACCAGGCCATGGTCCGGGCGGGGTTCGCCGCGCTGCTGTCGGCGCAGGCCGACATCGACGTGGTGGGCGAGGCCGCCGACGGCCGCCAGGGGATCCTGGTCTCGCGTACGGTGCACCCCGACGTGGTGCTGATGGACGTACGGATGCCGGAGCTGGACGGGCTCTCCGCGGCCCGCGAGCTGCTGGACCCGCCGCCGGGGGTGACGCACCGGCCGAAGGTGCTGATGCTGACCACCTTCGACATCGACGACTACGTGTACGAGGCGCTGCGCGCGGGCGCGTCCGGGTTCCTGCTGAAGGACGCCCCGCCGGCGGACCTGATCGCGGCGGTCCGGGTGGTCGCCTCGGGCGAGGCGCTGCTCGCGCCGTCGGTGACGCGCCGGCTGATCGCGGACTTCGTACGGCAGCGGCCGGCACCGCGCAAGGATCCGGCGCTGCGGCTGAACGGGCTGACGCCGCGCGAGACCGAGGTGCTGGAACTGATCGCGCGGGGGCTGTCGAACCAGGAGATCGCCGCCCACCTGGTCCTGGCGGAGCAGACGGTGAAGACGCACATCGGCCGGGTCCTGGGGAAGCTGGACCTCCGCGACCGGGCCCAGGCGGTGATCTTCGCGTACGAAGCGGGCCTGGTCCGCCCGGGCGACACCGCCTAGCGCCCGGGCCGGTGCCTAGTGGTCCAGGGCGACCGGGCCGGCGGTGACCGGGTCGGCGTTGCGGCGGGTCTTGGACCAGCCGGTGCGGCCGCGGAGGATGCGGACGAAGGCGCGGGCGGAGACGGGGAAGAGGTGGTAGGCGTACAGCCACAGGGCGACGCCCCACAGCAGCGCCCGGGCCCGGGAGGCGTCGGGGGCGAAGTCCCTCCGGTAGACCGGTCCCCACAGGAGGAACGGCACCACCGAGAGCACCGCCAGGCCGAGCGCCAGGGGCCACCAGGCGAGGGCGCCCGTGAAGCCGTTCAGGGCGAGGACGGCCAGCAGGACCGCGGAGAGCACCAGGGAGAAGAGGTGGGCCAGCGGCTGGCCGAAGGTGTACAGGGTCTCCAGGACGCCGCTGCCGGTGTAGTGGCGTGAGGAGAGGATGCGCGGGGCGTAGCGGACGCACTGCAGGTTGCCCTGGGCCCAGCGGGTGCGCTGGGTGAGCAGGCGCCGGGCGTGCGGCAGGCCTTCCTGCGAGACCCAGGTGTCGGCGATGTGGCTGATCCGGTGGCCGGTGAGGATCATGTGGAGGCCGAGTTCGTAGTCCTCCAGCAGGGCGGCCTCGCGCCAGGGGCGGCGTTCGGCCTCGGCGATCCGGTCCAGCGCGGAGAGCCGGGTGAACTGGCCGTTGCCGCCGAGCCCGACCGATCCGGTGCGGGCGCGCAGCAGCTGCATGCCCGCGTTGGAGACGGCGAACTCCATGTCCTGGACGCGGACCAGCAGGCGGGCGAGGGCGTTCGCGGCGCGGCCGCGGTCCGGCAGCGGCCGCGGGTCGTCCACGTTCCGCATCCGCACGCTGACCTGCACTCCCCCGGTGTCCGGGTGGCCGAACCCCTGGGGGCCGCTGACCAGGAACGGGGCGGCGGGGTCGAGCCGGCCGTCGGCGTCGACGACGCAGACGACGACGCGCTCCCGGTCGGCGCCGGGGCCGAGCAGTCCGCCGAGTTCGCGGTACGCGGCGTTGAGTGCGGCGCCCTTGCCGGTACGGGCCTCGGGCCGGACCCGGCTCACCAGGTGCAGCCGTACGTCGTCCTCGGCGAGCGCGGCGACGATGGCGCCGGTGCGGTCGTCGCTGGCGTCGTCGACCACCCACACGTGGGCGTAGGGGAAGTCGGCGCGGAGCCGGGCGACGGTGGCGCCGACCACGGCCTCCTCGTCGCGGCAGGGGACGAAGAAGTGCCAGTCGAAGGCGGCCGGGTCACCCGGTTCGGTCTCCGGCCGGCTGCGGTAGGCGTGCCGGGATCCGGCGGCGTAGAGGAGGAAGCCGGCGAGGAGGAGGAAGGGGAAGAGGAACAGGAGGAGGTGGTCGGTGTGCGGCACGGGGTGGTTCCTCAGGCGGCGACGGGCCGGGCGGCGGGGGCGGGGGGCCCGGCGGGGGCGGCGGGGGCGGCCGTACGGGCCAGCAGGGCGGCGATCCGCCGCGAGGCCAGGCCGTCGCCGAACGGGCTCGGCAGCGCGGCGAGCCGCTCGCGCAGGGCCCGGCCCTGGTCGAGCCGCTCACGGGCGGCCGCGCCGAGCTCCGGTCCGGGCCGGACGAGGGTCGCGAAGTCGGCCATGGCTTCGGGGCGCTCGGTGGAGTTGCGGACCACCACCAGCGGGCGGCCCAGTACGGTCGCCTCCTCCTGCACCCCGCCGGAGTCGGAGACCAGCAGGGCCGCGTGCCGGGCCAGCCCCAGGAACTGCGCGTAGCCCAGCGGCGCGGTGACCCGCAGTGCGTCCAGGGCCCCGGCCAGGCCCGCGGCCTCGATCCGGGCCCGGGTGCGGGGGTGCAGCGGGAGGACGACGGGGAGGGTCCGGGCCAGGCCGGCCAGTTCGCCGAGCACGGCGCTCAGTGCGGCCGGGTCGTCGGTGTTCTCGGGCCGGTGCACGGTGGCCAGGACGTACCCGTCCGGGCGCACGCCGAGCGGGGCGAGCAGGGCGTCGCGGTCCCGCGCACCGGGCAGGTGGGCGCGGACGGCCTCGACGACCGTGTTGCCGGTGAGTTCGATCCGGTCGGCGGGCAGGCCCTCGGCCAGCAGGTTGTCCCGGTTCTCGGGGGTGGCCGCGCACAGCACGTCGGCGAGCCGGTCGATCAGCACCCGGTTGTGCTCCTCCGGCATGGCGCGGTCGTGGCTGCGCAGCCCCGCCTCCACGTGGACGAGGGGCAGGTCGCGGGAGTTGGCGGCGAGGGCGCCGGCCAGGGCCGCGTTGGTGTCGCCCTGGACGACGACCGCGCGGGGCCGGTGCCGGGTGAAGAGCGCGTCGAGCTGGGCGAGGCCGGCTGAGATCTGCACGGCGCGCGGCCGGCCGCCGATGCCCGTCAGGTAGGTCGGCTCGGGGAGGCCCAGCTCGGCGAGGAAGCGGCCGGACATGTCCTCGTCGTAGTGCTGCCCCGTGTGCACGAGCCGGGCGGCGGGGCCGAGCAGCCGGCACAGCTCGGTCAGCTTCACCAGTTCGGGACGGGTCCCGAGGACGACGGCGATGCTGCGCGGGGGCAGGCCGGTCATGCGGAGGCTCCTTGCGGCCGGACGGGGCGGGACACCCCGGAGCGTGGGGAACGGGGGTTGCCGCGCGCCGCCGAACCGGTTGCCGGACGGTTGCGATCACGGACGGCGGGGCAGCTCGGGACCTTCGGCCCGCCCCCGGCGGGGCCTTGCGTCCCCGCCGGGGGCGGGCCCTACGTCCCGGACCCCGGGAACGGCCTCAGGGTGTCGCGTCCGTCGCGTCCGTCTCTTCCCTCGCGTCCGTCGCCCTGGTAGCGGTAGCCGAGTCCGCGCACCGCCTCGATGGGGTCCTCGGCGTGGCGTCCGGCGGCCTGCTGGATCTTGCGCCTGACCCGCAGTACGGCGAACTTGACCCGCTCCCGGCCCAGGCCCGCCGGGTCGTCCCACACCTGGACGAGCAGCTGGTCCGTGGTGACGACCCGGCCCCGGTTGCGCACGAGCGTCTGCAGCAGCCGGTACTCGATGTCGCTGAGGCGGACCTCGGCGCCGTGCCAGAGGACGGCGCGGCGCTCCGGGACCAGGTGCAGCGCCGAGTCCTGCCGGTCCCCGGACCAGCCCGGGCGGCCGGCGCGGCGCAGGAGGGCCTCGATCCGGGCGAGCAGCTCCTCCTGCCCGAAGGGTTTCGGCAGGTAGTCGTCGGCACCGGCGCGCAGCCCCCGCACCCGGTCCGCCTCCGCCCCGCGGGCGGTGAGCAGCAGGACCGGGAGGTCGGTCAGGTCCCGGGTGCGTTCCAGGACCTGCCAGCCGTCGAGCTCCGGCAGGCCGATGTCGAGGACCATCAGGTCCGGGCGGTCCGCGAACAGGCGGCGCAGGGCCTCCCTGCCGTCGGCGGCGTGCCGGACCTCGTACCCGGCGCGGCCGAGGAGGGCGCGCAGGGCGGTGGCGAGGTCGGGGTCGTCCTCGACGAGGAGGATCCGCGTCACGGGGCAGCGGCTCCGGCTCCGGCGTCGGAGCCGGGGGCGGCGGGTGCGGGTCCGGGGCGCGGGCCGGCGACGGGCAGCCGCACGGTGAACACGGCTCCTCCTTCCTCCCCGCCCGGCGCGTCGGCGACGGTCAGGTCGCCGCCGTGGCGCCGTACGATCTCGCGGCTCAGCGCCAGGCCGAGGCCGGTCCCGGCGTATCCGCCGCTCTCGGCGTTGGGTGCGCGGACGAAGCCGGAGAAGATCTCCTCCCGGTAGTCCGCGGGCACCCCGATGCCGGTGTCGGCCACGTCGACGGTCCAGTGGTCGCCGTCGACGGCCGAGGTGACGGTGATGCTGCCGCCGGGCGGGGTGAACTTGGCCGCGTTCTCCAGCAGGTTGGCGAGGACGTGTTCGAGGTGGAGCTCGTCGCCGTGGAGGGGCGGGCCCGGGGCCGTGTCGAGGACGACGAACACGCCTGCGGCCTCGGTGGTCGCGATCCGGTCGAGGACCGCGTGGGTGAGCATGCGCGGTACGTCGACCGGCCCGAACTCCAGGTTGAGCTGGGGGGCGCGCATCACGGTGGTCTCCATCAGGGTGGTGATCACGCGTTCCATGCGGCGGGCGTTGCGGTGGACGGCGTCGAGGAACTCCCGCTGCTCCGCGGTGAGCGGGCCGGACACGGGGTCGGCCAGCAGTTCGCAGAAGCTGATGACGGAGGCGAGCGGGGTGCGCAGGCTGTGCGAGGCGAGGGCGACGAACTCGTTGCGCTGGCCGGCCAGTTCGGCGAGCGTCCGGTTGTCCCGTTCGAGGGCGTGCGCACGGCGCTTCTCCTCGGTGACGTCCTCGGCGGTCCACAGGGAGCCGAGCAGGTTGCGGTCGGCGTCGTAGAGGGGCTCCACGTCGCGGCGGATGATCCGGCCGTCCTTCAGGGGGATCTCGGCGGTCCGGTGGACCCGGCGGGCGGCGATCGCGTGCGTGGTGTCGACCACCCAGGCGGGGCGTTCGGCGAAGGTGGCGCAGACCGCTTCGACCACGGGGCCGAGGGGGGCTCCGGGGGTGTGGGCGACGCCGGCGGCGTCGAGGCCGAACATGTCGGTGAAGCGGCGGTTGACGGCGATCACCTGCTCGTCCCCGCCCTGGACGATGGCGGCGCGCGGCAGTGCCTCCAGGACGGCCTGCACCTGGGCCGGGGCGGTGTGCACCCCGCCACGGTACGCCGGGATCCGGGACCCGGCGGTGAGGACACCCCCGCGACGGTGTCCTGCGGACCGGACCGGACCGCCCGGCGACGTGAGATGGCGACGACTGGACGATCCACTCGATCCGCGCGATCCGCGCGATCCCCGCGATCCCCGCGATCCCCGCGATCCCCGCGATCCCCGCGATCCCCGCGATCCCCGCGATCCGAGCGGAACATATGGCCGGATAGACCCCATTCCCGACAGTTGACGCCGGCCATGTCCGCCGGTCCGGTCGGCGTCGGGCCACCCGGCGCCGCGGCCCGCCCCAGCAGGGCGGTTAGGGTGGCCGGGTGAACCTTTCTTCCGCGCTTCCCCGTTCCTTCCGGCTGCTCGTCACTGGCGGGGGGACCGGTGGGCATACCTACCCCGCCCTGACCGCGATCCGTACCCTGCAGGGCCGTCTCGCGGCCGCCGGCAGCACCCTCGACGTGCTGTGGATCGGAACCGCCGACGGCCTGGAGGCCCGGGTCGCCCCCGCCGAGGGGATCGCGTTCAAGACCGTCGCCACCGGGAAGATCCGCCGTTCGGCGAACCCGCTGAAGATGCTCTCCGCGGCGAACATGAAGGACATGGCGAAGGTGCCGCTCGGCGTGGCCCAGGCCCGCACGATCGTGTCCGAGTTCGCCCCGGACGTGGTGCTCGCCACCGGCGGGTACGTCGCGGTGCCGGCCGGACTGGCCGCGCGGATGTGCAAGCGGCCGCTGGTGCTGCACGAGCAGACCGTGCGCCTCGGGCTGGCCAACCGGAAGCTGGCCGGGTCGGCCACCCGCATCGCCGTGTCCTCGGAGTCCTCGCTGCCGCTGCTGCCGGAGGACGTCCGCGGGCGCGCCGTCGTCACCGGCAACCCGGTCCGCCCGGAGGTGCTGTCCGGGCACCCCGACAAGGCCGTGCACGCGCTGAACCTCACCGGTTTCGACCGCCGGCTGCCCACCGTCTACGTCACCGGCGGCGCGCAGGGCGCCCAGCAGATCAACGGCGTGGTGCGCGAGGTGCTGCCGTGGCTGCTGAGCCACGCGAACGTGATCCACCAGTGCGGCCCGGCCAACGTGGACGAGCTGCGCTTCGCGGCCGCCGGCCTGGACCCGGTCCTCCAGGGCCGCTACCACGTGACGGGCTTCGTCGGCCCCGAGCTGCCTGACGTGCTGGCGCTCGCCGACGTGGTGCTGTCCCGGTCCGGGGCGGGCACGCTGGCCGAGCTCACCGCGCTGGGCAAGCCGGCGGTGTTCGTCCCGCTGGCCACCTCGGCCGGCAACGAGCAGGCGCACAACGCCCAGCACCTGGCCGACGCGGGCGCCGCCGTCGCGCTGCTCGGCGAGGTCACCGCCCAGAGCCTCGCCGACGCGATCGGCCCGCTCCTCACCGACCCCAACCGCCGCGCCTACATGGCCGACCGCGCCCGCGCGTACGGCCGCCCGGACGCCGCTGACCGCCTGGTGGACGTCCTGCTGGAGGCGGCCGCCCGCTGACCCACCCGCGGACCGGCCCGAGGGGGCACTCGCAGCGCATCCACCACGACGACGGACGGGATGCGGCCACGGGTGCCCCCTCGGCGTGTTCCGTACGTCCCGCCAGGCACCTTGCGGCGAGCTGTGACCGGCGTGCGCCGAGAACCCTGAGGTTTCCCCATCTCCCCGGACGCAGCACCGCCCTGCTCCAAGCCGTCACCCAGATGCCGCGCATCGTCGTCGCCGACCTCTTCGGCCTCCACCCACAAACCGCAACGAGCTGGGCCCGTCACGCAAACGACAGCTGGACTCGTTACCTCGCAGCCCGCCTCTAGGGCTTCGTCAACCCCGGACAACTCCGAGCGCCCTCCCGCGGAATCCGATGGTGCGACGCGGTTCCGGCGTCAAGAATCAGCGGATGCATGAAGTCAAGCTGTCCGACGGGATCATCACTCTGTCGCCGCTGCGCCTGGACGACGTGAACGCGCATCTCACAGGGGAGGACGAGCTGCTGGTTCGCTGGCTCAACGGCGGTCGCGGCACGCGCGAGGGCATTGAAGCGTACTTCCAGCACTGCTGGGAGCAGTGGGACACTGCCGGGCCGCTCCGCGCTTTCGGCATCCGTGTGGGAGCCGACGAGACACTCGCGGGGACGATCGACCTGCGGTTCGCAGGAGGGGGCTTGGCTCCCGGCCAGGTGAATGTCGCCTACGGCCTCTATCCGTCCTGGAGGGGGCGTGGCCTTGCAACTCGCGCGGTCCTCCTGGCGTCCCGGTACGCGGCCATTGAGGGCGGGGAGGAAGCGGTGATCCAGGTAGACCCGGAGAATCCGGCATCCGCTGCAGTCGCGCAGCGGGCAGGATTCACCCCCGGCAAACAGCCGCACAGCAACGACGGCACACGGTTCCACTGGTACATCCGGGACCTGCGCGACGCTCCCAGTGACGACCAGCAGCTACGGGACGACCCTCAGCAGGCACCGAGCAGGTCGCCCAGAAGGCCCGCCGGGTCGTGGAGCACCCGGGCGCCATCGGTCACCACGCGGTGTGTCCCCAGGTCGACCGGATCCGTCTTCGCCCAGGACGGAGAACCGATGCCGATCTCGACTTCCAGGCCGGAGGCCGTGGAATAGCGTCGTTCGGTGATCGGTCCCCACGACTCGGCGCGGATCAGTCCGCCCAGGCCGAGCTCACCAGCCCAGGCGGCGTTGTCAAGGTATCGGGACTCGTCAGTGGTAAGCAGAACGATGTCGACATCGGAGTCGGGTCGCGCAGCATTGCGGGCACATGATCCAACCAGGAGTAGACCAACGATGTCCTCGCGGTCCTTCGCCCATCGGGTGATGCGATCAACGAGTTCGTCAATCTCAGCGATCCGCTCCGGCGTCAGCGCAGTAGAACCGCTCACCGACCGATCGTCACGACGCACTCGAGTCCCCCGACAAGTAGTTGGTGCTCATTTCAGGCAGCCTTTCAGACCAGCGCTGCCACCGCCAGCGACGCGGGCGTCCGTCACGGCGGCCGGAACCGCGGAACCCCGACCAGGGCCCGCCGGAGCCGGGCGACGTCGATCCGGCCCTGGTTCAGCCCGCCGCGGAGGGCGCCGTATCCGCGCCGGTACTCGGGCGTGAGGGCCAGGTCCACGAGGGTGCCGTGAACAGGGGAAACCCCGAACGAAGACTGGGCCCTCAGCCGCGTGCGTCGTGCGCTTCAGACCGCCAGGCTGAAATCACCGCCCGCGGCGATGTGGGTGATGGCGCCGATCCCGGTGCCCACCGTGACGGGGGTGCCGCTCATGCCGCTGGTGCTGCCGTTGCCGAGCTGCCCGCGGTCGTTCGCGCCCCAGGTCTTGACGGTGCCGTTGGACAGCAAGGCCAGGCCGTGAAGCCCGCCTGCGGCGAGGCTGGTGGCGTTGGCAACGGTCAGCCCGCGCCGAACCCTGGAACGCCACCGGCGAAGGCGCCATGCACGACTACAACCGCCCGTACGCCCTGTGCGTCTGGCACCCCGGCCAGCAGCGCATGATCCTGCCCTCGTGAGACCTGCAGCTCCTCCGCTCTTGAAAGAGTGCCGAACTGAGTACGCCAGTCACCTGAAGGTGTTTCCGCAGTTCAGATGCATGTTCACCCGCACATCAAGGCCCCTCCGTCGCCTGGGTGAGCTGTAGGGGGACACAGGGGGACACAGGGGGACAGGGGGGACAGACGTCCCGTGAAGCCCGGGGAAAGACGCGGAAGAACCCTGCCTCCTCCACCCCCTACCGGGGTATGACATCCGGCTTGGCTCCACGGTCCGACGTGCGGCCGGGTACCTCCTTCCTACCTTCCTCCTCGTCAACGGCCCGGCACGGGGGCCGGTTCGAGGAGAGGGGGAAGGGGCATGCGCCGCTTCCGTAGGACGGTCGTCGCGGCAGCGCTGGCGGTGGCCGTCGTCGCCGGGACCGCCGGATGGGCCGCCGGGGACAGCCGGCCGGCCGTCACCGGGCCGCCGCCCGGGAGTGCCGCCTGGCGGGCGGGGTCGGCCGGCGGGCGGGCGCTGCCCGATCCGGAGGCGGCCTCCCCGTACGAGGTGGCGCGGTTCTTCGCCGCCCTGGACGGGGACGCGCGCCGGGAGCTGGTACGGGGCCACCCGCTCGTGGTCGGCAATCTGGACGGGGCGCCGCTCCCCCTGCGGTACGAGGCCAACCGGCTGGCCGTCCTCGCCACGGGTGAGGCCCGCTACGCCTCCCTCGCCGGACCCGGCCGGCAGATCCTGGCCTTCGACCCGCGCGGGCGGGGGCAGGTCGTCGAGGTGTTCGGGGACCTGGAGCGCGCGGCGCACGTCTCGGTGGTCGTGCCGGGGTCGGACAACGACGCCGCCACGCACGACGCGGCACGGGCCCCGCACACCGGGCCGGCCGGGATGGCCCGCGCGCTGCGGGCGGCCGCCGGCGAGGGGACCGCCGTCATCGCGTGGACGGGCTACACCACCCCGGTGGGGGTGGGTCTGGACGCGGCGACCGGGCGGCTGGCCGGGGCGGGGGCGGTCCGGCTGGCCCGGTTCACCGCCGGGCTGGACGCGGTCGGGGCGCCCGACCCGGTGCTGTTCTGCCACAGTTACGGTTCCGTGGTCTGCGGTCTGGCGGCCCGTCACACGGACGCCTCCGACGTGGTGGCCCTCGGCTCCCCCGGCATGCGCGCGGACACCGCCGCGGGCCTCGGCACCCGGGCCCGCGTGTGGGCGGCCCGCGGACCCTCCGACTGGATCGCGGACGTGCCGAACACCCGGTTCGCCGGCCTCGGCCACGGCGCCGACCCGGCCTCCCCCGCGTTCGGCGCGCGCCGGGTGCCGGCCGGCGACGTCCGCGGCCACACCGGCTACTTCGTGCCCGGCACCGGCTCCCTGGCCGCGTTCGCCGCGATCGCGAAGGGGGAGGTCCGATGAGCGCGGCGGAACGGATCGACCGGCGGACGCCCGCCCACCGGGACCGGGCGGTGGACGGCCTGCGGGCGCTGGCCCTGCTGGCGGTGCCCACGGGGCACTGGCTGCTGAGCGGTTTCACCCTCGACGCGGAGGGCGGCCTGCACAACGCGAGCCCGCTGTCGGCCTTCGGTGCCCTCGCCCCGGCGAGCTGGGTGCTCCAGATGCTCGGCGTCTTCTTCCTGGTGGGCGGCTACGCGTCGGCCCTCTCCTTCGGCCGCCGCACCGGTTCGGCCGGGGCCTGGCTGAAGGGGCGGATGGTGCGGCTGGGGCGGCCGGTGCTCGGGGTGACGGCGGTGTGGGCGCTGGCCGCGCCCGTGCTGTACGCGGCGGGCGTGCCGGAGGCCACGTTGCGGACGGGGGCCACGCTGGTGGTGCAGCCCCTGTGGTTCGTCGGGGTGTACGCGGTGGTGACGGCCCTGACCCCGTACTGCGTGCGGGCGGCGGAGCGGCTCGGCGGGTGGGCGGCCGCGCCGCTGCTCGGGTCGGTCGCGGTGGTGGACTTCCTGCGGTACGGGCCGCTCGCCGGGTCGGTGCCGTCCTGGCTGTCCGTGCTGAACGTGCTGCCGGGCTGGATGTTCGCGTACCAGCTGGGCGTGGCGTGGGGCGGGCGGCGGATCGGGCGGCGCGGGGCGTGGCTGCTGCTGGCGGGCGGGACGGCGCTGTTCGCGGTGCTGCTGCTCGTCTTCCACTACCCGGCGTCGATGGTCGGGGTGCCCGGCGAGGCACGGACGAACTCGCATCCGCCGTCGCTGCTGGTGCTGGCGCTGGCCTCGGCGCAGTCGGGGGCGGCGATCCTGCTGCGGGACCGGCTGGCGCGGCTGCTGGCCCGGCCGGTGCTGTGGGCGCCGGTGGTGGTGGTCAACCTGTCCGCGATGACGATCCTGTGCTGGCACCAGACCGCGATGCTGGCGGCGGCCGTCCCAGGCGCGCTCGCGGGCGCGGTGCCGGGGCTGACGACGGCGCCCGACACCCTCGGCTGGATCGCGGCGCGGGCGGCGTGGATGCCGGTGTTCGCGGTGCTGCTGGCCGTCATCGCCCGGTACGCCCGCCGGTTCGAGGCCGCCCCGCCCCCGGCCCGGGGCCGCCGGGCCCCGGCGGTACGCCGTGCCGTGGCGGGGCTGCTGGCGGCGGGCTTCGCGGTGTTCGCGCTGGGCCTGGCCTAGGGGGTGTCCCCGCGCAGGGCGGCGGCCGCGGGGCCCTCGCCGTGTATCTGCAGGCGGCCCGTCCGGAGGGCCTGTGCCATGCCGAGCGTGCCCTCGCCGAGCTCCCGGCAGGTGTCGGCGTCGAGGACGAGGCGGGCGTCGGCCGTTTCGGCGGGCCCGTCGCCGTAGACCGGACCGCCCCCGTGGGCCGGGCCGTCGCCGCCGAGGCGGACGTGGAACACGCCCTCGTCGAGGACCACGTCGACCACGGCCGGGACCCCGGTCGGCGGGAGGCGGCGCAGCAGGGGGAGCGCGTACCAGTGGGCGCGCAGCGCGTCGGTGGGGCGGCGTTCGGCGAGGTCGGGGGCGCCCCATTCGGCGAGTGCGGTGAGCACGGGCAGCAGTCCGGCGCCGCGCGCGGTCAGTTCGTACACGGTCGCGGCCGCCGGCGGCGGGAGCTTGCGGCGGGTGGCCAGGCCCTGCGCCTCCATGTCCTTGAGCCGGCCGGCCAGTACGTCCGTGGAGACGCCGGGCAGGTCGGCGTGGAGGTCGGTGTACCGGCGGGGGCCGGCCAGCAGTTCCCGGACGATCAGCAGGGTCCAGCGGTCCCCGACGGCGTCCAGGGCGCGGGCCGAGGCGCAGTACTGGTCGTAGCTTCGACGGCGTGGCTGACGAGGTGACATGCAGCGCAGTCTAGACAACATGTTGGACTTTCCAAGCTTCCACTTGGTAAAACCAAGCAGGAGGTCCGGAGTACGGGACCGGAGTACGGGAACAGCGGGAACAGGGAGGGCACGGCATGGAGTTCCGGCAGTCGAGCAAGCTCAGCGAGGTCTGCTACGAGATCCGGGGCCCGGTGATCGAGCACGCCAACGCGCTGGAGGAGGCGGGACACAGCGTGCTGCGCCTCAACACCGGCAACCCGGCCGCCTTCGGCTTCGAGGCGCCGGAGGAGATCGTCCAGGACATGATCCGGATGCTCCCCAAGGCCCACGGGTACACCGACGCGCGCGGCGTGCTCTCCGCCCGCCGGGCCGTGGTCCAGCGCTACCAGGCCATCGGCCTCACCGATGTGACGGTGGACGACGTCTTCCTCGGCAACGGCGTCTCCGAACTGGTCTCCATGGCCGTCCAGGCGCTGCTGGAGGACGGGGACGAGATCCTCATCCCCGCCCCGGACTTCCCGCTCTGGACCGCGGTCACCACCCTCGCGGGCGGCAAGGCCGTGCACTACGTCTGCGACGAGTCCGCCGACTGGTACCCGGACCTGGAGGACATGGCGTCCAAGATCACGGACCGCACCAAGGCCGTGGTCATCATCAACCCGAACAACCCGACGGGCGCCGTCTACCCCCGGGAGGTCCTGGAGGGCATCCTCGAACTCGCCCGCCGCCACGGGCTGATGGTCTTCGCCGACGAGATCTACGACCAGATCCTGTACGACGACGAGGTCCACCACAGCGCCGCCGTCCTCGCCCCCGACCTGGTCGTCCTCACCTTCTGCGGGCTGTCGAAGACGTACCGGGTGGCCGGGTTCCGGTCGGGCTGGCTGGTGGTGAGCGGCCCCCGGCAGCACGCGCGCAGCTACCTGGAGGGGCTGACCATGCTCGCCTCCATGCGGCTGTGCGCCAACGCCCCGGCGCAGTACGCCATCCAGGCCGCGCTGGGCGGACGCCAGTCCATCAAGGAGCTGACCGGTCCGGGCGGCCGTCTCCTCGAACAGCGCGACCGCGCCTGGGAGAAGCTGAACGAGATCCCCGGCGTGTCCTGCGTGAAGCCGAAGGGCGCGCTGTACGCGTTCCCGCGCATCGACCCCAAGGTGCACCCGATCCACGACGACGAGCGGTTCGTGCTCGACCTGCTGCTGCGGGAGAAGATCCAGGTCGTCCAGGGCACGGGCTTCAACTGGCCGCGCCCCGACCACTTCCGGATCCTGACCCTGCCGTACGCCGACGACCTGGACGCTGCGATCAGCCGGATCGGCCGCTTCCTGAGCGGGTACCGGCAGTAGGGCGGTAGGGCAGTAGGCGCGGCGCACCGCGCGCCGGAACGACGAGAGCGCCGCTCCCGGGGGGGAGCGCCGCTCTCGTCGTGCGGTCCGGGCGTGCCCGGTGCCGGTCAGGCGATCGAGGCGGCCACGATGGCGGCGACCGCCAGGTTGCAGGAGGCGGTGACCCACACGGCGGGGTGCGGCTCGGGGTCCACGACGATGGCGCCGAGCTTGCCCGGGGTCACCAGGTCCAGCACCAGGAAGGCCACGGCCATCAGGACCAGGCCCAGCACGCCGAAGGCGGCGGTGGACAGCAGGCCCTTGCCGAAGTCCTCGTAGGTCGTCCAGATCGAGGTGAAGACGATGCCGCCGATGCCGAGGAGGGCCGAGCTCAGCAGGAGGGCCGCGTTGCGGTTGCGCTCCTCCCAGATCTGCTTCGGGAGCTTCCCGGGCGTCAGCACGTCCACAAGGACGATGCCGAGGATCAGCAGCACCAGACCGAGGGCGCCGTAGGCGCTGGTACGGCCAAGTCCGTTGACGATGTCGCTCATTGAGAAGCCTGTCTCCGCGTGGGTGGGAAAGGATGGCCCGGAACGGGCCGGGACGGTGCCGTGGGGAGGCCGAATCTATCGCACGGCCCCGCCCCGGACCATGGGGAGGTCAGGAAATGGCAAAGGTCAGGGCCGCGCGGGCCGGTGAGGCGGAGGCGCTGACGGCGCTGGTGATGCGGTCGAAGGCGTACTGGGGGTACGACGCCGCCTTCCTCGCGGCGTGCGCGCCGCAGCTGCGCGTACGGGAGGCGGAGCTGGCCTCCCGGCGGATCGCGGTGGCCGAAAACGCCCGCGGGGAGCTGCTGGGCCTCGCCTCCCTGGACGACGCCGGGGACGGGCCGGGAGGCGGCCCGGGGGACGGGCGCGGGGACGGGCGCGGGGACGGGCGCGAGGAGGGTCGCGGGGACGGGCCCGCCGCCCGGCTCGGGCTGCTCTTCGTGGAGCCCTCCGCCATCGGGCTCGGCACCGGCCGGCTGCTGTACCGGGACGTGCTGCGCCGGGCCGCCGCCCTGGGCGTGCGCCGGCTGCTGATCGACGCCGATCCGCACGCGGCCGGCTTCTACCGGGCGATGGGCGCCGTGGAGCAGCCCGGCGCGGCCCCGGAGGGGCTCGTACGGTTCGCGGCCGCGCCGGCTCCGCTCGCGGACTGGGCGCGGGCCTGGACGGGCGGGGTGCCGGCGGTGCACGTGGGCAACGTCGCCGAGTTCAACGCGCAGTTCGCCGACGCCTCCCTCGACGCCGGGCAGCGCGCCGCGCACGACTACGCCTGCCTCGCCGCCTTCTACAGCCCCCGCCCGGCGGCGCTGGTGCTGCCCCGCGCGGTGCCCCCCGGCTGGGTCGCCCTGGTCGGCCGGCAGCTGGGCTGGGACCCGGGGGTCGAGGTGTACGACGGGCTCGCGGAGCGGGGCCCGGGCCTGTCGGACGCCGTGGCGGCCCGGCCGGCACTGGCCCGGCGGCTGACGGAGGGCGGGCCGCCCCTCGTACCGTGGGGGCTGACCGGGCCCTACGCCCGGCTCGCGGGGCTGCCGTGGCGGCCGGAGGGGCTGCGGTACGAGTCGAAGTCGGCCGCGCACGCCCTGTTCGGGCGGATCCTGGCGGGCGGAGGGCACCCGGGGATCACGCTCCCCGCACAGTGGCGGGCCCGTACCCGCCGGGAGGCCGTCCGGCTGCTGGCGGCGCGGTCCCGGGCGGGCGAGAGCACCGTTCTCAAATCGGAGCACGGTGTCGGCGGTTCCGGCACCACGGTGGTCACCCCCGGGGTCGTGAAGGCGGCCGGCGGCGCCCGGGCCCTGCTGCGCCGGCTGCCGCGCGGGCCCCTGCTCCTGGAGGAGTACGTGCACGGCCCGGCCGACGAGCGCCTCCCGCGGGACCTGACCTACGACGGGTTCGTGGACGGCGCCGGCCGGCCGCACGAGGTCGGCGCGGCAGTGATGGACGTGGCCGGCGGCGGCTACCGCGGGGCGACGGTCGGCCCCGGAGTCGTGCCCGACCGCCTGGCGGGGCCGCTGCTGGCGTTCGGGGCGGCGGTGGGCCGGGAGCTGGCCGCGGCCGGCCACCGGGGCTGGTTCGACGTGGACTTCGTCACCGACCCGGCGGGGCGGCTCGCACCGACCGAGGCCAACCTGCGGCTGACCGGCCCGTCGGCGGCGTTCATGGTGGCGGCCCGGCTGGACGAGCTGCGGGGCGCGGGGCACCTCGTACGGATCGCGGACCGCGTGGAGCTGGGCGCGCGGCTGCCCGACGCGCAGGTGGAGGCGCTCTGCGCGGACCTGGTACGCGGCTGCGCCGCGCTCGGGGCCGTGTTCGTACCGGCGATCCCGACGGCGGCGTTCGCCCCGGAGCCCTGGCTGGGCGTGCTGGTGGCCGCGCGCGGCGCGCGGGCGCTGGACGCGGCCGAGGCGCTGGTGCGGGAGCGGGCCCGGGCGGCCGGCGACGGCTTCGGGGCGGACTCCGGCCCGGGCCCGGACCCCGTTCCATCCCCCGGCCCGGCTTACGGCCCGTAGGGGGTGTCCGCGAAGTGGCTCCCCCAGCTACCGCTGGGAGGTGCCCCCAGCCCCTCGACGGCCGGCATGCGCTCTCGCCGCACCGGGCCCCGCGGGGCCCGCCCTCCGGGCGGACGGCTCCACTTTGCGGAAGCCCCCTGGCCCAACCCAACCCGGCCCCCGATCCCGGTCCCCGGCCCGACTCCCGACTCCCGGCCCCGGCCCCGGCCCGGACCCCGCCCCGGATCCCCGCCCCGGCCCCGAGTCCGCCCCTCCGCCGGTCAGTCGTCGAAGTCGAAGGGGCTGACCGGCTTCCGGGTCGCGTAGACGGCCACGACGAGGGCCGCGACCATCAGCGGGACGTTGAAGGCGTACACCAGGGCGGCCTGGCGCGGCCAGTCCTGCTTGGCCGCCAGGCGGTAGAGGTTGTCCTGCGGCCACCAGGCGATCAGCAGGTAGGCGATCGCCAGGTGGGCGGCGGTGGTGATGCCGCGCCCGCGCCGCTGGGCCAGCATCGGCCCGCGTCCGCTGAAGAGGAACACCACCCCGGCCCCGAAGGCGAGGCTCTCGCACAGGTAGAGGATCCAGAAGAGCAGGGCCCACGGGTTGGGGACGCCGGTCAGGTCGGTGGAGCCGGGCCAGATGACGCCCGTGAACACCCTGGCGAGGAGGCCCAGCAGCGGGGCGCCGCAGCCCAGGCCGAAGGCGAGCGGCACGACGTCCTGGCTCCCGGCCGCGCCCGCCGTCCGGACTCCCCCGGACTTGCCGCCGCCCCGGCCCCCGCCCACGGGCGCCAGGAGCAGCGGCGGCTGCGGCACCTGGGTCCGGTCCTCGCGGCCGGCGCGGGTGCGGGGCAGGGCGCGCATCCGGACCACCGCGCGCGGGACCGCGTCGGCGGGCACCTTCCCCTTCAGGTGTTCCCTGAGCCGGGCGGTGTCCGGCAGGACCTCGGCCGGGAGGCCGTGCGGCGGGGAGAGGTAGGCGACGAGCCGGTGCCCGCCCCCGGCGACGGCGACGCGGGAGACCAGGGCGGTGCCCACGGCGGCGTGCGTGCGGATCTCGGACTCCAGCGGGTAGGGGTCGATCCGGGTGCCGTCCCCGGCCTCGATCCGGTCGGCGGCCCTGCCGGCGAACTCCAGGAGCCCGTCCGGGCGCAGCACCCCGAGGTCGCCGGTGGCCACGGTCTCCCCGCCGCCGGGCGGGTCCACGGTGAGCTGCCCGTCGAGCACCCGGACCCGGCAGCCGGGGAAGGGGGTGCCGAGCAGGGAGATCCGCTCGGGCCCGTCCAGCGGGCGGGGCAGCTGCGGCAGTTCGAACCAGGCGCCGGTGCCGGCGGCCTCGGTGAGGGCGTAGACGTTGAGCACGCGGGCGCCGGGGCGCAGCCGGTCCTGGAGGGCGCTGTGTTCGTCGAGGTAGAGGCGGTCCCCGCTGACGGCGAGCAGCCTCAGGGACCGGAGTTCGGCGTCCGGCTCCCGGCGGAACGGGGCGATGGACTCCTGTTCGGACAGCAGCTCCGCGGCGCCGGCCGGGTCGGTGTGGAGCACGCTGACCTCCGCCGTGCGGACGGCTCGGAGGGCGTGTCCGGGCAGCCAGGCGGCGGTCTCGGGCAGGACGAGGGCGCCGCCGGAGCACAGGGCGCGGGTCCAGCCGGCGGCGAAGGGCGTGGTGTCGGGTCCGGCGGTGAACAGGTGCCGGTCGCCGGGGGTCAGGCGGGCCGTCTCGGCCCATCCTTCGTAGGCGGCGAGGAGCAGGGCGTGGCCGACGGGGACGGGGCGCGGGGTGGCGGCGCCGGTGAACAGCACGGCCGCGCCGTGGCCGGGGGCGGGCGGGGGCGGCGGGGCGGTGCCGTCGGCGCCTTCGCCGGGGTGCAGGACCCGCAGCCCCTTGCCGGCGTCGAGGCGGGCCGCGTCGGCGGGGCCGGCTATCAGCAGGTCCGGCGCGAGGGCGGCGAGCTGGCGCCTGCCGCCGCGCGGGTCGGCGACGTCGAGGACCGTGTAGACCCGGCCGGCCTTGAGCACGGCGAGCAGGGCGGTGACCAGTTCGCGCTGCCGGGGCAGGGCGAGGGCGACGAGGCCGTGCGCGGGCAGGTCCGCGTCGGTCAGGTGCCGGGCCAGCCGGTCGGACTCCGCGTCGAGCTGGGCGTACGGGACGGTCTCGTCCCCGGTGATGAGCGCGGGGGCCCGCGGGGTGCGGCGGGCCCATTCGCCGAAGCGGTCCAGTACGGTGCCGGCGCCCTGGCTGGCGGGGTGGTCCGGCTGTGATGACTGCGGTGACTGCGTCATTCCCCGATGATGCCACCGGGTACCGACAGGGCCTGGTGGCGGCGAAGTTCCGTTGGCAAAACGTGAGTTGACCACACCTCGGGGTGAGTCCGGACCGATCCGTTGACCTGAAGTCCGGTTGAGGTTCTAGCGTGGGGGCATGGACATGGAAGTCACCGCCTGGCATTCGCTGCACAGCGCGATCAACGCCCAGCAGGACCGCCGCCCGCTCTCCCGGGCGAGCCTGCGCCGGATCGCCGCCTTCGCCCGCCCGCACCGGCGCGGGCTGACCCTCTTCCTGTTGCTGAGCGTGGTGGGCGCGCTGCTGGCGGTGGCCACTCCCCTGCTGGCCAGCCGGATCGTGGACACCATCGTCGGGCACGGGGCCGAGGCCGAGGTGGTCCGGCTGGCGCTGCTGATCGCGGTGATCGCCGTGGCCGAGGCGGGGCTGGGCCTGCTGACGCGCAAGCTGTCGTCCACCCTCGGCGAAGGGCTGATCCTGGACCTGCGCCGGGCGGTCTTCGACCACGTCCAGCGGATGCCGGTCGCCTTCTTCACCCGGACCCGGACGGGTGCGCTGGTCAGCCGGCTCAACAACGACGTGATCGGCGCGCAGCGGGCCTTCAGCAACACCCTCTCCGGGGTGGTCTCCAACATGGTGACGCTGCTGCTGACGCTGGGCGTGATGCTGACCATCTCCTGGCAGATCACCCTGCTGGCGCTGGTGCTGCTGCCGGTGTTCGTGCTGCCCGCCCGGCGGATGGGCGCCCGGATGGCCGGGATGCAGCGGGAGGCGTCGGCGCTGAACGCGGCGATGGGCACGCAGATGACGGAACGGTTCTCCGCGCCGGGCGCGACCCTGGTGAAGCTGTTCGGGCGGCCCTCGGACGAGTCCGCCGAGTTCGCGGCCCGCGCGGCCCGGGTCCGCGACATCGGGATCCGTACGGCCATGGCCCAGTCGGCCTTCATCACCGCCCTGACCCTGGTCTCCGCGCTGGCCCTGGCCCTGGTGTACGGGCTGGGCGGGTACTTCGCGCTGCGCGGCACCCTGGAGGCCGGCTCCGTGGTCGCCCTCGCCCTGCTGCTGACCCGGCTGTACGCGCCGCTGACCGCGCTCGCCGGGGCCCGGGTCGAGGTGATGAGCGCCATGGTCAGCTTCGAGCGGGTCTTCGAGATCCTCGACCTGGAGCCGCTGATCTCCCAGAAGCCGGACGCCGTCCGGGTGCCCGAGGGCCCGGTGTCGGTGGAGTTCGACCGGGTCTCCTTCGGCTACCCCTCCCCCGACAAGGTCTCCCTCGCCTCCCTGGAGGAGGTGGCCGTGCTCGACGCCCGGGGCGGCACCCGGGTCCTGCACGAGGTGTCCTTCCGCGCGGAGCCCGGCCAGATGATCGCCCTCGTCGGCTCCTCGGGCGCCGGCAAGTCGACCATCGCCCAGCTGCTGCCCCGGCTGTACGACGCGGACGCGGGCGCGGTCCGCCTGGGCGGCGTCGACGTACGGGACCTCACCGCCGACTCCATCCGCGACACCCTCGGCATGGTCACCCAGGACGGCCACCTCTTCCACGAATCGGTACGGGCCAACCTGCTGCTGGCCCGGCCGGAGGCGGGCGAGGACGAGCTGTGGGAGGCCCTGCGCCGCTCCCGCCTGGACACGCTGGTAGCCGCCCTCCCGGACGGCCTGGACACCGTCGTCGGCGAGCGCGGCTACCGGCTGTCGGGCGGGGAGCGCCAGCGGCTGACCATCGCCCGGCTGCTGCTGGCCCGGCAGCGGGTGGTGATCCTCGACGAGGCCACCGCCCACCTGGACTCCACCTCGGAGGCGGCCGTGCAGGAGGCGCTGGCCGAGGCCCTGTCGGGCCGTACGGCCGTGGTGATCGCGCACCGGCTGTCCACGGTCCAGGCCGCCGACCTGATCCTCGTGGTCGAGGACGGCCGGATCGTCGAACGCGGCACGCACCCCGAGCTGCTGGCGGCGGACGGCCGGTACGCCGAGCTGTACCGGACCCAGTTCGCCACGCGCGGGGCGCCCGCCGCCGGGTAGGAGGCGGGCGCCCCGCGCGGCCGGGTCAGTCGTCCAGGAACACGATGCGGCGGCCCTGCCCGGCGGAGCCCTGGGCGGTGGTGGCCGCGAAGCGCCCGGCGGGCACGGCGCGTTCGCGGCCCCAGGCCCGGATCTCCTCGATCTGCTCCGGGTTGTTGCGGCTGAGCGGGACCGTGTTGGAGAAGGTGTCCTCCACGAAACCGGGCCGCATCTGCGCGGTGCCGCCGCCCAGGTAGGCCTCGGCGCCGACGTCGTGCAGGGCGGCCTCGATGTCCGAGCCGGCGAAGCCGTCGGAGAGGTCCACGAGCCGGGCGAGCTGCTCGGGGGCGGGCTCGGCCCTCAGGTAGCGGCGGTAGTAGATCCCGATGATCTCCTCCCGGTCGCGGGCGTCCGGCAGGTCCACGAAGAACAGTTCGTCGAAGCGGCCCTTGCGCAGCAGCTCGGGCGGCAGGCTGCGGACGTCGTTGGCGGTGGCCACCACGAAGGCGCGGGACTGGGACTCCTGGAGCCAGAACAGGAACTGGCCGATGATGCGCTGCGGCACGCCGGTTCCGTCGTTCACTCCGGCCAGCCCCTTCTCGATCTCGTCGATCCACAGCACGCAGGGCGCGACCCGGTCGGCGGTCTCCAGCGCCTCCCGGAAGCGCCCCTCGGACTCGCCGAGGTACTTGCCGTGGATGGAGCCCATGTCCAGCCGGTACAGCGGCAGCTGCCACTGGGCGGCGATGGCCTTCGCGGACAGCGACTTGCCGCAGCCCGGTACGCCCACCAGCAGCACCCCGCGCGGCGGCCGCAGGTCGGTGGCGCGCAGGTCGGCCTGGAGGAGGCGGCCGCGCCGGTCCAGCCAGTCGCGGAGGTTGCTGAGGCCGCCGACCGCGTAGTCGGAGGACTTCAGCGGCACCTTCTGCAGCCCGGTCAGGTCGTTGAAGATGCGGTCCTTGGACTGGGCCAGGAGCACCACGTCGCCGGACTCCACGGAGCCCTTGGCGGCGACGGTCGCCATCAGGTTGACGGCCTCCCCCTCGGTGACCCCGACGAGGAACCCGGCGGCGCGCCGGACGTCCTGCTCCTCCCAGGCGATGGGGATGTGGCCCCGGTGGTCGTCCAGGAAGGCGGACAGCGTCGCGTACATCTCGTCGGCGTCGGGCAGGTCGAGCTGGAGGCTCATCCCGAGCCGCTGGAGGCCGCTCCACACCGGACTGTCGGTGATCAGGATGACGCTGCCCATGTTGGTGTCGGCGAGCCGCGCCAGTTCGGCGACGTGCCGGGCCAGCGAGGTGTCGGCGTCCAGGCCGTCGGGTTCGACGAGGACCAGGGTGGCGTTGGGCCGGGAGGTGAACTGGGAGGCCGCGTACTCCATGGCCCCGGTGAGGGAGCGGTCGTCCATCACGGCCGTGTTGGTGCGCAGGTCCCGCAGTCCGGTGGCCCGGGTGTAGATCCAGAAGGGCATGTTGCCGCGCCGGGCGTGGGTGGCGGCGGTGCGCACCAGGCGCAGCGCGCGCTGCTGCTCGATGGTGCGCAGGCAGATGACCGGCACCCGGGCGGAGATGTAGCTGTCGAGGTCGCGCCGGCATTCGGCGTAGGTGGGCATGGGTGGCGGTCTCCGGTCAGTCGGTGATGATGCGGCGGCGGGCGGGCGCCGCCGGGTCGTACGACCAGCCGTCGCCCGGCGCCCGGTCCGGGGCGGGGGCGCCGCCGGGGCCGGGGGCGGTCAGCGGGTTCTCGCGCAGGGTTCGGCGGCGGGCCTCGATCAGGCGCGGGTCGGCCCCGGCCCGCAGGGCGCCGTCCAGGGAGGCCTCCAGCTGCCGCTGGAATCCGGCGATGTGGCCGTCCACGAGCTCCCGCAGCTGCTCGCGCAGGTCCTGCGGCAGGGCGGGGTGCGCGGTGAGGGCGCGGACGGCGTCCAGGCCGGTGCGGGCCTGCGCGAGGGCGCGGCCGGCGTCGAACTCGTCGCCGGCCGCGTCCAGGGCGGCGGTCAGGGCGGCCGCCCAGCCGCGCAGGCGCCGGTCCAGGGCGTCGGTCAGCTCCCCGGAGAAACGGGCCCAGGTCTCGGGGTGGAACTCCTCCGGGCGCAGTACGGGCAGCCGGGCGGCGGCCTCGGCGGTGGCGGCGCCGCCGTGGGCTCCCCAGTCGCGCAGGAACCGCGTCCAGGTCTGGTAGGCGCCGCCGTGGCCCCACATTCCGTCCATGGTCAGGGCTGCTCCCGCCGGCTGCCCGGGCGGCGGACGACCTGTTCGCCGGGCGGGAGCGGGGACCAGTCGGGCAGGCCCTGCACGATCCGGCGCAGCCTGGCGGTGGTGCGCTCCTCGGCGGGCTCGGTGCCGGCCGCCCACAGCCGTCGCCGCGCCCCGGCGGTGGCTGCGGCGGCCGCGGCTTCGGCGGCCGCGGCCTCGGGCCGCGGCTGGGCGTTCTCCCGGCTCGCCGGGTCGGGGGTGCTCATTCGGGATCGCCTCCGGGGGTGACGGTGCGGCCGGTGAAGGGGGAGTTGCCCTCGGTGGCGGTGGACAGGGACGCGATCAGCTCCCGTACCCGTTCCTCGACCGCGTCGGCGTCCACGTACGCCTGGTTCCACGCGGACAGTTCGGCGCGGGTGGCGACCAGGTGGCGCAGGCTCTCGGCCCTGGCGTCGGCGAGGTGCCCCTGCGCGGCCTCCTGGACCCGGCGGCACTGGCCGGCCAGATTGCGGATGATCAGCCAGGCGCCACCGCCGACGAGCAGCGCGGCCATCAGGGCCCCGACGGGACCGCCGCCCGAGCCGCCAACGAGCATGGCGACCAGGACCGCGATCACCGCGATCGCCACCGGCTGGGCGTACTTGTAGCCGAGGCCCGCGATGAAGGGGGCGGTGTGCCGGTCCCAGTGGTCGGCGAGGCCCTGCTGGAGCTCCGCCAGCGGGCTGAGGAAGGAGCCCTGCCACGGCGGCAGGTGGAACTGGCCGCCGGCCGCCAGCGGGTACGCGGCCCCGAAGCGGACCTCCACGTCCTGCGGTACGGCCGTCCGGTAGTCCCGGCTGAAGCCCTGGTGGGCGTGGTGGAACCAGTCGCGGCAGGCGGCGACGGCGAGCCGCCGGGTGGCCTGGGAGGTACCGATGGCGGCCGGGTTGAGGGCGGCGGAGCTCTGGACGGTGAGGTAGTCGAGGGATTCGTCGTAGGAGGAGGAGTCGGCGTCGGTGGCCGTCCGGGCGCGGGCGGTGTCCCCGTCGTGGGCGATCACCGCCTGCTGGTAGGCGAGGTCGCGGCGCAGCGGCAGCTCCTCGTCGTCGTACTCGGAGACGAGCCGGTCGAGGATGTCGTCGACGGCGTCCTCCAGGCGCTGCGAGGGGGCGGGTTCGGTGTTCATGACCGCCGTGTACTTGTCGAGGACCGCCTGCTGGCCCCGGGCGGCGGAGAGCACCCGGCCCAGCTGCGGCCACTGCGGGGACAGCGCGTGCAGGAAGGGGAACTCGGCGCCGGTCACGGTCGGGCACAGGCCGCGCAGTTCGGCTCCCCAGCGCTCGATCTGGACGTCCTGGGCACCGGAGTCGGCGCCGAGCAGCTCCTGCCAGTCGTCGAGGGCGTCGCGCAGCATGGTGCGGCCGACCGGGCCGAAGGCGCCCTGCGCCACGGACTCCAGGATGACGGCGAACTCGCGGCCGAGGGCGCGCGGGTCCTGGGCCAGCAGGTAGTGGCGCAGCCAGCGCGCGGACTCGGCGGGCCGGGCCTGGCGGCGCAGGACGAGCGCGAAGAACAGCGAGGTGCGGTCCGGGGAGCGGCGGAAGGCCTCCTGCACCGCCCGTTCGCACAGGGCGGGGTCGTCGGCGGACCAGGCGGTGAGCGCGACCAGCGCGGGCGCGAGCCAGTAGCGGGGGGTCTGGAGCATCAGTTCGTCGCCGACGGTGCGGACGACGTCCTCGGAGACGAGGCCGAGGTCGAAGGCCTGGAGCATGCCGACGGCGGTGCGCCGGACCACCTTGTGGTGGCCGAAGTCGTGGTCGAGCTGGTCCTGGAGGACGCCGACGCGGGTCTCGGCGCGCTGGAGGGCGGCGACGATCCGGGCCTGGGCGGCGAAGGCGAGGAACTCCTGGCGCAGCTGCTGGAGTTCGCTGCGCGCCTGGTTCTGCTGCGCTTCGACGTACTTGACCTGTGCGCCGACCTGGACGACCTGTTCGGAGACCCCGTGGACGAGCCTGTCGATCGCGGCGAGCTTGACGTACAGGCCCGCGTCCACCGCGCTCATGCCGCGCCTCCCGGGTGCGTGCCCGTGGGTCTGACGACGGATCCGCCGGCCAGGACGGGCAGCAGCAGCCCGTCGGAGTACGCCTCCACGTACGCGTAGCCGGGGTTGCGCACCAGCATCCGGGCCCCGCCGTAGGGGTCGGGGAGGGTGTCGCGGGGCGTGTAGTGCGTGACGATCGCGCCGAAGAGGTCGAGGACGTGGTCCACGTAGGGCGGGCCGAGGTGGCAGCGGGCGAGGAAGCCGACGGGCGCGCCCGGGTGTTCGCTCTCGTAGTGGTCCCGGATCCAGTCGGCGAGCCGCCGCCGCGCCGCGTCGTCGAGGCCGGCGTCGAAGCCGGAGACGGCCTCGAGCAGGTCCCGGGAGCGGTCCTTGAGCCGGTCGGCGACCGGGCCCGGCGGGCGGCCGGCCGCGGCGGGCGCCGGCGACGGGTCCAGGCCCATACCCGTGCCCGTACCCGTGCCCGTCGTCCGCGGGTCCTGGGCGGGTCCGACGATCCTGCGCGGGCGCTCGATGTACCCCATGGCCTCCCCCGATCATGAGTGGAGCACGCAGATTAGTGACGATCCGTCAATCGTGCGACCACAAAAGGGATTCGAGCCATAGCAGACCCGCAACCGCCCCCGATACGACCGGATTCCGGCCAGTGCCCGCCCGGCGCGGCGGCCCACACTGGCCCACATGGAGACGGTGTACGCCCTGCTGGTGGGCATCAACGAGTACCGCGACGGGATGCGCGCCGATCTGCGCGGGTGTCTGAACGACGTGGCCGCGGCGGGCGCCGCGCTGGAGACGATCGCCCCGAGCCGGGTCCGCGCCCGCGTCCTCACGGACGCCGCGGCCACCGCCGCCGCCGTGGAGGAGGGGATCCTCGGCCACCTCGGGCAGGCCGGTCCCGGGGACACCGCGCTGCTGTGGTTCTCGGGGCACGGCACGGAGTACCCGGCGCTCACCCCGGACGAACTGCTGGTCGAGCCGACCGGCTGGTGCCAGGCGCTGGTCTGCGCGGACGGCCCGCTGCCGGACAAGCGGCTGGGCGTGCTGCTGGACGGGGCGGCGGCGGGCGGGGGCCGGGTGGTGGCGGTGCTGGACAGCTGCTTCTCGGGCGGGGCCAGCCGGGAGGAATGGCCCGTCCGCATGCTGCCGCCGCTGCCGTCGTGGCGGCCGTCGCCGGACGTCGGCGGGCGGGACCTGACCGGGCCGGACCGTCAGGTGGGCCACGTGCTGCTGGCTGCGAGCCGCAGCGGCCAGCCCGCGTACGAGCGGCCGCTGGAGGGCCCGGACGGGCCGGTCTTCCAGGGCGTGTTCTCGTACGCCCTGACCCGCGCGCTGCGGGCCGCGCCGCGGGCCACCTTGCGGGAGCTGCTCGCGGAGTCGGAGGCGACGGTGCGGCGTCTGGTGCCCCGACAGCAGCCGGTGCTCTTCCCGGCCGAGCCCGGGGGGCCTGCGGACCTCCCGCTGCTGCTCGGCGGCGGACCGCAGCCGGGCTCGGACCTGCCGCGTGGGCTGGATCCCAGCCCTTACCTGCTGCGGGAGGGCCCCGAGGGCTGGGAGGTGGACTGCGGGCGGGTCCACGGCCTGACCGGGGGCGCAGGTACGGAGTTCACGGCCGCGGGCGGCAGACTCGTACGGGCCGAGGCGGTGCGGGCGGATCGCACCCTGGTCGTCCCCGAAGGCTGGACGCCGGCCCCGGGGTCGGTGCACGCGGTGTCCCTGTCGGCGCTGGCGCTGCCCCCGGCGGCGGTGGTTCTCGACGGGGCGGAGGTCCCGCTGCCGGCGTCCCCGCTGCTGCGCGAGGTGGCGGCCGGTTCGGCGGAGGAGGCCTCGGCGGGACTGCTGCTGCGGGTGGAGGTACGCGGTGGGCGGGCGCGGGTGCTGCGCCGCGACGGGTCCCCGTACGTGCCGCCGCTGCCGCTGGCCACGGAGGTGGACGCGGTCCGGCTCGGGGACTGCCTGACCCGGCTGGTGCACTGGCACCGGATCCGCGACCTCGGCTCGGGGCTGTCCCCGCTGAGCGGGCACGTCAGGGTGGAGGTGCTGCCCGGGGAGACCGGCGACGGCGAGCCGCTGCGGCCCGACGGCAACGGGGAGGTCGTCCTCGCGTACGACGGCGCCCGCGCGCCGCACGTCACCGTGCGGCTGCGCAACACCGGTCCCCGGCCGCTGTGGTGCGTGCTGGTCAACCTGGATGACCGCTTCGGAGCGAACACCTCCCTGTTCCCCGGCGAGTTCATAGGCCCCGGTATGACCGGCCACGCCCTCGACGGGCAGCCGCTGCGGCTGGTGCTGCCCGCCTCCCGGCCGGTGCGCCCGGGCGCCTCCGTACGGGACTGGCTGACGCTGGTGGTGGCCGAGGCGGAGCTGAACACCGTGCCGTTCCACCTGAGCCGCTGGGATCCGGAGGCCGTACGCACCGGCACGCTCCGGCGGGCACCGGCCGACGGGCTGCTGCGGCTGGGGCGCCCCCGGGGAGACCGGGACCTGCTGCCGGCGGACACCTACGGTCCGGGGCGGTGGGCGGCGAGCACCCTGGCGCTGCGCACGGTGGTGCCGTAGGCGGGGCCTCACTGCCCGAGGTGGGTGAACCCGGCCCAGGCACTGAGGTCGTCCGGGTCGAGGCGCCGCAGCCGGGCGGCGAGGGCGGGCGGCAGCCCGTCCGGGACGGCCCGGTCCGGGTCCAGCATCCACAGCTGGGCCCGGCGCAGCGCCCGGGCGGGCGGCTCCTGTTCGCGGCGCAGGTAGTGGTGGGTCAGGAACATCAGCACGGAGGTGGCGTCGTCCGGGACCGGCCACAGCGAGCCGATCACGGAGCGGCTGCCGGCCGCGAGGAAGGCCGAGGACAGGCTGTAGGACTCGTTCAGGCCGCGTCCGGACACCTGGCTGCGGCAGGCGGCGAGCACGACGAGCCCGAGCGGCCCGTGGGTGGCGCCGGCCAGCTCCTCGGCGGTGAGGACGCCGCCCTTCAGGGCGAGGTAGGAGCTGCGGGGCCGGTTCTCCTCGACGGTGCCGTGGCAGGCGAGGTGGAGTACGGCACCGCCGTCAGCGCGTTCGCGCAGCCAGCGGGCGACCTCCTCGGGCGTGCCGTCGCCGGAGCGCAGGCCCAGCCGGTCGCCGCCGGGGTAGAAGGCGCGCAGGACGGCGTCGGCCTCCTCCCCCGCGTACGGCAGGTCGCCGGTGGGGTCGCCGACGACCAGCGCGGTGCCGGTGTGCGGGACGGCCGGGCGGGCGGCGACCTCGCAGAGCAGGCGCGCGGAGGCCGCGTAGGAGATCTCCGCGTCCTGGAGGGCGTACCGGCGGCCCGTGCTCCCGTCGGCGAACGCCGCGTGCCAGGGGACGAGGCCGAGCGGGCCCATCGGTACGAGGACCAGCCGGGGCAGCCGGCCGGGCCGGTCGGGGACTTCGAACATGCCGAGCAGCGGGCGCAGAGCGGCCCGCCAGGCCCAGGAGCACAGCCGGTCGAGCTGCTCGCGCAGCGACGGCTCCGGCTCGGGGCGGGCTGTGCCGTAGCCGGGGACGGGTTCGAGATCGCGGGGCACGGCCGCCCCGCCGGGCCGGTAGTCGCGCAGCGGGCCGGCGTCCGCCCGCAGGCCGGGCAGGGGCACCTCGTGGACGTCCCCGCGGTTGGTGACGACGAGGGCGGTGCCGGGGCAGTCGGCGGTGGCGGCGACCAGGTAGACGAGGGCGTCCTTGTCCTGGGCGCGCAGGGCCGCTCCGATCTCCTCGGGGGTGGGCGGGTCCAGCAGCCGGACGCGGGCTTCGGTGAGGGCGAGCACGACCCGGCGGCGCAGTTCGCCCGGCGCGGAGTCGGGGTCGGCCTCGGCGCCGGACGTCCGCCACTCGGCGGCCAGGGCGTCCTGTCCGGCGGCGGTGAGGAGTTCGGGGACGGAGCGGCCGGTGGTGGCGGCGTGCAGGACGAGCCCGCGGCAGGCGTCGAGGGCCTGGAGGGCGTCCTGAGGGGCCCGGTCGGCGACGCACCAGCCGACGACCTCCTCGGAGAGGTTGGTGGCCAGCCGGGCGGCCTCGGCGGCGTCCTGGGTGCCGGACTGGAGAAGCGCGGAACAGACGAAGCCGCGCATGGCCTCCAGGCCCAGCCGGCGGCCGCGTTCGCGGTCGCGGCGGGCGATGCTGCCGCGGACCCGGTAGGCGTGGCCGAGGGGGTTGGCGGTGAGCGCCCACAGCCGGTGCTCGGGCCCGCCCATGGCGTCCACGGCGCCTTCGAGGAGGGTGACGGCCCGCTCCAGGTCCCGGGCGCGCTGCGGGGAGCGCGGGTTCTCGTCGGTCCTGACCAGGATGCCGTACGTGTTGCCGGCGTCCGAGGTGAGGCGGATCCAGCTCTCACCGCCCGGCTCGGCGAGGCCGATGGCCTCCTCGGTCAGGGCCAGGGTCTCCCGGACGCGGGGCACGTCGGACGCGCGCAGGGCGTCGCGCCGCCAGGCGAGGGCGAAGGAACCGATCACGTCGGCCCGGTGCCGGCGCGGGAGCCGGGCCGCCCTGCGGCGCAGTTCCCCGGCGGTGGGACGCGCGGCGGGCGGCGGGGTCGGGGGTGCTCCCAGGCGCTGCGCCAGGTCCTCCCGCGCCGTCCGGGCCGTTTCCAGCAGGCCGACGGCCTCTATCCAGGAGGGGTCCTCGGTGTCCCATTCCGCGACGGCCCGGGCGGCTTCGGCGACCTGCCGGTCGGCCTCCGGCAGGTCGCCGCGTCTGGACGCCTGGATCGCCCGGGGAGCCGCCTGCTGGACGCGCGCCTGGAGGTCCACCTTGGGGGACGCGCCGAGTGCGTCGCACAGCCGCTGCCACTCCTGCCCGTCGACCGCCGAGCCGCTGGTGATCCCGCGCACCTGGGCGAGCATCCCGGAGGCCATGGTGGAGCCGTAGGTGAGCCAGGGGCTGTCGTTGCCGGCCCGGACCGCCTCCTCGAAGTGCTCCAGTGCCCGGACCAGCCGGTCGGGGTCCATCCGCGCCGTGCCCATGGCGAGGCAGAAGTTGGCGAGGACCGCGTGGCCGTGCCCGCGCCACTCGGGGTCCTGGTCCGCGTGGGCGAGGACGATCCGGGTCAGCTCCTCCTCGCGTTCGCGGCCGAAGCGTTCGCCGTCGGGGTCCAGCACGGGCAGGAGGGCGAAGAGGTGGGCCGCCCGCTCGGCCCGTTCGAGTCCGGGTTCCGTGGACCGCAGCTCCTCGAACAGTTCCGCCATACGGCGTTCCCAGCTGCCCCTGGCGGGCGAGTCCTCGGCGTTGAAGACCTCGTCGAAGCTGTAGTCGAGGGAGGTCTCGGCCTCGCGCAGGCGCTGCTGGAAGTCCCGGTAGATCCGCAGGACCTCCTCGATCGGCACGGTCTGCGGCCGGTCCGGCCCGAGCCGGCTCTGCGCCTCGGACACGAACATGAGCAGCGTGTCGCGTACGTCGGCGGTCAGCCCGTCACCCTCCAGCGCCAGCAGCGCCGCCCGCTCGACGCTCCTCAGGCGTTCCGGGTCCTGGTCCGTCTCGTAACGCAGCTGCTGCGCCGTGGCAAGGGCCAGCGCGGCGAGGGTGACTTCTCCCCCGCCCGGTTCCCACCGGTCCACGGCCCGGGTGAGCAGGCCGATGGCCCGGTCCATCGCCCCTACGTCGAGCCGCAGCTGGGCCCGGGCGCCGATGAAACGGCCGAACACGTCGAGGTAGTACCAGGGCAGGGCGTCCATGTCGGCTCCGGTGACGAGCAGGCCGGCCAGGTCCGCCTCGGCACGGTCGGCCTCCGCCTCGTCGGACCAGGCGTTGCCGATCATCGCGCGGGCCAGGGCCAGCCTCAGCCGGGCGTCGCGTTCCCACGCGGGGTGCGGGCCCGCCTCGGCCAGGGCGCGCAGGACCTCGTCCCGGCCCTCCTCCACCAGGGCCCGGTCGGCGGCGTGGTGGCCCTGGAAGACCAGTGACACGGCGCGTGACAGGCGCACGAGGGGCAGGTCGCGATCCGGGGCGGCGGCGGCCAGCACCCTGCCGTAGTTCTCGGCGGAGCGGGTGAAGGAGGCGGTGTTCCCGGTCCTCAGGCCGTGGTGCTGCCAGAGGTAGCCGAGGGCCTCCAGGAGGTCGGCGTCCCGGCCGTCGGTGTCGTCGAGGGCCTCCTGGCCCCGGCGCAGGGCCTCGTCGAGGAGGCCGGGGTCGTCGTCGCCCGCCATGACGCGGCGTTTGGTGATGTAGGCCAGGATCCAGCGGGCGTGCACGGCGCGCGGTGACGCCGGCTGCGCGTCCGGGAGTCCGGCCAGGCCCTGTGTGAGCAGGTCCTGGACCTGGAGGGCCAGTTCCGGGGCGGGCTGTTCGTCGTACCGCAGGGCGAGGAGGTGCCCGTACATGATGCGCCGCACCGGCCAGGCGGGGCCTTCGGCGGGGGCGCGGAAGGCGTGGGCGAAGGCTTCGGCGGCGAGGTCGCGGTCCTCGGGGTCGGCGTGCGCCTCCCACAGCCGGTAGCTCATCTGGCCGGCCCGCCCGCACAGTTCGCGGGCTTCGGCGCTGCCGGCCCGGACGGTGGCGAGTGCCGTCATGGCCTCGTCGCGGGCGGTTCTCAGCTCGGCGGTGTCCACGGGGGCCTCCGGGGGGCTCAGGGCGCGAGGCGGGCGTGATAGGGCAGCAGGACCTGGTCGAGCCAGCGGCGGCCCGGCTCGGTGGTGAAGTCCACGGGGTCCTCGCCGGTGGGGGCGAGGACGGCGGGCGGGCAGCGGTCGGCGAACAGGACGAGGGCCCGCTCGCCCGGCTCCCGTTTGGAGGACCACAGGAATCCCTGCGCCCACGGGTCGGTGTGGCGGCGTATCCAGTGCGCCCAGCCGCGGGTGTACGGGTAGTCGCGGGCCTCGGCCTGGACGAGCCAGCTGTCCTGGTGGACGGCGGCCAGGTCCTGCCCGGTGACCAGCGCGACCACGTCGAGGGACTCGGTCAGGCGCAGCGCCGACAGCCGGCGGCCGGTGACGGCCACCCGGGGGACCAGCCGGGCCGCGCCGGAGGGGTCGAAGGGCAGCGAGTGCAGGACGCTCTCGCTGACGGCGGCCTGCGGGGTGAGTCCGGCGTACAGGTAGCCGTACCGGTCGCAGGAGGTGGAGTCGAAGCGGCCGCCGCCGTAGAGGCAGTGGGCGGGGACGGGGTTGAAGGCGTCGCCGGGGCGGCGGGCCGAGTGCACCCGGTAGAGCGGGGTGCCTGCGGCGAGGGTGACCTTGGCGGGGCTGCCGGCCGGCTCGGCGGGCGGCCGGTAGTTGGGCACGGGCTACTCCCCTTCGGCGAGGAACTCGGCGGCGGCGACGAGCCGTTGCTCGTCGGGGGTGCCGAGGAGGGTGACGGGCGCCGGGCCGAGCCAGGCGTTCGGGGAGAGCCACCAGTCGGCGGCGCCCCAGGGGTCGTCGTCGGCGCCCAGCAGCGCGTTGACCGCGGCGACGGTGGGGCGGACCCGGCCGTCGGGGGTGAACTGGAAGGCGGGCAGCCGGATCAGGCCGCCGGGTGCGCGCAGCCGGATCAGGTCCGGGGCGTAGGGGTCGGGGCCGCGTTCGAGGACTTCGGCGTCGCCGAGGGCGGGGGCGGCGAGGAGGCGGTCGCGGACCTCGCCGAGGACCGGTCCGACCATGCGGTGCCCGTCGAGGACGAGGACGGCCAGGTCGTCGGCGGTGTAGCCGAGGTGGCCGGCGGTGTGCGCCCCGGGGGCGGCGGTGAGCCGGCTCTCCCCGGGGAACCGGTCGGGCAGCCGGTCCCCCAGCAGCCGGGCGGCGAGCAGTGCGGCGCGCCGGGCGCCCTCGCCGGTGGCGGTGCGGGACGCGGTGAGCAGGAGTGCGAGCCGGTGCAGGGAGCCGGGGTCCAGGCGGGGGCGCAGCTCGTCCCAGTCGGCGGCCGCGGCGGCCAGCCGGGCGTAGGGGTCGGTCATGCGGGGAGTCCGTCCGGTGCGGTGAGCAGCTCTTCGACCAGGTCGGCGCGTTCGGGGCGGCGTACCAGGAGGTGGACGTCCTGGTCGCCGCCGCGGGCGAGTTCGGCCTCGACGGCGGCCCAGACGGCGGCGAGGCTGTCCGCGGGGGCGAGGCCGCCGCGGCCGGCGCCGATCAGGGGCAAGCAGACGGAGGGCCGGGCGGGGCCGTCGGCCAGCAGGGCGAAGACGCGGGTGACGGCCCGGGTGACGTCGGACGGCAGGACGTCGTAGTCGTTGGTGCCGGGCCGGGGCACGGCCACGGCGGCGTGGTGGATGTGGCGGACGCCCTGTGCTCCGAGGGCTCCGGCGCCGGTGACGGCGACCGTGCCGGGTGCCACGGGGAGGCCGTGCGGGGCGTACCGGTCGGTCCAGGCGCGGAGTTCGTCCCGGATGCGGTCCTCGACGATGCGGCCGGCGGGGTCCCGGACGGCGCCCGCGCGGCGCAGGGAGGCGGCGACGGAGGACTTGTACGGCTCGGGGAGGGCGAAGTGGGTGTTCGACGGGGAGACGACCGCGTCGATGTCGCGCAGCAGGTCGACGGGGTGCACGTGCAGGGTCAGCGTGTGCGCGCGGCCGCCGGCGCGGACGGTGATCCGGCGGTGGCTGGGGGCCAGTTGGCGGGCGGGGCCGGCGGGCGGGGGCGGGGCT
The DNA here is from genome assembly GCF_056434525.1 of Streptomyces sp. NPDC044002. Taxonomy (NCBI): domain Bacteria; kingdom Bacillati; phylum Actinomycetota; class Actinomycetes; order Kitasatosporales; family Streptomycetaceae; genus Streptomyces; species Streptomyces sp. NPDC044002. The sequence continues at coordinate 229,953 of NZ_JBWKEZ010000002.1, forward strand.
CCGCCGCCGTCCGGGGGTAAGTGGCCGGTGGCGGCGCGGCGGACGAGCTGCTCGGCGACCTGTCCGAGGACCATCAGCTCCTGGTGCTTGCGGAAGCGCTCCACGCTCACCCCGTACACCTGGGCGGCGCGTCTGCGCCGGTCGGCGGGGGGCCAGTCCCGGGTGCCGCGGGCGAGGCCGAGGCTGTATTCGGCGGCCTCCTGGAGGGTGCCCCCGCCCATGGCGGCGACGGCGGCGCGCAACAGCCGTTCGACGGCGGGGAAGTGCGGCTCTCCGGGGCCCCCCGCCCCCGGACCGGCCGACATGCCGGTGAGCAACGGGAGCCGCAGCTCACGCAGTCGGACGATCCCGGCCCGCCGCACTTCCCTCACCTCCGCGAGGACCTCCCCGTAGTCCGGCAGTTGTGTGGGCGACGACATGGCGGAAGGATCGCACCGCCCGCGCGCCCCGGACAAGCCGGAAGCGGCCCTCTTCCGCCATGGTGCGGGAGCGGGCCGGTCGGGTCCGGGTCGCGGGCCGGGCGCGGCGGGGCGGTTCCGGGTCGGATCCCGGGCGGGGGCCGTTTCCCGGGGCCGGTTCGCGGGGCCGGTTCGCGGGGCCGTTTCGCGGGGACGGTTCGCGGGGCCGGTTCGCGGGGCCCGGTTCGCGGGGCCCGGTTCGCGGGGCCCGGTTCGCGGGGCCCGGTTCAGGGGGCGAGCACGTCGAGTTCTTCCAGGGCGCCGAGGGCGATCCGGCGGGTCAGGGCCTCGGCGGCGGCCGCGTCGCCCTCGCGGACGGCTTCGGCGACCCGTACGTGGAGGGTGACGGCGGCCGGGTCGGGGTCGTGGAACATCACGGCGTGCTGGGTGCGGCCGGTGAGGACCTCGGCGACGACGTCGCCGAGCCGGGCGAACATCTCGTTGCCGGAGGCGTCGAGGACCGTCCGGTGGAAGGCGACGTCGTGGTGGAGGTAGCCCTCCAGCTGGTGGCCGCGGGAGGTGCGGACCATGCCGAGGGCCGCCTCGGTGAGCCGCGCGCACTGCTCGGGGGTGGCGCGGGTGGCGGCGAGTCCGGCGGCGACGGGTTCGACGGCCGAGCGCAGCACGGTCAGGGAGCGCAGCTGGCGGGGGCGGTCGGTGCCGGCGAGCCGCCAGCGGATGACGCGCGGGTCGTAGACGTTCCACTGCTCGGCGGGGCGGACGGTGACCCCGACCCGGCGGCGGGACTCGACGAGCTGCATCGACTCCAGGACGCGGACCACTTCCCGGACGACGGTGCGGGAGGCGTCGAAGCGCCCGGCGATCTCGTCGGTGCGCAGGACGCTGCCGGGCGGGTACTCCCCCGCCGTGATCGCGAGGCCGAGGGTGTCCAGCACCTGGGAGTGGAGTCCTTGGCCCGGACTGCCTTCGGTGGTCATGGCGTAAGCGTACGGTGACGCCCGGAGCGCCAAAAGGTGTGATGTTTTACCCCCGGATCCTTGAATAAGTACTACTTAATAGGCTTCAGTGGTCCTTCCAGCAACGAGGACAGCGAGGTACGACGTGAGCTCCCAGCGCGTCATTGTGGTGATGGGCGTCGCCGGCACCGGCAAGACGACCGTCGGGCGGCTGCTCGCGGAGGCGCTCGGCCTCCCGTACGCGGAGGGCGACGCCTTCCATCCGGCAGCCAACGTGGCCAAGATGTCGGCCGGCGTCCCGCTGGACGACGACGACCGCCGGCCCTGGCTGGACGCGATCGGCGGGTGGATCCGCGACCGGGCCGGTACCGGCGGTGGCGGCGTGGTCGCCGCCTCCTGCCTCAAGCACTCCTACCGCGACCGGCTGCGCACGGCCGCTCCGGACGCCGTCTTCGTCCACCTCACCGGGGACCGGCCGCTGATCGAGCGGCGCATGGCGGACCGCAAGGGGCACTTCATGCCCGCCTCCCTGCTGGACTCCCAGTTCGCCGTGCTCGAACCGCTCCGTGCGGACGAGCGCGGGTTCGCCGTCGACGTCGCCGGCACGCCCGAGGAGATCACCGACCGGGCGCTGGCCGCCCTCCGAACGTTCGAGAGTTGAGGAACCCCACCGTGACCGGTCTCAGCGTCGAGACTCTGGCGGCGGCCGCCCCCGGACCCATCACCTCGGCGGGCGACGCGCAGCTGGGCGTCGCCGTCCTCGCGGGCATCGCCGTCATCGTCCTGCTCATCACCCGCCTCAAGATGCACGCCTTCCTGGCCCTGACGGTCGGTTCGCTCGCCCTCGGGTCCTTCGCGGGCGCCCCGCTGAACAAGACGATCGCCAGCTTCACCGCCGGGCTCGGCGCGACGGTCGCGGGGGTCGGCGTGCTCATCGCGCTCGGCGCGGTCCTCGGCAGGCTGCTGGCCGACTCGGGCGGCGCGGACGAGATCGTGGACACCATCCTGGCCCGCGCGCGGGGCCGGGCGATGCCCTGGGCGATGGTGCTGATCGCCTCGGTGATCGGGCTGCCGCTCTTCTTCGAGGTCGGCATCGTGCTGCTGATCCCGGTGGTGCTGCTGGTCGCCCGGCGCGGCGGCTACTCCCTGATGCGCATCGGCGTGCCCGCGCTGGCCGGCCTGTCGGTGATGCACGGGCTGATCCCGCCGCACCCGGGCCCGCTGGTCGCCGTCGACGCGCTGCACGCGAACCTGGGCGTCACCCTCGCGCTCGGGGTGCTCGTCGCGATCCCGACGGTGGTCATCGCCGGTCCGCTGTTCTCCCGGTACGCGGCGCGCTGGGTGGACATCCCGGCGCCGGAACCGCTGACCCCCGAACGCCCGCCGGTGGAGGCCGCGCACCGCCCCCGGTTCGGGGCGACGGTCTTCACGGTGCTGCTGCCGGTGGCGCTGATGCTGGTCAAGGCATTGGTCGACATCGTTGTCGACGACCCGGCCGACCCCGTGCAGAAGGTCGCCGACGTCGTCGGTTCCCCGCTGATCGCCCTGCTCGCCGCCGTCCTGGTCGGCATGTTCACCCTCGGCCGGGCGGCCGGGTTCACCCGGGAGCGGCTGTCGTCCACGGTCGAGAAGTCCCTCGCGCCGATCGCCGGGATCCTGCTGATCGTGGGCGCGGGCGGCGGCTTCAAGCAGACGCTGATCGACGCGGGCGTGGGGCAGATGATCCTCGACGTCTCCAAGGACTGGTCCGTGCCGGCCCTGCTGCTGGCCTGGCTGATCGCGGTCGCCATCCGGCTGGCGACGGGCTCGGCGACGGTCGCCACCATCTCGGCGGCCGGGCTGGTGGCGCCGCTCGCCGCGGGCATGTCCACCACGGAGACCGCGCTGCTGGTCCTGGCGATCGGGGCGGGCTCGCTCTTCTTCAGCCATGTCAACGACGCCGGGTTCTGGCTGGTCAAGGAGTACTTCGGGATGAGCGTCGGACAGACCCTCAAGACGTGGTCGGTGATGGAGACCGTCATCTCGGTCTGCGGGCTGGGCTTCGTCCTGCTGCTGTCGCTGGTCCTCTGAGCCTCGGCCGCACGTCCGCCGCGGGCTTCACCGGCGGCGGACGTGCGGGCCCTCCAGCTGCGCCGCCGCCAGGGCGAGGCCCGCGGCGGCGCGGGCGCAGCGGTCGGCGAGGGCGGCGACCTCGGCGCGGTACGCGTCGGCCTCCCGGCCGCGCCACTCCAGGGCGGCCGCCCCCGCCCGCAGCCGCCGGGCGTGGGAGCGCAGGGCGGCGGAGTGGGTGCGCAGGCCGTCCGCCGGGGCGGGGCGGCTCGTCAGGGGGCAGTCGCTCACGGGCTCCTCCAGGGGTTCGCGGCCGCGGGCGCGGGCTCCGCCGGGCCGGGGCTGCGGGCGCAGAAGGCCCGCAGGGCGGCGCCGAGGCCCAGCAGGGGTTCGGGGGTGACGGCCCGGCCGGTGGCCACCTGCCAGCCCGCGTGGTCGTTGAAGGGGTTCTCGTCGGTCAGGGCGTGCCAGGCCAGGACGTCCGCGAACGCCGGGCCCAGCAGGGTGAAGGCCCGCGGGGCGCCCCGTTCGCGCAGCAGGGTGCGGAAGGCGCGGGCCGCGTCGGCCTGCCGGTCCTCGGCGACCGCCCTCAGCAGGGCGGCGCAGTCCGGGTCGGCCGGCAGTTCGGGGCGGCCCGCGGTCGCCGCGCGGATCCGGCCCTTGAGCCCGCAGACGGCGGTGCTGACGGCGAGGCTCTCGCGGCCGCCCAGGATCCCGGCGAGCCAGCCGGCCCGGGCCAGCCCCCGTCCGCGCGGGGCCCAGCCGAGTCCGGCCGGGTCGGTGAGGGTGCGCAGCAGGGTGCGCCAGGCCCGGCGGCGGCTCCCGCCTCGGCCCACGAGGGCCCCTGCGGTCAGGCGGGGTCCGAGGGCGAGTCCGGAGGCGTACCGGGCGGCCTCGCCCACGGCGTCGGCGGCCTCGGCCAGGTCCCGGCACAGGGCGTCGAGCGTGTCGGCGTCCGGGTCGGTGGCCAGGGCGGTCGCGGCGTCGGACATGGGTTCCTCGCGGGGGCTGCGTGCGGTGACTTCGGCATCACCGTACGTCCGCCCCGCGGGCGGCGCGCGCGGGAGCGGACCCGAACGCGGCCTCGCGGAACGCCGCGCGCGGCGGGCCGGAGCCGTCGCTCCCGGGGCCGGGGACGAGCAGCGCCCAGCGGTTCTGGCGGGGGGAGATCCACACGGCCGGGCCGGAGCCGGACGGGGGGTGGTGGGTCCAGACCCCGGCGGGAGCGGGGTGCCAGAGCAGGCCGCGCGCGGGGGTGAGTTCGCCGGTGCGGATCCGCAGGGACTCGGCGGTCCAGGCACGGCTGACGGGCCGCTCGGCGTCGGCATCGGCGGGATCCGCGGGGTCCGCCGGGTCCGCGGTGCCGGCGGCGTCCGCGGTGCCAGCGGTGTTCGCGGTGCCGGCGGCGGGGAGCAGGTGGCGCAGGAACCGGGCCAGGTCGGCCGGGCAGGTGTGCAGGGTGGCGCCGGCGAAGCGGGTGCGGGTCATGCCGAGGGGATCCCAGACCCGGGTGCGGGCGCAGTCGGCCAGCGGGGTGCCGGTGAGGTGTTCGGCGAGGCGGGTGAGGGCGTCGAGGGGGGCCGGGCCGTCGCAGTGGGTGAGCAGGTGGTGAGTGGTGGTGCCGCCGGGCAGCCCCGCCGCGGCGGTCTCCCCGTAGGCGGTGAGGGGGGTGTGCAGGGTCAGCTCGCCCCGGGCGACGAGGCCGCCGATGACCGGCCAGAGCGCGAGGAGCGGGGTCATGGCCCCGGCGTCGAGCGGGGCGGCCCAGTCTCCGTCCCCGTCGGCCCCGTCGGCCCGGCCGTCGCCGTCGTCCGCGTCGGGGGTGCCGGGGCGGGCGGCGTGGACGGCGTCGGCCGATCCCACCGCCCAGAGCGCGGCCGGTCCGGCGGCGCTCACGAGTGCCTCGATCTGCGGCGTCATGGTCCGCCACGCTACGTCGCCCCGCCGGACCGGCCGGGCACGCCGGCCGGGATGTCCCGGCGGAGCCGCCGCCCGCCACCCGAATGCCGGGGGCGGGCGGCGTACGGACACGGCTGGACGGCTAGTTCTTGTCGGGGCGGTCGGTCACCCGGAGGGAGTTGACCAGGGGCTTGCCGAAGCCGCTGTGCGTGACGAAGCGGAGATTGAGCACCCCGTCGGTGACCTTGACCGTGTAGGTCCTGGTCAGGGCGGTGTAGGTGCCCGCCTCCAGGGCGATGTCCAGGGAGGGCAGGATCTGGGTCCCTTCGGCGAGGACGTCGAAGACGCGCTTGTCGGGCCGGGTGGTGGAGAGCTCGGCGAAGCCCAGCTCCACGGTGTAGGTGCCGTTCGGGACGTTGTCGAAGCGGTACTCGTACATGCCCTCGCGGGCGCTGCGGAAGAGCCGCTGCTCCTCGGTGCCGGCGATGGTGCGGCCGGTGGAGTGGACGGAGGAGCTGCCCTGGTAGCCGTACGAGCCGGCCGTGTACTTGCGGTCCGGGGACCAGGCGTCGCCGGCCGCGTCCGTGCCGGCCCGGTCGGAGCCGGCGTCCACGGCGGTCTGGTAGCGCGGTACGACGATCTTGACGGGGACGGTGAGGACGGGGGTGCGGCCGCTGGCCGAGGTGATCCGCAGTCCGGTGCTCAGTACGGTGCCCGGGGCCAGCCCGGCGGTGTCCGCCGTCAGCGTGAGCGGGGCCTTGCCGCCGGTCGGGAGGTTCCCCTCGGCCGGGGTCACCGTCAGCCAGGGCGCGTCCTCGGCGACCGTGTAGGCGGTGGTGAGGCCGGGGTTGGCGAGTTCCAGGGTCCGGGTGCGCCGCTGGTCGGCGGGCAGGACCAGTTCCACGGCCGGTGCGGCGGCGGTGACCCGGCCGGTGCGCAGCGACTGGCTGACCGCGGTGACGTCGGCCGGCTTGACCTCGGCGGTGGTGGTGGCGGTCTCGTAGGAGGGTGCGGCCAGGGTGACCGTACGGGCGCCCGAGGGGCTCTGGACCACGTACCCGCCGTCGGCGGCGGTGGTGGCGGAGACGGCCGAGTCTCCGCTGCCGACGGTCACGGTGGCGCCGGGGACGCCGCCCCCGTCGTTGGCGTCGAGCACCCGGCCGGTGACGACTCCGCTGCGGGTGGTGCGGAAGGCGATCGAGAGGCCGTCGGTGAGGGCGGGGGTGTTGAAGGAGTACTTGAAGGCGTCGGTGCCGGCCGCGTTCTCGACGCCGACGGTGGCGGAGGAGCCGCCCTTGAGGCCGGTGCCGCCGGTCCCCTTGTAGGAGTAGGTGACGGTGCCGTCCTCGCCCATGGCCGCCGAGAAGGAGAAGGTGTCGGCCTGTGCCGACCAGTGGGCGACCTTGCGCCACTCGATCACGTAGCTGCGGTGCGGGGCGGTGCCGGTGACGGCGGTGAAGACGCCCGATCCGCTGTCGGCGGCGCCGACCACGAGGTCGTCCCAGAAGGGGTACAGGGCCGCGTTGGGGGTGGCCGCGCTCGGGATGTCGCCGTTGACGTCGCCGGTGTGGTTGCCGCCGAGGCTGACCGTGCCGTTGGTGCCGATCCAGGCCTGCGCGTACGTCTTCCCGTACAGCGGCAGCGGGAAGGGCAGGTCGACGCGCTCGGTGGTGTTGTCGCCGGTCAGGGCGAGCCGCCGGTCGCCGGCGGAGTACGGGCGGCCGCCGTCCGCGGCGCAGGCGTAGCCGTAGCCGTCGGTGCGCTCGGGGAGGGCGACGGTGACGGTGGTGTCCGCGGTGACGGCGGCCTTGGCCGTGCCGGCGGTGAGGCAGCGGGCGGGGTGGGTGGCGGTCACGTCGTAGGTGCCGTGCGGCAGGGTGACCTCGAAGCGGCCCTGTGCGTCGGTGGTGGCGGTCACGGGGGTGTCCGCGATGGTGACGGCCGCTCCGGCGGCGGGCCCGGCCGGCGAGGTGACGGTGCCGGTGAGCCTGGCGCTGGCGGCCCGGGGCAGGGTGAGGTCGGCGGTGGCGGTGGCCTGTTCGGTGACGGTCGCGGTCGCGGCCCGCTGTCCGTAGCCGAACTTCGAGGCGGTGACCTCGTAGGCGCCGGCGGACAGGACGCCGAAGCGGTAGGTGCCGTCGGCGGCGGTGGTCGCGGTCCGGTCGATCGGGCCGTGCGCGGTGACCTTGGCGCCCGCGACGGGTGCGCCGGCGTCGTCGCGGACGGTGCCGGCGAGCGCGCCGACCGCGCCGCGCGGGGCGGAGTTCACCGCGGCCAGGGCGTCGAGCCGGCCCTCGCCGAAGACGTTGTTGTCGGCGGCGGTGCCGCCGCACTGGCCGTTGTCCGTGTCCTGGGCGGTGCCGTCCAGGAGGGCTTCCGTCTGCGCCACGTCACCGGCGAGGGAGGGCGCGGCCGACCACAGCAGGGCCACGGTGGCGGCGGTGTGCGGGGAGGCCATGGAGGTGCCGGAGAAGGAGGCGTACTCGCCGCCGGGGACGGAGGAGCGGACGTTCACTCCGGGGGCGGCGATGTTCGGCTTGACGATGCCGCCGGGGCCGGCGCCGCGGGAGGAGAAGGGGGCGATGGCGCCGTCGCTGCCGAAGGCCCCGGAGCTGTAGGAGCGGGCGTAGTCCCCGGGCGAGCCGCTGGTGCCGCAGCCGGGGCCGGAGTTGCCGTTGGAGAAGGCGGGGAAGATCCCGGCGGCGCGCCAGGCGTCCACGACCTGCTGGTACCAGTCGTCGTGCGCGGCGCTGCCCCAGGAGTTGTTGACGATGTGCGGGGCGAGGTCGGGGCGGGGGTTCTGGCCGTGCAGGTCGGTGGGGGCGACGATCCACTGTCCGGAGGCGAGCAGGGAGGCCTCGGAGCAGGAGTTGGTCTCGCAGCCCTTCGCGGCGATCCACTTGGCGCCGGGCGCGACGCCGATCTTGTTGGCGCCGCCGTCGTCGCCGACCATCGTGCCCATGGTGTGGGTGCCGTGGTCGTTGTTGTCGCAGGGCGCGGCGCCGGCGCAGACCCCGGCCGGGTCGAACCAGTTGTGGTTGTGGTCGTAGGTGCCGTCCGCGTTCCTGCCGCGGTACTGGCGGCTGACGGCGGGGTGGGTGTGGTCGACGCCGCTGTCGATGTTGGCGACGACGATGCCCTCGCCGCGTACGCCGAGCTGCTCCCAGACCTGGGGTGCCTTGATCCGGTCGATGTTCCATTCGACGGCGTCGGCGGCGGTCTTCTCCCGGGTGCCCTCGGCGGGCTCGGGGAGGGTGACCTTGTCGTCGGCGTCGATGCGGGCGACCTCGGGGCGCTCGGCGAGGGTCCCGGCGAGTTTGCGGCTTCCGACGACGCGGACGGCGTTGACGATCCAGTACGAGGTGTACTCCGCCCCGGCCGCGTCCAGGGCCTTGCGCACGTCGGCCTGGGTGCGCGAGGCGTGCTCCCGCTTGGTGCGCAGAACCGTTTCGGCCTTGGCGGCGCGGGTCTGCTGCCGGCCCGCGGCGGTCAGGTCGGCGGCGCTGTCCAGGTAGACCCAGAAGACGGCCTTCTCGGAGCCGTCGAACTGGGCGCGGAGTGCGGGTTCGAGCTTGCGCTCGGCCGCGGTGGGCACGGGACCGGGCTCCGGGGCGGCGGCGGCGACGCCCGCGCCGACCGGAAGGAGCAGGGCCGCGCTCAGTGCGGCGAGCGCCGCGCGTAAGGAACGTCGTCGGTTGCGTTGTGGCACGTGTCGTCTCCTCCTGCGCCGTGTGCGGCGCGTGCAGATCGTGCGGATCGTGCGGGAAATCCGTGCGTGAAGTGCGTACGTGAAGTGCGCGGGTCATGTTCTGGGAGGTGCCATGTGCATTACAAGAGGGCCTCGTGAGCCACGGAACGGAAGAGTCCGGACGGGTGTGCGCGCACCGGTGAGCCCCGCCCGGTGGCCTTTCGGGCCCGGGCGCGTCAGCCTGGGGGGATGAGCTCGCTGCCCGGCGGACCGGTGCCCGAGCCCGGTCCCGTCCCGGCGTCCGGTCCCGTCCCGGCGTCCGGGCCCGTCCCGGCGTCCGGGGCCGGCCCCGCGCCCGCCCCGGAGCCCTCGCCCGCCCCCGAGCCCGCGGTCGCGCTCGGCTCCGCGCAGGGGCGGTGGATCGTGCTCGCCACCGTGCTCGGGTCGGCCATGGCCCTGCTGGACTCGACCGTGGTCAACGTGGCGCTGCCGCGCATCGGGCGGGACCTCGGCGCCGACCTGGCCGTGCTCCAGTGGACGGTGAACGCCTACCTGCTGACCCTCGCCGGGCTGATCCTGGTGGGCGGGGCGCTCGGCGACCGGTTCGGCCGGCGCCGGGTCTTCGTGCTCGGCGTGGTGTGGTTCGCGGCGGGCTCGCTGCTGTGCGGGCTCGCGCCGAACGCCGGGGTCCTGATCGCCGCCCGGGCCCTCCAGGGCGTCGGCGGCGCGCTGCTGACGCCCGGCTCCCTCGCGCTGATCCAGGGCTCGATCCGGGCGGACGACCGGGCCCGCGCGGTGGGCCTGTGGTCGGGGTTCGGCGGCGTCGGCGCGGCCGTGGGGCCCTTCCTCGGCGGCTGGCTGGTGGACGGGCCGGGCTGGCGGTGGGTGTTCCTGCTGAACGTGCCGCTCGCCGCACTGTGCGTGCCGGTGGCCCTGAAGCACGTACCGGAATCGCGGGACCCTGCGGCGGGCGCGCGGTTCGACGTGCTCGGCGCGGTCCTGGGCGCGGCGGCGCTGGGCCTGCTGACGTACGCCCTGATCGAGGCCCGGTCGGCGGCGGCCCCGGTCATCGGCGCGGCGGTGGGCGGGGTGCTGCTGGCGGCCGCGTTCGTGTACGTGGAGCGGCACCGGCCGGATCCGATGGTGCCGCCGGACATGTTCGCCTCCCGGCAGTTCACCGCCGTCAACCTCGTCACCCTGTTCGTGTACGCGGCCTTCGGCGGCTTCTTCTTCCTCGTCGTCCTCCAGCTCCAGGTGGTGTCCGGCTACTCCGCCCTGGGCGCCGGTGCCGCGCTGCTGCCCACCACCGTCCTGATGCTGCTGCTGTCCTCCCGGGCGGGAGCCCTCGGGGAGCGGATCGGGCCGCGCGTGCCGCTCACCGTCGGGCCGCTGCTGTGCGCGGCCGGGACGCTGCTCATGCTGCGGGTGGGCCCGGACGCCTCGTACCTGCGGGACGTGCTGCCGGCCATGGTGGTGATGGGCGCGGGCATGACCGTCCTGGTGGCCCCCCTAACCGCGACCGTCCTGGCCTCCGTGCCGGCCGGCCGGGCGGGCCTGGCGAGCGGGATCAACAACGCCGCCGCGCGGGCCGCCGGACTGCTCGCGGTGGCCGCGCTGCCGCTGCTGGCCGGTATGGGCCCGGACGCGTACCTGTCCGCCGGGGCCTTCGACTCCGCCTTCGGGCGGGCCGTGCTCTGGTGCGCGGGCGCCCTGGTGGCGGGCGCCGCCACCGCCTGGGCGACCGTACGCTCCCCCGTGCCCGGGGCCTGCCACCCGGAGTGCCGCACGCACTGCGCGATCGGCGCCCCGCCGCTGGAACACCCCTCGGCAACGGATCCGGATCCGGATCCGGCCAAGGGCCCGCACTGACGCCGGGAGGATCCGGGTGTGCTGGAGCGCGGCCGCCGACCTGACGGCGGGCACGGCCGTGGCCGCCGTCGGGGTGGTGTGCCTGGCCCGCGCGCGGCGGGCCCGCGACCTGCCCGTCGCCGCGCTCCCGCTGCTGCTCGGCGCGCACCAGCTGGTCGAGGCCGCCGTCTGGCGCTCGGGCGGCGGCTGCGGCCCGGCCACCACGGCCTGGGCGGTGATCGCGCTGCCCGTGCTGCCGCTGTGGGTGCCGCTCGGGGTGCTGCTCGCCGCCACGCCCGGGTCCCGGCGCCGGCTGATCGGGCCGGCCGCCGCGGGGCTCGCGACGGCCGCGGTGCTCGCGTACTGCCTGGCCGTGCGGCCGGTGAACGCCGCCGTCCGGGGGCGGGTGATCGGCTACGGGGTCGACGTCCCCTGGGCCCCGCTGGTCCTGGCGGGCTACCTGTACGCCACCCTCGGCGCCCTGCTGCTCGCCGGGGACCGGACGCTGCGGCTGCTGGGGGCGGTACTGGCCGGCGGAGCGGTGGTCTGCGCGGCCCTGTGGCGGCTGGAGTTCGCCTCCACCTGGTGCGCCTTCGCGGCGGCGGCCTCGGTGCTGGTGCTGGGCTGGGTACGGCGCCCGGAGGGGGCCCCGGAGCGCGGCCGCGGCTACTGGTTCTGGCCGCCCAAGACGAAGAGCAGGTAGACGAAGAAGGCGAAGAGGTGGCCCACGAACAGGTACGCGATCAGCCTGATGATCAGACCGCGCGGGAACTTCGACTCGAAGCGCTCGCGGATGGTGCGCTGGGCGGGCTCCTGGTCCTGGCCCTGCGCCTGCGCCTGGTCCGGAGCGGCCTGCTCTGCGGTGCTGGACATCTGGTCTCCTCGGGACTCGGACTGGGACTGGGACTGGGACTCGGAAACGGACACGGTGGCGGCTCCCCCTAGTGGTGGTGCGTGGTCTTGGTGCCGAGGCACAGCCCGGCGAGGCTGCTCTGCAGCAGGGTGTGGACGAACAGCAGCTCGCACCCGCCCGGCCCGGCCGCTCCGATCCGGTGCGGGGTGAGCGAGTCGAAGTGCGCGCTGTCCCCCGGCTCCAGCAGGTGCTCGGCCTCCCCCAGGTGCAGCCGGAGCCGCCCGCTGAGCACGTACAGCCACTCCTCCCCGGGGTGCACGCGCACCAGCTCGCCCTGGCTGCGCCCGTGCGGGACGTGCACGCGCAGCGCCTGCATCCCCCGCCCGGAGCCGCCGGCCTGCCAGTACGTCCACCCGTCGGCCTCGCGGGCCCCGGGGCCGCCGGCCCGTACGATGGGATCGGCGACGGCGGGGGTCTCGCCGAGCAGCTCCGAGACGGTCGTACCGTAGGTGCGGGCGAGCCCGAGCAGCAGCGGCAGCGAGGGCTGGCGGCGGCCGGTCTCCAGCCGGGACAGGTGCGCGGGCGAGAGCCTGGCCCGCGCGGCGGCGGCCTCCAGCGTGAGCCCGGCGCGCCGGCGCAGTTCGCGCAGCTGCGGGGCGACGGCGGGCAGCTCGTCGGCGAGGGCCTCCTCGGGGGCCGCGCCGCCGGTACCGCTGCCGGTACCGCCGCCGGTGCCGTCTGGTTCCTCGGAACGGGGCGTCATACCCCGATTGAGCCAGAGCCTTGCCTTTCTGGCAAACCTCCTTGCCTCTGAGGCAAAACCGCTGTCCCGGAGCTCCCCCTCAGCCGTCCCGGCGGCCCTGTTCCAGCACGGTCTCCACCGTGTCGGCCTCCTCCGCCCTCTTGTCAGGGCGGTGCCGCAGGACCCGGGCGAAGCGCAGGGCGACCCCGGCCGGGTAGCGCGGGGAGCGCTGGAGGCCGTCGTAGGCGATCTCCACGACCAGTTCGGGCCTGACCCGGACGGTGAAGCCGTCGTCCTCCACCGCCAGCTCGTGCAGCCGCGCGGTCTGCCAGCGCAGCATCTCGTCCGTCAGCCCCTTGAAGGTCTTGCCGAGCATGGCGTGGCCGCCGTCCGCGGTCCGCGCGCCCAGGTGCAGGTTGGACAGCAGTCCGGTGCGGCGGCCGTGGCCCCGTTCGGCGGCGAGCACCACCAGGTCGAGGGTGTGCACCGGCTTCACCTTGAGCCACTGCTTGCCGCGCCGGCCCGCCGCGTACGGGGAGTCCAGGGCCTTGACCACGACCCCCTCGTGGCCCCGGCGCAGGGTCCGCGTCCAGAACTCCTCGGCGGCGGCCGCCCCCGCCCCGGCGTCCTCCACCACCAGCCGCCGCACCCGGGCCGGCTCGGGGACCAGCCCCGCCAGGGCCGCGTACCGCTCGCGGACGGGCAGGTCCAGCAGGACCTCGTCGCCGAGGGCCAGCACGTCGAAGAAGTGGACGGTCACCGGGAGGGCCTCGCGCGCCGCCGCCACGTCCAGCCGGGAGCCGACCCGGCCCGCGATCTCCTGGAAGGGCACCGGGCGCCCGTCGGCCCCCTGCCCGATGACCTCCCCGTCGAGGACGAACCGCTCGCCGGGCAGGCTCCGGGCCAGTTCGGCCACCTCCGGCAGCCGCCCGGTGATCTCGTCGAGGGAGCGGGTGTGGATCCGTACCTCGTCCCCGTCCCGGTGCACCTGCACCCGGATGCCGTCGAGCTTCTCCTCCACCGCGCAGGGGGCCAGCGCCGCCAGCGCGTCGGCCAGGGAGCGCGCGGTCCCGGCCAGCATGGGCTGTACGGGCTGCCCGATGCGCAGGGTCACCCCGCGCAGCGCCTCGGCGCCCCCGGCCAGCGCGGCCGCCGCCGTCCGGGGCAGCGAGCCGTCCAGCATCACGGCCCGGCGCAGCTCGGCGGCCGGCACCCCGGCGGCCTTGGCCGCCCCTTCCAGGGCGACGGCGTCCAGCGCGCCCTGGCGCACCTCCCCGGACAGCAGGCTGCGCAGGAAGCGCTGTTCGTCCGCGGTGGCGGCGCCGAGCAGGCCGGCGACGATCCGGCGGCGTTCGGCCTGCGCCCCCGGCCCCGCCACGGCGGCCAGCTCCGCGACTGCGGCGTCGACGGCCGTCACGGTGAGCGCCGGCTCCGCCGCGGGGGCGGTGTCCTGGGCCAGGGTGCGCCAGCCGACCCCGGGGCGGCCCTGCGGGAGCCGCCCGGAGAGGTAGGCGATGACCAGGGCGGCCTCCTCGGCGGGAGCGGCCGCGAAGAGCTCCGCGAGCAGGGCGGTCTTCCGGGAGCGGGCGGAGGTCCCGGCGACCTCCCGGGACACGCGTGCGACCTCGGCGAGCAGCATGCCGTCCATCCTCCCGCCGGTCGCCCCCGGGCGCAGGCCCGCGCCACCGGCGGAGCACGGTCTACTGCGGCTGCGGTACGGCCGTCCGCGCGGGTAGTCCTGGAGAAGGGGCGGAGCTCCCCCTGAGGGAGCTCGGGGAAGACGATCACGGGCTTTAGGGTGCCCGTATGAAGCTACGACTGCCCCGGCGGCCCCGGGACCGCCTGCTCGCCGGCGCCGCCGCCCTCGCCGTCCTGGCGGGTGCCGGCTCCTGGACGGCCGCCGCGTCCGGGGACGAGCCGGACGTGCGCCGCGAGGACCGGTTCGTGCAGGTGCCCGGGCTGGACGCCCCGGGTCCGGGCGCGTCCGGTGCCGGGATCGACACCTCCTTCTTCACCTCCGGGGACCCCTCGGCGAAGCGGCCCGCCGTGCTCCTCGGGCACGGCTTCGGCGGGAGCAAGGAAGACGTCCGCGCCCAGGCCGAGCGCCTGGCCCGGGACGGCTACGCCGTCATGACCTGGTCGGCGCGCGGCTTCGGCCGCTCCGGCGGGAAGATCGGGCTGAACGACCCCGAGCACGAGGTCAAGGACGTCTCCGCGCTCGTCGACGCGCTGGCCCGGCGGCCCGAGGTGCGGCTCGACGCGGACGGCGACCCCCGCGTGGGCGTGGCCGGGGCCTCCTACGGCGGGGCCGTGGCCCTGCTGGCGGCCGGGTACGACCGGCGGGTGGACGCGATCGCCCCGCAGATCACGTACTGGAACCTCGCCGACTCCCTCTTCCCCCAGGGCGTGTTCAAGAAGCTCTGGGCCGGGATCTTCTTCACCACCGGCGCGGCGGGCGGCCTCCAGCAGGCGCAGCTCGCGGGCGCCGGTGCGCCGGGGGCGGCGGGACCGGCGGGACCGGCCGGCGCGCCGGGCTGCGGACGGTTCGAGCCGCAGCTGTGCGCCATGTACGAGCGCGTCGCGGTGGCCGGGAAGCCCGACGCCGAGGCGCGCGAGCTGCTGGAGCGGCGCAGCCCCTCGGCCGTGGCGGACCGGATCAAGGTGCCGGCGCTGATCGTGCAGGGGCAGGAGGACTCCCTCTTCCCGCTGGACCAGGCCGACGCCATGGCGAAGGCCATCGCCGCGAACGGGGCCCCGGTCGCCGTGGACTGGGCGGCCGGCGGGCACGACGGCGGCATGCGCGAGGAGGCCCGGGTCCAGGCCCGGGTGGCGGCCTGGTTCGACCGCTACCTGAAGGACGACGCCGCGGCGGACACGGGCCCGGCGTTCCGGGTGTCGCGCTCCGGCGGGTTCGACTCCACCGACGGGCGGCTGACCCTGCGCGGCGCGAGCGGGGAGCGCTACCCGGGACTGGCCTCCGCTCCGCGCGGCTTCGCCCTCTCGGGCCGGGAGCAGACCTTCGCCAACCCGGCCGGCGGGGCGCCGCCGTCGCTGTCCTCGCTGCCCGGCGTCGGCGGACAGCTCGCCGCGCTCGGGACCGGCCTCTCGCTGGACTTCCCCGGGCAGAACGCCCGCTTCGAGTCGGAGCCGCTGACCGAGGCGGTACGGGTCACCGGCTCGCCGACCGTCACCCTGAAGGTGAGGTCGACGGCTGCCGACGGCTCGGCCGTGCTGTTCGGCAAGGTGTACGACGTGGGGCCGGACGGGCGGCAGCAGGTGCTGCCTTCCCAGCTGGTCGCGCCCGTACGTGTGGAGGACGCCGGGCAGGGCCGGAGCGTGGAGCTGCGGCTCCCGTCGATCGACCACGCCGTC
Organism: Streptomyces sp. NPDC044002; assembly: GCF_056434525.1. NCBI lineage: Bacteria > Bacillati > Actinomycetota > Actinomycetes > Kitasatosporales > Streptomycetaceae > Streptomyces > Streptomyces sp. NPDC044002. The sequence continues at coordinate 245,779 of NZ_JBWKEZ010000002.1, forward strand.
CAGGCCGGGCACCGGCTGCGGCTGGTGGTCGCCGCCACCGACCTCGGCTACGCCTCCCCGGCCGCCCCGGCCTCCTACACCGTCTCGGCGGAGGGCCCGCTGCGGGTGCCCGTCGCGGACGGGGTGCGGACCGCGGCCGCCGGGCTGCCCGCCTGGACCTGGTGGATGCCGCTGGGCGCGCTGGCGCTGGCCGCGGGGCTCCTCGGGATCCGGCGGACCGGCGGGGGCCGCGCGGGGACGCGGGCGCGGGAAGCGCAGCCCGAACCCGCACTGGCCGACGTACCACTGGACATCACCGGGCTGACGAAGCGGTACGCGAAGGCACAGGACCGCTACGCCGTGCGGGACTTGTCCTTCCGGGTGGAGAAGGGCCAGGTCCTGGGCCTGCTCGGGCCCAACGGCGCGGGGAAGACCACGACCCTGCGGATGCTGATGGGCCTGATCACGCCGGACGCCGGGGAGATCCGGGTGTTCGGGCATCCGATCCGGCCCGGCTCCCCGGTGCTGTCGCGGGTGGGGGCGTTCGTGGAGGGCGCCGGCTTCCTGCCGCACCTGACGGGCCGGACCAACCTGGAGCTGTACTGGCAGGCCACGGGCCGTCCCGTCGAGGACGCGCACATGGCGGAGGCCCTGGAGATCGCCGGGCTCGGCGACGCCCTGGAGCGGGCGGTGCGCACGTACTCGCAGGGCATGCGCCAGCGGCTCGCGATCGCGCAGGCCATGCTGGGGATGCCGGACCTGCTGATCCTCGACGAGCCGACGAACGGTCTGGACCCGCCGCAGATCCGGGAGATGCGGGACGTGATGATCCGCTACGCCGCCGGCGGGCGGACGGTCATCGTCTCCAGCCACCTGCTGTCGGAGGTGGAGCAGTCCTGCACGCACCTGGTGGTCATGGACCGCGGGCGGCTCGTGCGGGCCGGCGAGGTCGCCGAGATCACCGGCGGCGGGGACACCCTGCTGGTGACCCTGGCGGAGCCGGTGGACGAGGTGACGGTGGGGAAGGTCGCCGCCCTGGAGGGCGTGGCCTCCGCGGTGCGCTGCGACGAGGGGCTGCTCGTCCGGCTCGACGGCGCCTCGCCCGCGGCGCTGATCGGCGAACTCGTGCGGCTGGAGCTGCCGGTGGCGGCGGTGGGGCCGCACCGGCGGCTGGAGGACGCCTTCCTCACCCTGATCGGAGGTACGGCATGAGCGCCGTGGAGGAGACCCGGGTGCGGGAGACCGCGCCCGGCTACCGGGCGGGGCGGACGCTGCCGCTGCGGGTGGAGGCGCTGCGGCAGTGGCGCAGGCGGCGGACGATGGTGATGGGCGGGGTGCTGGCCGCCCTGCCGTTCGTGATGATCATCGCGTTCGCGGTGGGCGGCGGCCCGGACGGCGGGCGCGGCGGGGGCGGTGGCGCCGAGGGCCGGATCAGCCTGATCGACACGGCGACGGCCTCCGGCGCGAACTTCGCGGTGACCTGCCTGTTCGTGTCGGCCGGGTTCCTGCTGGTGGTGCCGGTGGCGCTGTTCTGCGGGGACACGGTGGCCTCGGAGGCCAGCTGGTCCTCGCTGCGGTACCTGCTGGCCTCGCCGGTGCCGAGGGCCCGGCTGCTGTGGAGCAAGCTGGTGGTGGCGCTGGGGTTCAGCCTGGCGGCGATCGTGCTGCTGCCGGTGGTGGCCCTGGCGGCGGGCACGGCCGCGTACGGCTGGGGGCCGCTGCGGCTCCCGACGGGCGGGGAGCTGGCCGCCGGTGACTCGGTGCCGCGGCTGGCGCTGGCGGTGGCGTTCGTGTTCGTGTCGCAGCTGGTGACGGCCGGACTGGCGTTCTGGCTGTCGACGCGGACGGACGCGCCGCTCGGCGCGGTGGGCGGGGCGGTCGGTCTCACGATCGTGGGGAACGTGCTGGACGCGGTGACGGCCCTCGGGTCGTGGCGCGACTTCCTGCCGGCCCACTGGCAGTTCGCCTGGGCGGACGCCCTGCAGCCGCAGCTGGAGTGGGGCGGGATGGTCAAGGGCGTGGTGGTGTCGGTGTCGTACGCCGTGGTGCTGTTCGCGCTCGCGTTCCGGGGGTTCTCCCGCAAGGACGTCACGTCCTGACGGGAGGAACCCCCGGGGGTTCAGGCCCCGCCGAGCACGCGTACGGGTGAGCCGTCGAGGAAGGCCAGGACGTCCTCGACGGCTTCGCCGTAGTAGGTGGCGTAGTTGGCCCGGGTGACGTAGCCGAGGTGCGGGGTCGCGAGCAGCCTCGGGGCCGTGCGCAGCGGGTGGTGCGGGGGCAGCGGCTCGGTGTCGAAGACGTCGAGGCCGGCTCCGGCGATGCGGCCGGCGCGCAGGGCGTCGAGCAGTGCGTCCTGGTCGACGATGGCGGCGCGGGAGGTGTTGACCAGGTAGGCGGTCGGGCGCATCAGCTCCAGTTCGGCCGCGCCGATCAGGCCCCGGGTGCGGTCGCCGAGGGCGAGGTGGACGGAGACGAAGTCGCTGTCCGCCAGCAGTGCCTCCTTGGACGGGGCGAGCTCCGCCCCTTCCGCGTCGGCGCGTTCCTTGGTGAGGTTGGCGCTCCAGGCCGTGACCCGCATGCCGAAGGCGAGCCCGATCCGGGCGACGCGGCTGCCGGTCTTGCCGAGGCCGAGCAGACCGAGGGTGCGGCCGTGCAGGTCGGCGCCGACGGTCTGCTGCCAGGGGCCGCCCTCGCGCAGGGCGGTGTTCTCCGTGACCAGCCCGCGCGCCAGGCCGAGCAGCAGGGCCCAGGTCAGCTCGACGGGCGGGGTGGAGGAGCTGGCGGTGCCGCAGACGGTGACGCCGGCGCGCCGGGCGGCGGCGTGGTCGATGACCGAGTTGCGCATGCCGCTGGCGACGAGGAGGCGCAGCCGCGGCAGCCGTTCCAGCAGGCTCGCGGGGAAGGGGACGCGTTCGCGCAGGGTGACGACGATGTCGAAGCCGGCCAGCCGGGCCGCCAGTTCGTCCTCGTCGTCGAGGTGGTCGTCGTACGTGACGACCTCGACGCCCCGGCCGGTGACCGGGGACCAGTCGGCCAGGGTGGTGGCCGCCCGCTGGAAGTCGTCGAGGACCGCGCAGCGCAGCGGGGCGCTCATGCGTGGGCCTGCGCGGCCTCGTCGATCTCGGCCAGCAGTTCCGGCTCCAGGGGCCGGCCGGCGGCGGCCGCGTTGGCGCGGACCTGCTCGGGCGAGGTGGCGCCGGCGATGACGGAGGAGCAGCCGGGCTGGGCGGAGAGCCAGCCGATGGCGAGTTCCAGGACGGTGCGGTCGTGCTTCTCGGCGATGGCGGCCAGCGCTTCGACGGTGTCGAGGCGCTCCTCGGTGAGGTAGGAGTCCCGGCCTTCGAGGCGGGAGCCGGCCGGGACGGGGGCGCCCCGGCGGATCTTGCCGGTGAGGAGGCCGTTGGCCAGCGGGAAGTACGGGAGGACGCCGAGGCCGTAGTGGCGGGCGGCGGGGACCAGTTCCCGCTCGGCGGAGCGCTGGAGCAGCGACCACTCGTTCTGTGCGGAGACGAAGGGCACGGCGCCGGTCTCGCGGGCGGTGTGGGCGGCTTCGGCGAGCTGCCAGCCGCTGAGGTTGGAGTGCCCGATGTAGCGGATCTTGCCCTCGGTGACGAGTTCGGTGAGGGCGGCGAGGGTTTCGGCGACGGGCGTGGCCGGGTCGGGGCTGTGCAGCTGATAGAGGTCGATGTGGTCGGTGTCCAGGCGGCGCAGGGACTCCTCGACGGCGCGCCGGATGTAGGCGCGGCCGCCGCGGGATCCGGCGGCGGGGCCGTATCCCATGTCGACGCCGTCGTAGCCGAACTTGGTGGCGAGGACGACCTGGTCGCGGCGGCCCTTGAGGGCCTGGCCGAGGTGGGTCTCGGAGCCGCCCCGGCCGCCGTAGATGTCGGCGGTGTCGAGGAGGGTGATCCCGGAGTCGAGGGCGGCGTCGACGACGGCGCGGGTGGCCCGGGCGTCGAGGCGGCCGCCGAAGTTGTTGCAGCCGAGGCCGACGGCGGAGACCTTCAGCCCTGAGGTGCCGAGGGGGACGTAGCGCATGCGGGTTGTTCCTCCGTACTCGTGCGGTGGGGCCACCGCGCAGTCTAGGCAGACCGGTTGGTCTGTCGTACCGGGCCGCCGCCCGCGGGCGTGAACCGTGTGTGCCGGCCGCGGCCGGGACGGTGCGCACATGGCGCGAAAGGGGTGGACCGCACCGGGACGGGCTGTTTAGGATCAAGGCGACGGCATCGCGTGTCGGTCACCGACCGGGTGAGGCATGGAGGTGCCGTGACTGCCTTTCGGAGGCATTCACCCATGTCGGTCCAGCTGAACCACACGATCGTCCATTCCCTCGACAACAAGGTGTCCGCCGCTTTCCTCGCGGACGTCCTCGGTCTCGAAGTCGGCCCTGAGTGGGGCCCGTTCGTCCCCGTGTCCACCGCCAACGGCGTGACCCTGGACTTCGCGACCGTTCCGGCCGAGTCCATCACGCCGCAGCACTACGCGTTCCTGATCTCGGAGGAGGAGTTCGACTCCGCCTTCGAGAAGATCCGGGCTTCGGGGGTCGAGTACTTCGCCGACCCGCACCGCAAGCACCCGGGCGAGATCAACCACAACGACGGGGGCCGCGGGGTGTACTTCATGGATCCCGCCGGGCACGCGATGGAGATCATCACCCGCCCGTACGGCGGCTAGTACGGCCTCCGGCCCGGCCCTCACGGGCCGGGCCGGAGCGGGCCGGGCCGGGCCGGAGCGGGCCGGGCCGGAGCGGGCCGGGCCGGAGCGGCTCAGCCGAAGAGGTCCGCGAGCAGCTCGGGGCCGATCGGGATCGGTGCCGGGCGGTGGGCGGGGGGCTGTTCGCCCATCAGCTCGCGCACCAGGAAGTCCCAGCAGCGGGTGCGGACGTAGGCCAGGTGGTCGATGAACGTGTGCTCGGCGCCCGGCACGATGAACAGCTCGAAGTCCTTGCCGGCGGCAATGAGCCGGTCGGCCAGGCGGAGCGTCTGCTCGGGATGGACCTGGTCGTCCATCTCGCCGTGGATCAGCAGGAGCCTGCCCGCCAGGCGGTCGGCGAGGTCGACGCTGGAAGTGCGGGCCCAGGCCTCGGGGTTGTCCGCGCCGTCGTAGCTCTCCACGAAGCCGGCGTTGAAGTGGCGGGCGTCGTGCGAGCCGGAGAGGGCGACCCCCGCGCTGTAGACCTCGGGGAAGTCCAGCATCGCGCGGGCGGCGGCGAACCCGCCCCCGGAGTGGCCGAACACGCCCACCCGGTCCAGGTCCATCCACGGCCGGGCCTCGGCGAGCTGCCGCAGCGCGGCAACGTGGTCGGCCAGGTTGCCCGCGTCGGCCAGGCGGCCGGAGGAGGCGTCGTGGAAGGCCTTGCTCCGTCCCGGGGTGCCCCGTCCGTCGAGGGCCACCACGACGAAGCCCAGCGCGGCGAGGGGCTCCGCGTCGATGCCCATCCCGCCGGGGTCGAAGGAGGGGGTGACGCGGGTGACCTGCGGGCCCGGGTAGACGTTGTCGACGACCGGGTAGCGCCGGGCGGGGTCGAAGCCCCGCGGCAGGTACAACACCCCGTAGAGGTCCGTCTCCCCGTCGGCGGCCTTGACGCGGAACCGCTCCGGCGGCGTCCAGCCGGTGGCGGCGAGCCCAGTGACGTCGGCGCGCTCCAGCTCGACGAGCACCTTCCCGGTCCAGTCGCGGACCGTCGTCACGGGCGGGGTGTCGACCGTGGACGCGGAGTCGATGAAGTACGCCCGGTCGCCCGGCAGGGTGGCGACGTGGTCCAGGGCGTCGTCCGTGACCTTGGCGAAGCCGGAACCGTCGAGGCCGGCCCGGCACACGGTGCGCCGGTACGGGTCCTCGTCGACCAGTCCGGAGGCGGTGAAGTACACCGTCCGCCGGGCCTCGTCGACGTGCAGGATCTGCCGCACCGCCCATTCCCCGGAGGTGACCTGTCCGAGCAGGGCCCCGGTGTGCAGGTCGTACCGGTACAGGTGGCCCCAGCCGTCCCGCTGCGAGTACCACAGCACCTCGTCGGTCAGCACCCGTACGATCGGCGGCTCGTACGCCCACTGGTTGGGCTCCACCCGGGTGGCGCCGGTCTCGCTGAGCACGGTGGTGACCTCGCCGGTGGCGGGGTCCAGCCGGTGCAGGGTGAGCGTGCGCTGGTCGCGGGGCCGGCTGAGGTAGTACACGGCCGAGCCGTCCGCGGCCCACCACGCCCACTGCGCGGCGACGGGCGACATCACCGGCATGAACAGGGGCTCGGCCTGCGCGCGGACCACCGTGCCCGTGGCGACGTCCAGCACGACCAGTTCGGCCCGCGGTACGTGCTCGTCGCCGGGGTGGGCGAACCGCTGGGTGTGCGTACGCGGCGCGCCGCCGTCCGCGGGCCTGGCCTCGATCAGGTGCGTCTCGCGGACCTCGCGCTCGTCGGTGCGGTGGGTGAGGACCTTGGTGGAGTCGGGCGACCAGACCACCGCGGGCGGCAGGTACGGCAGGCCTATCTTGCGCAGCAGGGTGCTGTTGGCGGTGCATTCCGGGCCGGTGCCGTACTGGTGGCCGGGAGCGCCGTCGGTGGTCAGCGCCCACTGGCTGCCGTCGGACAGCGAGCGGGCCCACAGGTCGTGGCCCTGGCGGTGGACGGCGGTCTTCCCGTCGGGCGACGTCACCTCCAGCGGGTTGCCGGGCGGCGTGAACTCGGCCCGCTCGCAGGTGTACGCGTCCAGGTCGCAGCGCCAGTACTCGCCGAACGCGTCGAACTCGACGGCGTTGCCGAGCAGGGCGATGCCCGTGAAGGGCAGTGCCCCGGGGTCGGCGTGCAGGCCCGAGGCCGCGGCCAGTGCGGCGGCCAGCCGGGCGTGGTCGAAGGCGGGCTCGCGGGTGCCGGCTGCCGGGTCGGCCAGGACGAACCGCTTGCCGGCGCCGCTGTTCACCGCGTACCAGAAGCGGGTGCCCCCGTCGGTCCACTGCGGCCTGACCTTGTCGCCGGTCACCAGCTCGCCCGGGGCTGCGACCCGGCGCAGCAGCTGCTCGGCGGCCTGGTAGTCCTGCGTGGTGCTCATCGTTCTCGTTCCTTCGTGGGTTCTCGTGTCGGGGATGGCGCGGCCGGGGATGGCGCGGCCGGGGTCAGAGGCTGCGGGCGGTGATGTCGCCGTAGGAGGTGGTCGCGTGGATCTTCAGGCCGGCGTCGGCACCGTCGGTGTTGCCGAGCGAGTTGTGGATCCGGCCGTGGCCGGTGCCGGCGTCCAGGGAGGCGGACACCCCGTGGGCGGCGCCCACGGAGATCTCGCCGTGCTCCGTGGTGAGGGTGACCGTGCCGGTCACGGCCTCGGTGATGCTGATGTCGCCCTTCCGGGTGCTGATGTGGGCGGAGCCGCCCAGGCGGCCGACGGAGACGTCGCCGGCCTGGAGCACGAGGCGGGCGCCCGCGGTCTCGGCGAGCTCGACCGTGCCCTGTGCTGCCTCGAAGTCGACGTCGCCGAGCCGTCCGGTGCCGTGGAGCTCGGCAGCGGCCGTCCTCGCCTCGACGCGGGAGCCGGCGGGCAGGTGGACGGTCACCTCCACGGATCCGGAGTTGCCGAGGACCTTGTTCTCCACCGCGGGGGCCGTGATCCGCAGGACGCCGTCGCCGTACACGACGGTGGTCTGCTCCGCCGCGCGGACGTCGCGGGCCTTGGAGGCATCCGCGGGCAGGACCTCGACGGTGGTGTCGGTCCTGTCTGCGGCGACGAACCGGATGCGGCCCGCGGGGACGTCCAGGACGGCGGCCGGTGCGCCGGGGGTGTCGAACTTCTGCATGGTGTTCTCCTTCAGCTCGTTGTTGCGGGTGACGGTGTTCGTGGGTCGTGCGTGGGTCAGGGCCCGGCGACCGGGGCGAACTGGTCCTGGGTCAGTACGGGTCCGCCGGCGGCGGTTCCCTCCGCCGCGGCCCCCTTCGCGGCCTCCTTGGCGGCCGCCTCGGCCTTGCGGCTCCGCAGGAGGCAGAGGGCCAGCAGTGCGGCGCCCAGAACTCCGCAGACACCGACCAGGAACGTGGCCGACATCGCGGAGGTGAAGGCTTCGCGGGCGGCGGCGGCCAGCCCCTCGTCCCCGGTGCGGGCGGCCTCCACGAGCGCCTCGGAGACGGCGTGACGGGCTGCCGCGGGTGCGTCCTCGGGCATCTCGGAGGTGTACGTGCCCGACAGGACCGCGCCGAGCACCGCCACCCCGAGGGCGGCGCCGGCCTGCTGGACGGTGTCGTTGACCGCGGACCCCACACCGGCGTGCTCGGCGGGGACGGCCCCCATCAGGGCACTGGTGGCGGCGGGCATCACCAGTCCGGCACCCGCGCCGATCAGGAGCATCGCGGCGGTCAGCGGCCCCCATCCGGCGCCCGAGGACAGTCCGGTCAGGACGGCGGACCCGGCTGCGATCAGCAGCAGCCCGAGGACCACCATGATCCGGGTGCCGGTCTTCGCCAGCAGCGCGGCGCCGATGCCGTTGGAGGCCAGGGCCGCGACGGCGAGCGGGGTGAAGGCCAGGCCGGTCTGGGTGGGTGTGTGGCCTAGGACGAACTGGAGGTACTGGGTCAGCACCAGCAGCAGGCCGCCGTTGGCGAAGGTCAGCAGCACCAGCGACAGGCTGGAGCCGGTGAACACCCGGTCCCGGAACAGCGCGAGCGGGACCATCGGGTGTGCCGTGCGGGTCTCCCACACGGCGAACCCGGTCAGGGCCAGGACCGCCAGGGCGAGCGTGACCTGGGTGCTCGTACGCTCCAGGCCGTCCTCGGGCAGCTCGGTGATCGTCCACACCAGCGCGGTCATCCCCGCGACGGACAGCACCATGCCCAGCGGGTCCGCCTTGCGCCAGGGTCCCTTCGACTCCGGCATCAGGGCCAGCGCCGCGACGATGGCCAGGACCGCGACCGGGATGTTGACCAGGAAGACCGCGCCCCACCAGTACGCGGAGATCAGCCAGCCACCGAGCAGCGGGCCGCCCACGACGCCGAGCATGGAGACGGACCCCCAGGCGGCGATCGCCCGGGGCCGCTCGGCCTCGTCGAAGACGGTGATGAGGATGGACAGGGTGCTCGGCATGACCAGCGCACCGCCGACGCCCATCAGCACACGGGCCAGGATCAGCTGACCGGGGCTGCCGGCGAGGGTGCCGAGCACGGAGGCGGCTCCGAACAGTGCGAGGCCGATGACCATCACGCGGCGGCGGCCGAACCGGTCCGACAGGCTGCCCGAGGTGAGGAGCAGTCCGGCGAAGACCAGGATGTAGGAGTCGATGATCCACTGGATGTCCTGCGCGCTCGCCCCCAGGTCCTCGGCGAGCGGCGGGATGGCCACGGTGAGCACCATGTTGTCGATGACCAGGACCAGTGTGCTCAGGCACAGCACCACCAGGATGAGCCAGCGGCGCGGACCGGCCTGTTGCGACGTTCTTATCTCGTCCACGGAAGACTGGGATCCTTACGAAGAAGTGCGTTCGGGGGCGCCGGCCGGCGGCACCCATTCGGTGAGCTGGACCACGACGCCGTTGGGGTCGGTGAGCTGCAACAGCTGCTCACCCCACGGCTCTTGCCGGATGCTGCCGTCCATGACGGCGCCCTCGCGGCGCAGCCGTTCGTACTCGGCCGTGAGGTCCGTGACGGTCAGGGTCACGGCCACATCGGCCAGCCCCTGGCCGCGCCAGGCCCGCGGCAACTGCTCGGGGTCCCGTTCGGACAGGGCTATCTCGGCGGAGGTGTCGTCCCGGCGGAGGCAGACGTATCCCTCCGCCGACTCGACTTCGTGGAAGCCCAGATGAGTGGTGAAGAACCGGCTGGATGCGTCCACGTCATCCACGGTCAGGGACACCTTGGTGGTGACGACGTTCATGCACTGAGCATCCGGTGTGGACAAGATGATGATCAACGGTTGATCATGCAACGCTGGTTAAGCCTGGGGTTAACGAACATGCGGGGGCGTGGGGGCGCGTGGAGCTGCGCGACATCGAGATCTTTCTGACGTTGTCGGAGGAGCTGCACTTCGGACGGACCGCCGAACGGCTGCACGTATCGGCGGCGAGGGTCAGCCAGGCCATCAAGAAGCAGGAACGCTCCATCGGCGCCGAGCTCTTCGAACGGACCAGCCGCCAGGTACGGCTCACCCCGGTCGGCGAGCAGCTCCGCGACGACCTGCTCCCCGTCTTCCGGGGGCTGAAGGCGAGCGTGGACCGGGCCCGGCTCACCGCACAGGGCAAGACGGACGTCCTGCGAATGGGTGTGATGGTCACCAACGGCCACGAACTGCGGCCCTTCTGGGACGCATTCCGCTCGCTGTACCCGCAGTGGGGCCTGCGGATCACCCACAACGGGTTCATCGATCCGTTCGGGCCGCTGCGCAGGCGCGAGATCGACCTGCTGCTCGCCTGGCTGCCCTTGGAGGAACCAGACCTCACCTCGGGCCCGGTGCTGTTCGAGGAGTCCCGGGTCGCGGCCGTGGCGTGCGACCACCGGCTGGCGGTCCGGCCGTCGGTGTCCTTGGAGGTGCTCGCCGACCACGGGGTGGTCGGCGGGCCGTCGCTACAGCCCGATTACTGGTCGCACGAGTTCACGCCCTTCCATACGCCCAGTGGCCGGACCATCGAACGGAACTTCTCCGTCACGGATCTGGACGGGTTGTACACGATCATCTCCTCGGGTGATGCCATCCATACCCTCGGTGCTCAGGTAACCCGCTTCCACATGCGCCCCGACATCACCTACGTGCACGTCCACGATGCCCCGGTGCTGCGCTGGGGGCTGGTCTGGCGGTCGGACGACGACAACCCGATGGTCCGGGCCTTCGCGGGCCTCGCACGCGAACTCGGGACGATGTCGCTGTAGGGAATCCGGACGAATCGACGATCAACGCCTGGTCATGCACCGCTGACCGGGCCGGAGTTACTGAGCAAACGGGGACGTGGGGCGCGTGGAACTGCGCGACATCGAGATCTTCCTGACGTTGTCGGAGGAGCTGCACTTCGGACGGACCGCCGAACGGCTGCACGTATCGGCGGCGAGGGTCAGCCAGGCCATCAAGAAGCAGGAACGGTCCATCGGCGCCGAGCTCTTCGAACGGACCAGCCGCCAGGTACGGCTCACCCCGGTCGGCGAGCAGCTGCTCGGTGATCTGCGGCCGGTGTTCCGGAGCCTGAAGGAGAGCGTGGACCGGGCCCGGCTCACCGCACAGGGCAAGACGGACGTCCTGCGGATCGGCCTGATGGTCACCAACGGCCACGAACTGCGCCCCTTCTGGGACGCGTTCCGTACGCGGCATCCGCAATGGGGGCTGCGGCTGAGCCACAACGGCTACATGGACCCGTTCGCCCCGCTGCGGCGCGGCGAGATCGACCTGCTGCTGTCGTGGCTCCCGGTGGAGGAGCCCGATCTGACTGTGGGGCCGGTGCTGTTCGACGAGCCCAGGGTCGCGCTGGTGGCCAATGACCACCGGCTGGCCGGCCGCTCCTCGCTGACCCTGGAAGCGCTCGCGGACCACGGAATCGTGGGTCCGGACGGACCGCAGCCCGACTACTTCGAGGACGCCTTCGTCCCGTTCACCGCGCCCAGCGGTCGTACCATCGAACGGAAGTTCCTGGTCACGACACTGGACGAGCTGTACACCCTGGTCGCCGACGGGGAGATCATCCACCTCCTGGGCAACCAGGTCACCCGCTTCTACGTCCGGCCCGACGTCACCTACATCCCGGTCCGCGACACGCCGCTCCTGCGCTGGGGCCTGGTCTGGCGGTCGGACAACGACAGCCCGATGGTGCGGGCCTTCGCGGGCCTCGCACGCGAACTCGGGACGATGTCGCTGTAGGGAATCCGGACGAATCGACGATCAACGCCTGGTCATGCACCGCTGACCGGGCCGGAGTTACTGAGCAAACGGGGACGTGGGGCGCGTGGAACTGCGCGACATCGAGATCTTCCTGACGTTGTCGGAGGAGCTGCACTTCGGACGGACCGCCGAACGGCTGCACGTATCGGCGGCCAGGGTCAGCCAGGCCATCAAGAAGCAGGAACGGTCCATCGGCGCCGAACTCTTCGAACGGACCAGCCGCCAGGTACGGCTCACACCCGTCGGCGAGCAGCTCCGCGACGACCTGCTCCCCGTCTTCCGGGGGCTGAAGGCGAGCATGGACCGGGCCCGGCTCACCGCACAAGGCAAGACGGACGTCCTGCGGATCAACCTGCTGGTGTCCAACGCACAGGAGCTGCGGCCCTACTGGGACGCGTTCCGCTCCCTGAACCCGACGTGCGGGATACGGCTCCGCTACAACGGGTTCATCGATCCGTTCGGGCCGCTGCGCAGGGGCGAGGCGGACCTGCTGCTCGCGTGGCTTCCCGTCGAGGAACCGGATCTCACCGTGGGCCCGGTGCTCTTCGAGGAGCCCCGGGTCGCGGCCGTGGCGGCCGACCACCGGCTGGCGGTCCGGTCCTCGGTGTCCCTGGAGGTGTTCGCCGACCACGGCGTGATCGGCGGGGAGTCGCTGCAGCCCGACTACTGGCAGGACGCGTTCATGCCCTTCTACACGCCCAGCGGCCGGACGATCGAGCGGAACTTCTGCTTCGCCAGTGATCTGGACTCACTCTTCATGATCATCTCCTCGGGTGAGGCCGTCCACTCCTTCGCCTCCCAGGTCACCCGCTTCCATGTGCGGCCCGACATCACCTACCTCCCCCTCCACGACGCCCCGAAGCTGCGCTGGGGCCTGGTGTGGCGCTCGGACAACGACAGCCCGATGGTCCGGTCCTTCGTACGCATCGCCGGCGAACTCGGGACGATGTCCCTCTGAGGGGCCGGCCGGTCACGGCAGGTAGACGATGCTGGGGGCGCCCGTCGTCGGGTGGGTCCCGACGCGGGTGCGGACCCCGTAGACCTCCGCCAGCAGTGCTTCGTCCAGTACCTCGCCCGGCGTTCCCGCTGCGACGACCCGGCCGGCCGACAGGACGTACAGCCGGTCGCAGAAGGAGGCCGCGAGGTTGAGGTCGTGGAGGACGAGGAGGGCGGTCGCGGGCAGGCCGCGGACCAGGCCGAGCACCTCCAGCTGGTAGCGGATGTCGAGGTGGTTCGTCGGCTCGTCCAGGGCCAGCAGGCCCGGTTCCTGGACGAGGGCGCGGGCGACGAGGGCACGCTGGCGCTCGCCGCCGGAGAGCTCCTCGAAGCGCCGCTCCGCGTAGCCGGCCGCGCCGACCCGCTCCAGCGCGCCGGCCACCTGGCGCCGGTCCTCCGGGCCGTCCTGCTCCCAGAAGCGCTTGTGGGGGCTGCGGCCCATGGCGACGACCTCGCGGACGGTCAGCCCGAAGGTGCCGGTGGCGTCCTGCGGGACCACCGCCACCCGCCGGGCCCGCTCCTTGGCGCCGAGCGCCGCGGCGTCGGCCCCGTCGAGGAGCACCCGGCCGGCGGTGGGCCGCAGGGTGCCGTAGACGCAGCGCAGCAGGGTGGTCTTGCCGCTGCCGTTGGGCCCGACCACGCCGACCGTCTCGCCGGGGCGGGCGGTGAGGTCGACGCCGTGCAGCAGGGTGTGCCCGTCCACTGCGTAACGCAGGGCCTCGACGGTGAGTTCCGCCGGTCGGCGCGTCATCCCGCCACCCCCTCGGTGCGGCTGGTGCGGCGCAGCATCCACAGGAAGAACGGCCCGCCCACCAGCGCGGTGACCACCCCGACCGGGACCTCCTCGGGGGCCGCCGCGGTACGGGCGACCAGGTCGGCCAGGACCAGGAAGACGGCCCCGGCGAGCGCGGCCACGGGCAGCAGTGCCCGGTGGCCGGCGCCGACGGCCATCCGGGCGGCGTGCGGGACCATCAGGCCGACGAAGCCGATGGCCCCGCTGTAGGCGACGAGCACCCCGACCACGAGGGAGGTGAGCACGAACACGGCCGCCCGGAAGCGGCCGGTGTCCAGGCCGAGGGTGCGCGCGCCCTCCTCCCCCGCGAGCAGCAGGTCCAGCGGCCGGGCCAGGGCGGTGAGCGCGGCGGTGCCGGCGATCAGCGCGGCGGCCGGCAGGGCGAGTTCGTCCCAGCGGGCCGCGCCGAGACCGCCCAGGGTCCAGAACAGGGCGGTGCGCAGCTGGTCGGGTTTGGCTGACAGGACGAGGATCAGGCTGGTCAGCGCGGACAGGATGTACTGCACGGCGACCCCGGCCAGGATCAGCCGGCCGGTGGTCATGGTTCCGCCGCGGCGGGCCAGGGCGTAGACGGCGACGAGTGCGGCCATGGACCCGGCGAAGGCGGCGGCCGGCAGCCCGGCCCCGCCCACGGCTCCGGCAGCGCCCGCGCCGGACACGATGACCAGCACCGCCCCCGTCGAGGCCCCGGAGGAGGCCCCGAGCAGGAAGGGGTCGGCGAGCGGGTTGCGCACGAGGGCCTGGAGCACGGCTCCGGCCACGGCCAGCCCGGCCCCGACGACGGCTCCGAGCAGGACGCGCGGCATCCGCACGTCCCAGACGATGGAGGCGAAGGCCCCTCGTGCGCCGGGCCCGCCGAGGACGATGTCGAGGACCTGGCCGGGCGGGATCCGTACGGCCCCCAGGGCCAGCCCGGCCACCATCGAGACGGCGAGCGCGGCGGTGAGCAGCACCAGCGGGAGCCCGCGCCTCACGGGGCGTCGGGGTGCAGCTGGCGGCCGAGGGACTCGACGGCGTCGGCGACGCGCACGCCGAGCACGGCGGAGGAGAGCGGCAGCACCACGAACCGCCGGTTCTTGACGGCGGGAACCTCCGCCAGCGCCGGGTCGTTCAACAGGCGCTGCTTCTTGGCCTCCACGGTGGTGCCGCCGTAGTCGTAGATGAGGACGACCTCGGGCGCGCGCTCGATGACCTTCTCCCACGGCACGTCGCCGAAGGTGTCCTTGAGGTCGGCGAACACGTTCGCGCCCCCGGCGAGGGAGACGATCTCGTTGCCGATGCCGCTGCCTCCCGAGGTGAAGGCGGAGGCCTCGCCGGAGTCGTAGACGAAGACCGACGGCCGGGCCCGGTCCTTGACCCGTGCGGTGACGGCGTCGACGCGCCGCTGTTCCTCCCGCACGAGCGCCTCGCCGCGCTCGGGCACGCCGAAGGTCCGGGCGACCTCGGTGATCTCGGTCTTCAGCTGTTGGAGCCCGACCGGTCCCTGGGTGCAGTACTCCACGCTCAGCCGGGTTCCGATGCCTGCCTTGGCCAGCGTTTCGCGGTCCCGGCCCTGCCCCTTGTCGAAGGCGCTGGCGTAACCTCCGTACACGAAGTCGGGGTTGGCGCCGAGCAGCACCTCCTTCGACGGGTACTCCTTCGCCAGCACCTTGATCCTGTCGTAGGCGGGCCGGTAGGCGGGCAGCACGGAGTCGTCGAGGTAGGCGGTGCCGGCCATCCGGTCCTGGAGTCCGAGGGCGAGCATGATCTCGGTGGCGTGCTGGTTCATGGTGACGGCGCGCTCGGGCGGCGCCTGGTAGGTGCTGCTGACACCGCAGTTGGTGACGGTGTACGGGAACCCGGGCGCGGCCTGCGCCCCGGCTCCGGGCCCCTCGGCCCCGGACGGCCCGCCGCAGGCGGCGAGCGGCACGACAAGGGCGAAGGGCAGGAAGGAGCGCACGGCGGCGCGGACACGCGACATGGTGAGGCCTCTCCGGGGGATCCTCGTCCCCGGTCGAAGTGAAGAGGCGGTGCGTCAGTGTCTGACTCCCGGCCCCCACGCGCACGCGGCGGCCGGTCACAGTGGCGGGACCGCACCGGATTCACACCGGTTTCCTGTCCTGCACCGCCGGGACAACCCGGCCAAGTCTGCCAGATGCGGTCGTCACGCCCGGAAGGGGTGGTGACGGACTCAGGAGAGCGGCCGTCCCCCGTCGCGGAGCAGTTGGTCGTCGGAGAGGTTGTCCGCCCTGTCCCGCAGCCGAGCCCGGAGCTCCGCGGACAAGTGCCAGACGACCTCCGCCTTCCGCATCTGCGGGAGCTGCTTCAGTTCCCCGTACCCGGCGTCGGCGTCGTAGGTTTCGAGGGTGCGGGCCACGCCGTGGGCCCACCGGGAGTCCCAGACGGCGGCGGCTTGATGGCGCGGAAGGGACTCCAGCAGGTGGTCGGCGTCGATCGTCGACACGACGAGTGCGGCCGCCAGATGGCGGTGGACGTGATGGGCCCTGCCGCTGAACTCGTCCGCCAGCAGCATCCCGGAAACGCGTTCCACGAGGGGCCCCTCCTCGTAGCGCTGCAGGAGGTCGGCCAGCCGCCGGTCGTCCATGTACCGGAGGAGACCGACCCGGGTGTCGGGCGAGAACGCCTCGTAGACGCCGAATCCGAGGTCGGAACCGGTGACCAGCTCGACCAGCCGGTGCGGCCGCAGCGCGCTCAGGACGTCGGCGACCTGTGGCAGGCCGACGCCCTTGGCCGTACACAGGAGGCGCAGTTCCTCCGGCGGTTCCCACAGGGCGACGACGGCGGTCGTGAGGAATTCGAGGGGCATGTGGTCGAGGAGCGCGAGCCGGGCGCTCGGATTGCCGATCAGCAGCCAGGTGACGAACTCCTGGCCGGTCACTGCCCGCAGGACGCGTGCGGCCGTCCCGGGCGGCATTCCGCCGGATGACAGCAGGGTGGTCATGACATCGGTGGGGAGACGTGTGGCGAAGCCCTCCAGGACGTCGAGCTGGAAGGTGAACTTCCCCCCTCCGTCGAGTTCTCCGACCAGTCGGAGCGTCTGTTCCAACGTCAGTCTGGAAAAGAGCCCCGTACACCACGTCTGCGGTGCCGCCAGCGCAAGGCGCCGGGCGCTCACCGCGTCCATGGCCAGCAGCCGTTCGACGGCGAGCAGCTCGTCGATGGACAACAGGACGTCCACTGCCACCGACGATTCCAGGAGCGCCATCCGTGCCGCCGCCGGACCGGTTTCCATGGTCGCGACGACCGAGGCGCGCTCCTCCGCGGACATCTCTCCGAGCATCTCGGCCGCCTTGGAGACCGGCAGGGCCGCCAGCTTCCGGGCCGTCACCTCGACGGGGTCCCGTCCGATGAACATGTTCCCCTGGGCGACCTGGTAGACGCGGCTGTCGTCGGCCGCCTCAATGTTGACGCTGATGCTGCGCGATTCTTCCGTGTTCATGATCCCGAGATGTTCATTTCGCCTTGGCCGAGTTGGTACACGCGCGCCTGGCCGGACGCCTTGGCGACCTGGCGGACGTCGCCGCTCCAGGTCTTGTGCGTCGAGGCCCCGCCCTCGCTCAGGGACGCGACGATGCCGCGCAGCTCCTCGGCCACCGCTTCCCGCGCCGCTCCCGCCCGGGACTCCAGCAGGTCTTCGAGGCGTGCCTGCCAGCTCCCCTCCTGCAGGATGCGGATCCGGGCGGACTGTTCGGGCGGGGCGTCGGCGATCACCTGGGCCGTCCGTTCGAGCCGCTCCAGTTCAGCGGCGGCCCGCTGGACGTCGCCGTCGCCCATCAGGGCCGCCAGGCGGTGCCGGAGACCCGCCCAGGCGTCGGTCCCGGCAGCCTGGATCACTGCGGTAGCGCACGACGCGGCCACCGCCGCCAGCGCCTCTGTCAGCATGCTTCCTCCCCGGCGATTGCGTGGACCACGCAATGTACCGATCGGCGGTGCCGCGGGTGCCTCGATCCGTGGAAATGACCTCTGCCGGAGGACGGCCGGGCCGCGGGAGGACCTCCGGCCGGGCGGGCGCCCGCGGTTCAGTCTTCGGACAGGCCTTCGGCCCACGGCTTGGGCTCGGCAGTGAACACGTGGGCCGGCCCGACCTCCCAGGAGCGAGGGGGGTGTTGACCCCTGAGGTAGTTGAGCGGTGTTCTGAGGAGGCCCCGTTCCTCCATCGCCCGGCGGGCCTGGTCCATCAGGCCGAGCGGCACGGCGGCCGCGTCGGTGTCCTTGAACTCACGCAGGAGGACGATGCCGGCCCGGTGGAGGTATTCGATGGCCTTGGCGTACTTGCGCGCGTCGTAGAAGTGCCGGCCGATCCTGCCGCAGACGGCGGCGTGGGCACGCAGGTTCCCCGATTCCTCCAGGAGATCGGCGGCCCTCTGCAGCATCCGGAGGGCCTCGCGCCGCTGGCGGGCCGTTCCGTCGATCAGGCACTGGCCGGCCCCGCAGAGTGCCGCGCCCTGGAGGCCGGTGTTCTCTGCGGCTTCGGCCAGCTGCAACGCGCGCTTGTGGTAAGACAGGGCCTCTTGTGTCTGCCCCGCGAAGCTCACGAGTTCGCCGAGGGAGTTCAGTACTTCGGCCTCGCCGTCCAGGTCCCCGCGCTGCCGGTACACCTTGATCGCTTCCGTGTAGGCGTGCCGCGCGGCATCGAACTCGTCGGCGGCGACCAGCGTGTCGCCGGCGTTCTTCAGACACATGGCTTCGAGGCGGGTGTCGCCCAGCGCGAGGAACTCGGCCGCCACCTCCCGGTAGATGACGTACGCCCGCTCGAACTCACCCCGCTCGTAGTGGATGCCGGCGATGTTCCCGAGGGTCTTGGCGCGTCCCGGCCGGTCGCCCAGTGCGGCGAAGATGTCGTGGGCCTCCGTGTACTGGCCCAGCGCCTCCTGGTGCCCGCCCAGCTTCCGCAGCCAGCCGCCCCGGACGTTCAGCATTTCCGCCTCGGTCGTCCGGTCGCCCGCACGTCTGGCCGCGCCCACTCCCGCCTTCGCGCAGGTCGCCAGCTCGTCGAAGCGGTGGTGGTGCAACAGCAGCCGGCACACCGGCAGGGCGAGTTCCGCGGCGTGCCGGTCGAGTCCGGCCGACACTGCCATGTCCACGCCCGAGACGAGGTTGGCGCATTCGGCTTCGAACCACTCCCGGGAGGCCTTGCGTCCCGCACGCAGGTGAAGGGCGGAGCCCGCGCCGTTCGTGTCTTCGACGGCGATCCGGGCCATCCGCGCGTACTCGTCGAGCAGCCGCCGCTGCGCCGCCTCCCGGACAGCCTGCGGGAGCCGTCGGGCCAGGGCCGTGGCCTCGCGGCGGGCGTGGGGGTGCAGTCGCCAGCGGTCGGAGCCGACCCGCTCCTCCGCCACGAGGTGCGCCCGGGCGAGAGCGGCGAGCCGGGAACGGATGTCGTCCCGGTCCGGACCGGCGAGGTGGCCCGCCTGCCGCGACGTGATGTCCGGACCGGTCACCAGACCGAGCAGGGGCAGCAGTTCCGCGGCTTCGGGACCGAGGCGCAGGTAGGTCTCGTCGAAGCCGCGCCGCAGGGGGCCCAGCCTCGGCCCGTCCGCGCGGCCGCCCGCCCTGTAGGAGTCGAGTTCATTGGTCAGCTTGTCGAGGAGTTCCTTCGCGGTCAGCCCGCCGTCCTGCGAGAAATGGTGCGCGATCGCCGTGATGGCACCGGGCAGGTACCCGCTCAGCTCCAGCAGCCTGTGGAGGTGGTTCATCTCCTGCGGTGTGATGGACTCGACGGAGCCGATGCGGGAGAGGCGCCGCTGCTCGACGGCGTGGTGCAGCAGCAGGAACGAGTCGGCCGGATCGAGCGGCTCCGTCACCACGGTGCGTGCGCCGACGATCGGCAGCAGTTCACGGCTGGTGACCAGGAGCCGGTGCTCACCGCTGCCGGGCACCAGGAGGTCCACCTGGTCGGGCCGGGAGGCGTTGTCGGCGACCACCAGGACCGGACCGCGCGCGGCGGCATGGTCGTGGAGCAGGGAGCGGTAGAGGGCGGTGCGTTCGGCGTCGGACTCGCCCGTTTCGGCGGAGTGCCGCATTCCGAGCGAGAAGAGGGCCGAGGCCAGTGCCTGACCGCGGCTGAGGGGCCGGCCATCGTCGTGCTCCAGGTCCACGAAGACGACGCCTCCGGTGAAGCGCCCCCTCTGCAGTGCCTGCCGGGCGGCAGCCGTGGCGAGGGCCTGCTTTCCGGAGCCGGCGAACCCGGTGATCAGCGCGATGTTGGTGAAGCCGGGCCCCTCGGGGGCGGCGAGGAGGAACTCGCTCAGGGCGTCGAGCTGCTCGGCGCGCCCGACCAGGTACGCGGGTGCCTGCGGCAGAGCGGCCATGGCAACCGGGGCGGGCCCGTCGAACACGATCATGTCGCGGCCGGCCACCAAGGCCTGGCCCGTGCCGCTCACATGGGTGGTGAAGTGCATACCGGAGCCGACCGGTTCGGGCTCCTGGTTCACCGGCCCTCGATCCGCGCCCGGGATCCGGCGGTGACGTTCATGACGCCCTGACCGAGCTGGTGGACGGTGCCGTGGTCCTCCGCCACCGCCTTCATGGTCACGTCGCCGGTGTACGCCTGCTCCTGACCGGTGGCCGGCAGCAGGAAGCCGCCGGCCACGAGTGTCCGCAGCTCGGCGGCCGGCGCGGGCCCCGCCGCCAGGAGCGCCCGGAACCGCATCTGCCAGGCCGTGACCGCCGTGCGCCGGGCCACCAGGTCGGCGGCGGCGCCGGACACGAGGAGTTCGTCGCGCGTCTCGGCGAGCCCGCTCTCGACCATGTCGGCATCCTCCCGGCGGTACCGGCGCCACAGCCGCACCACTGCGGCGCAGACACGCTCCCAGTTGCCGGAGGGCACCTGCTGTACGAGCAGGGTTCCCGCCCTGTCGGCGAGGTCGAGTGCTTCCGGGTCCAAGGCGTCCCCCACAGGCAGGCTCATGGCGTCAGCAGAGGAGCATAGGGACGCGCGTGGCCTCCCATGAGGAAATCGCGCTCTTCGCCCTCCTGCGGGGCACACCACCGGCTTGTCCCCACCCTGTCCCCACCCTGTCCCCAGGAGAAGACAAAACGGGCTCCGGGAGTGTTCTCCCGGAGCCCGTTCTACGTGAAATGCCTGGTCAGGCATGGCAGGGGTAGCAGGATTCGAACCTACGACATCTGGTTTTGGAGACCAGCGCTCTGACCAGCTGAGCTATACCCCTTCGGTGGGTCACACCCTGCCATGAAGCAGCCGGAAGATCCAATCCATTTTCCGCGTCGCCGGTGGCGGGAGCGGGGCGGGCGGAGGATCGTGGGCGGGGAGGGGGTGGGCCGCCGAGGCCGGGAGGAGTCGTGCGCCAGCGTCCGGGGCGTCTGCTGGGGCCCCTGCTCATGCTGCTGCTCGTCGGTGCCGGGCCCGACGGGTCCGGGGAGACCGTGTCCCTCGACGGGGACCGGCCCGGGGAGCGGCTCGACGTGACCCTGACCCGGGTCGTCGACCCCGCGGGCCGGGCGGACGCCGAGCGGCTGGTGGCGGTGGAGCTGCGGCTGGAGAACACCGGGTCGGTGCCGTACGAGGACTCCCCCGCGCCGGCCGCGCACCTGCTCGACACCGGGGGGCAGCGGTTCACGGGGACGGCCGCCGCGACCGGGGCGGGGCCGAGCCTGCCGGACACCGTGACCCTGGCCCCCGGGGACTCGGCCTCGGGCTTCGTCACCTTCCGGGTTCCGGCGGACGCCGGTCTGGCGGCCGTGCAGTTCGCACTGGACGCGGGGCTGGGCGACGACGTCGGGCACTGGAGCCTGTCCTGAGGCGTCCCGAGGCGGGGAGTCAAGGGGACGGAATCAGCCGGAAGTTGCTGTGACGCGTGTAGTGACTTAGCAGGTGTTCGCCAGTAGAACTTGTTCCCACTCCGTCGAGAGTGAGGAACGTCACATGAGTGACAAAAGCCTGCACAGCAAGGTATCCAGAGGTGTTTCGCGCCGTGGATTCATCGCTGGAACTGGTTCTATTCTCGGAGCGGTGGCGCTGACGGTCAACGTGACCCCGGCCCATGCTGAACCGGCCACCACCACCGCCGCCCCTGGGCCCATCGAATCCGGGGCCGGCGTCCCGGTCCTCGTGATCGGCACCGGCTACGGCGGCTCCGTCGCCGCCCTCCGGCTCGCCCAGGCCGGGGTCCCGGTGCACATGGTCGAGATGGGCATGGCCTGGGACACCCCCGGCAGCGACGGCAAGATCTTCGCCAACACCACCAAGCCCGACTACCGCTCGTACTGGCTGCGCACCAGGACCAAGGCGCCGCTCAGCAACTTCCTCGGCTTCCCCATCGACAAGGACGTCCCCCGCTACACGGGCATCCTCGATGCCGAGGAGATGGGCGGCATCATCGTCTACCAGGGCCGCGGCGTCGGCGGCGGCTCGCTCGTCAACGGCGGCATGGCCGTGACCCCCAAGCGGCAGAACTTCGCGGCCATACTGCCCACGGTGGACGCCGAGGAGATGTACCGGACCTACTACCCGCGGGCCAACGCCGGGCTCGGGGTGGGTCTGATCGACCCGGCCTGGTTCGAGACGGTGGACTGCTACCAGTTCGCCCGCGTCGGCCGCAAGCACGCCCAGCGTTCCGGGTTCCCGTTCGTCTTCGTCCCCGACGTCTACGACTGGGACTACATGAAGCAGGAGGTGGCGGGCACCGTCCCCAAGTCCGCGGTCGACGGGGAGATCCTCTACGGCAACAACGCGGGCAAGAAGTCCCTCCAGCAGACCTACCTGGCCGCCGCCCGGGCGACCGGGAAGGTCACCATCTCGCCCCTGCACCGGGTCACCACCGTCTCCCCCTCGGACGGTGGCGGCTACACGGTCGTCATGGAGCAGCTCTCCACCTCCGGGGACGTCCTCGCCACCAAGACCGTCACCGCCGCCCGGGTGTTCTTCGCGGCCGGCAGCGTGGGGACGAGCAAGCTGCTGGTCCGGCTGAAGGCGACCGGCGCGCTGCCGAACCTGAACGACGAGGTGGGCAGGGGCTGGGGCGACAACGGCAACGTCATGTGCGGCCGCGCCAACCACATGTGGGACCCGACCGGGAAGGTGCAGGCCTCCATCCCCTGCGGCGGCATCGACAACTGGGACGCGGGCGGCGCCTTCGCCGAGGTGGCCCCGCTGCCGACGGGGATCGAGACGTACGCGTCCTTCTACCTCTCCATCACCAAGAACCCGAACCGGGCGCGGTTCTCGTGGAACGCGGCGGCGGGGAAGGTCGAGCTGGACTGGCAGACGGCCTGGAAGCAGCCGTCCATCGACATGGCGAAGACCATCTTCGACAAGATCAACGCCAAGGAGGGGACGATCTACCGCACCGACCTCTTCGGCACCAACAAGGTCTGGGGCGACCACCTCACGTACCACCCGCTGGGCGGGGCGGTGCTGGACAAGGCCACGGACAACTACGGCCGGCTGCACGGGCACCCGGGCCTGTACGTCATCGACGGAGCGCTGATCCCCGGCAACACCAGCGTGAACCCGTTCGTGACGATCACGGCCCTCGCCGAGCGGAACATCGAGAAGATCATCGCCACGGATCTCTGAGCGGGTCTGCGAGCGGACCGGCTCCCGGGGCCGTCCGGATCCTCCGGGCGGCCCCGGGCCGTGCCTCGGGCGCCGGGGCGGCCTCACGTTCAGCTGCCCGGCAGCACGCAGACGCTGTCGAGGCCCAGTACGTGGTTGAGCCGGCCGAAGGCCAGCCAGGAGCCGATGCTCATGCTCAGCTCCACGATCTCCAGCTGGCTGTAGTGCGCGGTCATCCGCGCCCAGAAGTCCTCGTCGAGGTTGTGGTGGTCCAGGGCGTACCGCTCGGCGTACTCGGCGGCGAGCCGGGTGCGGTCGTCGAAGGCGTCCGTGGTGCGCCATTCGGTGACGGCGTCCGCGAACTCCTCCTCGACCTTCTCCCCGTCCCGGTCGGTGCGCCAGTCCAGGCAGAAGACGCAGCCGTTGATCTGCGCGACGCGCAGCCGCGCCGCCTCGAACTCGCGCAGGCCCAGGGTGGTGTGGGCGTAGACGGAGAGGGAGAAGTTGGCGGCGGCCATGCCGATGCCGGGGACCATGTCCCCCCACACGTACTCGATCGGGTGCTGTCCCTCGGGGATGTCGATCCTCATGGCTGTTTCCTTCCGAGTCTGCCGGCTGCGGGCCGCAGCGGGACGTCCAGGGCGTCGTAGAGGCCGGGTTCCGCGGCCACCAGCCAGTCGATGGCGCCCACCAGGCGGCCGACGGCGGTGGCGTTCCCGCCGGCCGAGCGGTTCTCGCCCTCGTCGGTGGCCTCGACGGTCACCTCGATGCGCGGGCGGCCCTCGATGACCACCCGGTGCGCTCCGGCGCCGCCGTCGGGGGGTACGGGCCAGTCGGGGGCGCAGGAGGCGTGGATGCGGGTGACGTGCTCGATGACGATGCGGGGTTCGCCGCCGACGATGCCCTGCACCTCGAAGCGGATGGCGCCCTGGGTGCCGGCCTCGAAGACGCCCATGGAGGGGGTGGTGACCGTGGTGTCGAGGGCGCGGCGCTCCGAGGTCTCGCGTATCCCGTCGAGTTCGACCTCCAGGGCGCGGGCCATGAGCCGGATCTGGCCGCCCCACACCATGGTGGGGATCGAGGGCATCAGCATCATCGGCTCGTAGTCCATGGGGTGGCCCATGCCGACGAGGTGGCGTACGGAGTCCGGCTGGTCGTACGTGGAGTAGTCGAAGATCTCCTGGCAGCGGATGGCGTCCACGGTGGTGCCGAGGCCGCTGATCAGCAGCGGGAGCACGTCGTTGCCCCAGCCGGGGTCGACGCCGGAGGCGAAGAGGGAGCCGCCGCCCTCGGCGATGGCGGCCAGGACGGGGTCCCGGAACTCCGGCGGGGCGCTCCGGTGGTCGTAGAGGGGGTAGAGGGCGGGGCTGACGACGACCGCGCCAGCGGTGATGGCGCGGGTGATGTCGGCGAGGGCGTCGTCGGGGCGGACGTCGCCGGAGGCCGCGTAGACGAGGGCGGCCGGGCGGGCGGCGAGCACCACCCCGATGTCGCGGGTGGCCGCCACCCCCAGCCGGTGGCCGAGTCCGGCGAGTTCGCCGGCGTCGCGGCCGGCCTTCGCGGGGTCGTGGACGATGACTGCCGTGAGTTCGAGCGCCGGGTGGGCGTCGACGGCGCGGATCGCCGCGCGGCCGACGTTGCCGGTGCCCCAGACCACCGTGGGAATCATGCGCGGAGGGTAGCGAGGGGGCGTGGAGGTGCCCAGCGTCGTGAAGGAGGTTTTTCGGACGGCCCCCCGGCCGTTCCCCGGTCGGGGCGGACACCCCCTTGACCCGGATGGTCCAGACCAATACGTTCCCGGGTGGGACGGGCGCCGCCGGTGCAGGGCAGCGCCCGTCCCCGCACGGCTCAGGAGCACCACTCCCCCGCATCCGCAAAGGAAGCCCATGCGCCCCATGCGCCCTCACCGCCCCATGCGCCGCAGCACTCTCGGCCGACTGGCCGTCGCCGCCTGCTCCCTCTCCCTGCTGACCGCCTTCGCGCCCGCGGCGGCCGCCGGGAGCGGGGACCGGGATCCGGCAGGCTCGCACGACCGCTCGTACCGGAAGGTCGGCTACTTCACCCAATGGGGCGTCTACGGGCGCGACTTCCAGGTCCAGGACCTGGAGGCGAACGGCACGGCCGCCAAGCTGACCCACGTCAACTACGCCTTCGGCAACATCGGCGCCGACGGCAAGTGCTTCACCGGCAACGTGGCCGGCGAGGCCGACGCCTGGGCCGACTACGCCCGCCCGCTGGACGCGGCGAACTCCGTGGACGGCGTCGCCGACACCGCCGACCAGCCCCTGGCCGGGAACTTCAACCAGCTGAAGGAGCTCAAGGCCAAGCACCCCGGCCTCAAGGTGCTGATCTCGCTGGGCGGCTGGAGCTGGTCCACCCACTTCTCCGACGCCGCCCTCACCCCCGCCTCCCGCAAGGCCCTCGTCCGCTCCTGCATCGACCTCTACCTCAAGGGGAACCTGCCGCAGGACGGCGCCCGGGGCGGTGCCGGCGCCGCCGCCGGGGTGTTCGACGGCATCGACCTGGACTGGGAGTGGCCGGGCTCGGAGGGCGACGCCGACACCAAGTTCCGGCCGGAGGACAAGCGCAACTTCGCCGAGCTGGTGCACGAGTTCCGCACCCAGCTCGACGCGTACGGGCGCGAGCGTAAGCGCTCGTACGAGCTCACGGCCTTCGTCCCGGCCGCCCCCGCCAAGATCGACGCGGGCTTCGACGTCCGCCGCATCATGCGCGACCTCGACTTCGTCACCCTCCAGGGCTACGACTTCCACGTGTCCGGGGAGAAGACCACCGCCCAGCAGTCCGCGCTGTACGCACGGGGCGACTTCAGCGTCGACGGCACGGTGGAGTCCTGGCTGCGGCGCGGGGCGCCCGCGCGCAAGCTGGTGGTCGGCATGCCGTTCTACGGGCAGGGCTGGACCGGGGTCACCGGCGGCGGTGACGGCATGGGCAGGCCCGCCACCGGCCCGGCGCCCGCGAAGTGGGCCGCCGGCTACGCGGACTACAAGGAGCTGAAGGAACTGGCCGCCTCGGGCACCTTCCAGGTGCACCGCGACCGGCGCGGCGGCCACGCCTGGCTGTTCGACGGCACCACCCTGTGGACGTACGACGACCCGCAGGTGCTGCGCACCAAGGCCCGGTACGTCCGCGAACAGGGCCTGGGCGGCGCCATGTTCTGGTCCCTGGACGCCGACACCGCCGACGGCGAGCTGACCACCGCCGTCGACCAGGGCCTGCGCGGCCGCTGAGCCGGCGCAGCAGGGACCAGGCGCCGCCGAACGGGGCGCCACCGAACCGGGGGGGGGGGGGGGGGGGGGGGGGGGGGGGGGGGGGGGGGGGGGGGGGCGGGGAGGGGCGGGGGGGCGGGGGGGGGGGA
>NZ_JBWKEZ010000002.1:272277-320675 GCF_056434525.1 Streptomyces sp. NPDC044002
GCAGGAGCAGGGGCGCACCAAAACGGACGCCCAAGCAAACAGCAAACACACCCCCCCCCCCCCCCCCCCCCCCCCACCACGTACCCTCCCCGGCATGAGGAACTCGACGGTACGGGCGGTCAACCGGCTCACGGCGCGCTGGGCCGCCGAAGCCTCCGGCGGGGACGGGGGTACGGTCTTCACCGCGGCCGGGGTGTGGCCCCTGCTGGCCCTGCTCGCGGACGGGGCGGCGGGCCCGGCCCGCGCGGAACTGGCGGAGGCGCTCGGCATACCCGCCGGGGACGCGGCGGAGGCCGCGCGGGAACTGCTGGCCGCGCTGGCCGGCGTACGGGGCCTGCGGGCGGCGACGGGCCTGTGGACCCGGACGGACCTCCCGCTGGAGCGGGCCTGGCTGGCAGGCCTCCCCGACGGCACCCGGGGCACACTGACCGGCGACCCGGCCGCCGACGGCAAGCAGCTGGACGCGTGGGCCGCCGAGCGCACGGACGGCCTCGTCGAACGCATGCCGGTCGCGCTGCCGGAGGGCCCCGACGCGGTCCGGCTCGTCCTGGCCTCCGCGCTCGCGCTGCGGCTGAAGTGGATCCGGCCGTTCGCGGAGTACCCCCAGCAGATGCACGAAGGCCCCTGGTCCGGCCGGGAACTGATCGTGCTGCGCCGCACCACGTCCCTGCTGGACCGCGCCAAGGTGGCCCACGGCCCCGCCGGTCCGGTCACCCTGCTGGAGGTCGTCGGGGACACCGGGGTCGACGTCCACCTCGTCCTGGGCGCGCCGGACGCCCCGCCGGGCACCGTCCTGACCACCGGGATCGAGGCCGCCACCCGGGCCCGCCCCTCGACGCCCGTGAGCCTGCTGCCCGACGGGAACCCGGGCCCGGGCCTGACCGTCCGGACGGTGCGCTCCGAGTCGCCCGAGCCCTGGCTCGGCATCGCGACACCCGCCTTCGAGGTCCGGACGGACCACGATCTCCTGGCGCGTGCGCGGCTGTTCGGCCTGGAAGCCGCCACGGACCGCGGCTCCGGCAGCTTTCCCGGGATCAGCTCCGACCCCCTGGCCATCGGCTCGGCACGGCAGTCGGCGGTCGCCCGCTTCCACGCGAGGGGCTTCGAGGCGGCCGCGGTGACGGCGTTCGGCGCGGTGGCGGCCGGCCTTCCCAGCCTGCGCTACCGCACCCGCCACGCGCACGTGCGCTTCGACCGCCCCTTCGGCTTCCTGGCCGTGCACCGCACCTCCCGCCTGGTCCTGGCGGCGGGCTGGGTCACGGACCCCCTCCCGTACGAGGAGCCGGACCAGGAGGCCAAGACGGCCGAGGAGAAGGAGGCCGAGGAGGCGGAGTTCTGGGAGGACTAGAGAGGCTGTGCCGTGTCCTGCGCCACCCGCGCCGCCAGTGCCGCCGTCTCCGTGAAGGAGGGCACCCGGCCCGTGCCGCCGCGGCCCGCCACCGACAGGGAGGCCGCCGCCACCCCGTAGGCCACCGCCCGGGCGAGCGGGTCGCCCAGGGCGAGGCGGGCGGTGGTGGTGCCGGTGAAGCAGTCCCCGGCGCCGGTGGTGTCGACCGGGGCCGGGTCGACGGGGACGGGGTGGTACGCCGCCCGGGTTCCGTCGTCCAGGAGCAGGCGGTCCGGGCCGGCGGTGACGGCCACCGTGCGGGCGCCGAGCGCCCGGTAGCGGGCGGCGGCGGTGGGCGGGTCGGCGGTGTCCACCAGGGCGAGCGCGTCGGCCGGGCAGGAGGTCTTCAGCAGCCCGGTCAGCGGGGCGACCTCGGCGAGCAGGGAGCGGGCTTCGGCGCGGCCGGTCAGGCGGGGGCGGTGGTTGGGGTCGTACGTGACGAGCCCGCCCGCCGCGTGGACGGCGCGGGCGGCGGCCGGTACGGCCGCGCGGCTGGTCGGGGAGAGCGCGCCGGTGACCCCGCTGGTGATCAGGGCCCGGCAGCCGGTCAGCAGGGGGAGCCAGTCCTCGACGTGCGCCGGGGAGAGGGTGGAGGCGGCGCTGTGGGTGCGCCAGTAGACGAACTCGCGGTCCCCGTCGGGGTCCGCGGAGAGCAGGTAGGCCCCGTTGGGGCGGGGTGCGCGGCGCACGTGGGCTACGTCCACGCCCAGGTCGGCGGCGCGGCGCAGCAGCGGGACGCTCAGCTCGTCGTCCCCGACGACGGTCAGCAGCGCCGTGCGGGCCCCGGCCGCGGCGGCCGCGGCGGCGGCGTTGAGGGCGTCGCCGGAGTAGGAGATCCGTGCGGCGGTGCCGTCGGCGGCCTCCCGCAGGGCGGTGCCGGCGTGGATCTCGACCAGGACCTCGCCGAGGACGAGGACGTCGTACTCCGGGGCGGTCACGTCCGGCACCCCTCCCCGCCGCAGCAGGGTCCGGCCAGCTCCGCGAAGGCCGCGGCCAGTTCCCCGGGGTCGTCGGGCAGGCCGCTGCCGACGCCGACGGCGGTCGCGCCCGCGTCGAGCCACGCGCGGACGCCGCCGGGCCGGATCCCGCCCGTGGGGACGAGCACGCCGTCCGGGAGCACGGCCCTGAGGGAGCGGATGAAGTCCGGCCCGCCGACGTGGGCCGGGAACACCTTGGCGGCGCCGGCGCCCCGCACGGCGGCGGCTATCTCACCGGGGGTGAAGCCGCCTTCGAGGAAGGGCGTCCCGCTCCGTGCGGCGGCCTCGCGGACCTCGGGGGCGGGGTAGGGGGAGACGAGGAACGCGGCGCCGGCGTCGAGGGCCGCCGCGGCCTGGGCGGCGGTGGTCACGGTGCCCACCCCGATGACGGCGGTCCGGCCGCGTGCGTCGCGGAGCCCGGCGGCGCGGGTGACGGCCCGGGCCCAGCCGGGGGTGGAGGTGGTGAGCTCCACGGCCCGGCAGCCGGCGCCGAGCAGCCGGCCGGTGGCCCGCAGTGCCCGGTCGGCGTCGGCGCTGCGCAGCACCGGGAGCAGGCGCTGGGCGGCCAGCACCGCGTACGGATGGCAGGACAAGGAAGCCTCCCGGCTGCTCCACGGCGTGGAACGGTACGCCGTACGGCCCGACTTGATGGTCTAGACCATACACATCGGGAGGCCGCCGGTCACCCCCTCCCGGCACTGGCGCGATCGTTCAAGACCGGCCGCGCCCGGCGGCCATACCGTGGGGCGCATGGACGAATTCGCGAGCTCGACGCTGGTGGCGGCGGTGGGACGGGCACTGGCGGGTGCGGGCATCATCACGAACGCCCCGCACGCCGACGGGGCGCTGCTGCCCTTCGCCGCCAAGCGCCGGTTCCTCACCGGCATCGCGGAGCGGCACGGGCTGCTGCCCCTGCTGCGCGTCGGCCTGGTGCTGCCGGAGCTGGCGACCGACCCCGCCGTCACCGCGCTCCTGGGGGCGCGGAGCCCCCTCGACCTGTTCGGGCGGTGGGGCCGGCTGGAACGGTTCACCCACTCCCGGCACCGCGTCCTCGTCCGGCACGCGGCCGACGGGGCGGTCGCCGCCGAGCACGTCGGCCCGCCCGCGGAGCCGCCCGTACCCGCCGAGGACGTGCTCGTCCTCGGCCTGCTGACGGTGCTGCTGACGATGACGGGCGCCCGGGGCCTCACGGTCGCCGCGGGCCGCGACGCCCCGCGGACGGTCTTCGACGGCGGGGTGTTCACGGCGCCGCCGCCCGGCACCGACACCGCACAGTGGCGGTTCACCTGGACCTCCACGGCTCCCCCCGCGCCCCGCGCCGCGCCACCGGCCGGCCCCGACACCGTCGGGCGGGCGCACCGCCTCCTGGCCTCCGACCCCGCCCGCCGCTGGTCGCTCCAGGCCCTCGCAGCAAGCCTGGACGCCTCGCCACGGACCCTGCAGCGGCGCCTGCGGCCCGCCGGGGGCTTCCAGAGGCTGCTCGCCGCCGTGCGCGCCGAGGCGGCCGCGGTCCTGCTCGTCGACGGCCGGCACGCGCTGCCCGTCGTGGGCTTCGCGTGCGGCTACGCCGATCAGCCGCACTTCACGCGCGAGTTCAGGCGCCGCACGGCGATGACGCCGGCGGCCTACGGACGGGCCTTCGCCCGTCACCCGCCCGACAAGGAGAGAACACCATGAACCTCACCGGCAGAACGGTCCTCGTGACGGGCGGCGCCCGCGGCATCGGGCGCGAGCTGACCCGGCAACTGGTCGGGCAGGGCGCCCACGTGGTCGCCGTCGGACGCGACCCCGGCCGGCTGGAGTCCCTCGCGGCCGAACACGAAGGGCACGTCTCGGCCCACGTCGTCGACCTGGCCGACCCCGAGGCGACCGCCGCCTTCGCCGACGCGCTGCCCCGCCTCCACCCCGGCCTCTCCGTCGTGATCAACAACGCGGGGGCGCAGACGCCCACCGACTTCTTCCGCGAGGACCCGCGCGACACCCGCCCGGTCCTGCGCCGCGAGACGGCCCTCAACCTGGACGCCGTCACCACCCTCTCGACGGCACTGCTCCCCCACCTCCGGCAGCTCCCCTCCGCCGCGATCGTCAACATCACCAGCGGGCTCGCGCTCACCCCGAAGGCCTCGGCCCCCATGTACTGCGCCACCAAGGCCGCCGTACGGACCTTCACCCGCGCCCTGCGCTACCAGTGCGAGGCGGCGGCGCCCCACATTCGCGTGATCGACGCGGTCCTGCCCCTGGTGGACACCGACATGACCCACGGCCGGGGCCGCGGCAAGATCAGCGCGGCCCGGACCGCCGAGGCGGTCCTCGGCGGGATCCGCCGCGAGCGGCGCGAGCTCTACATCGGCAGGACGCGGATCCTGCGCGTCCTGCTGCGCCTCTCCCCGGTCCTCGCGTACCGCATCCTCCGCAACGGCTGAGCGCCCCCGCGCGCCGGGCCGCACCGCGCTCCCCCGAACCTCGCAACCGCCTGACCCACCGTCACCGGGCCCGTAGGGTGCGACGTATTGATCACCGATGACGGGAGTGGGCGTTATGGGGGGCGAGCGGCTGCGCCGCAGCGGGGTGGTGGGGTACTGGCGGGCGGTGGAGCTGTTCAGTCCGCAGAAGGTGCCCGCGCTCTCCGCCCGGGATCGGGTGTACCCGGTCGAGGCGGGGCGGCCCATGCCGTGGGACGCCGGGCATCCCGTGCGGGCGGTGCCGCTGGAGGGCGGGTACGGGTGGCAGCACGTGGTCTACGGCGGGGTGTTCGCCCTCGGCTCCGTACGCGACACCCTGCTCGACGTGTTCGGGGAGAGCGGCGAGGACCACGACGGCCGGATGGACGGCGAGAGCGCGCTGTTCGCCCTCACCGTGACCGACCGGGGGCGGGTGCTCCTGGACTCCGCCGTGTTCTCCTCCTGCGCCTGGGCCACCGGCCGCGCCGTCGCCCCCGGCCCCGGCACCCCGGGCTGGCTCGACGGGTTCCGGGAGGACGCCGACGCCTGGGCCCGGCGGGCCGGGGCGCTCGGGGATCCCGTCGGGCCCGTCCGGACCGTCGGGGGCGCCGGGGCCGACGGGGACCCCGCCCTCGGGCCGGGGGTGGTCTCCGCCGCCCACCTGCTGGAGTTCACCGGCGAACTGGCCCGCACCTGGGGGGTCTCCGTCGCGCTGGACCCCGCGACCGTGCGGGTGCGCAGCGTGCCCGTGCGGCTGGACCAGGCCGACGCCGCCGACCAGCAGGACTTCCTCAACAGTTTCATCGCCGCCGACCTGGACCGGGTGGCCGCCGCGCTCGCCCGCGAGGATCCCGGGGCGGGGCTGGGCGCCTACCTCACCCCCGGCTCCGGCTTCGACCGGGCGAGCCGCGTCGACCTGCGGCTGCGGCCCGGGGCGGCGCTGGCCGGTGTCACGCCGGAGCGCACCCCGGCCGGGCGCTGGCCGGCCGACGCCCGGCACCCGCTCGCGCTGAGCCAGCAGTTCGCCGTCAACGCCGTGCACACCGAACTCGCCCCCACCGCCGGGATCTTCGCCGTCAACGGCCCGCCCGGCACCGGCAAGACCACCATGCTGCGCGACTGCTTCGCCGCCGCCGTCGTCGAGCGGGCCCGCCGCCTCGCCGCGCTCCGGCTGCCCTCCGAGGCGTTCGAGCGGCAGACCCCGTACGTGTGGAAGAGCGGCGACCACACCCGCACCGTCACCCCGCTGCGGCCCGAGTTCACCGGCTTCGAGATGGTCGTCGCCTCCGCGAACAACGGCGCCGTCGAGAACATATCCACCGAGATACCCGCCCGCGCCGCCCTCGGGGCGCGCTGGCGCGAGGACGCCGACTACTTCTCGGAACAGGCCACCCGGCTGCTGAAGGGCGAGCCCGCGTGGGGGGCGGTCGCGGCCCGGCTCGGCAGCAGGAAGAACCGGCTGGAGTTCGTCAACCGCTTCTGGCACGGCAAGTACCGCCGCACCGACACCGGCGCCCCTCCGCCGCCCCTGCCGCAGCAGGGCCGCCGCGGCGCGCGCAACCCCTGGATCGACAGCGGCAACGGCCTCTCCCACCTCCTGCGGCAGTGGCGCGACACCCCGCAGACCGGCGTGTGGACCGAGTCCAGGAAGCGGTTCGGGGCCGCGCTGGCCGAGGTCGAGCGGCTGCGCGGCGAGCGCGCGGACGCGGCGGCGGCGTACGAGGGCCTGCCGGCGGCGTACGAGGAGCTGCGCGGCACCCGCGAGGCGGTGGACCGGGACACCGCGGCGCTGGCCGGGGCACGGGAGGAGCTGCCGCCCGCCGAGGCCGCGCTGGCCGGCGTACGACTCTCCCTGGACGGGGCCGAGGAGGCGCACCGGGCCCATCTGGCCCGCCGGCCGGGCTTCTCCGTCAGCCTGTTCACCCTGGGCCGGGCCGCCCGTGCCTGGCACGCGGAGGAGGCCGCGGCGGCGGGGGCCGTCGCCGCCGCCCGCCGGGAACACGACGCGCAGCGGGCACGGCTGGACGGCGTACGGGCCTCCGTGGCCGCCGCCTCCGCACGGCTGGACACGGCCCTGGAAGCGGCGGACGCCGCCCGCGACCGCGCCGCGCGCATGGAGGAGGCCCTCGGGGCGGCCCGCGCCCGGTGGGAGGGCTTCGTGCCGGAGGAGGCCTGGCTGACGGACGACCCGCTGCGGGAGCGGTCCGCGCCCTGGTCGGACCCGGAGATCACGCGGGCGCGCACGGAGCTGTTCCTCGCCGCGCTCGACCTGCACCGGGCGTTCCTGCGCTGCACGGCCCGCACCATGTACGCGAACCTGATGGCCGGCATGGACGCGGTCGCCGGCACGGTGCCGGGGACGGTGCCAGAGACGCACGTACGGGCCGCCTGGCAGAGCCTGTTCCTCGTGGTGCCGGTGGTGTCGACCACGTTCGCCTCCCTGGACCGGGTCTTCGGCCGGCTGGGGGCACAGGCGCTGGGCTGGCTGTTCGTGGACGAGGCCGGGCAGGCGACCCCGCAGATGGCGGTGGGCGGCATGTGGCGGGCGCGGCGCACGGTCGTCGTCGGCGACCCGCTCCAGCTGGAGCCGGTGGTGGTGCTGCCGTGGACGGCGCAGCGGGCGCTGCGTGAGGAGTTCGGGGTGGCCGAGGAGTGGGCGCCGGGCCGCACGTCGGTGCAGCGGCTGGCCGACCGCGCCAACCGCTACGGCACTCTGCTGCCGGCGGAACTGCCCGACGGCGGGCACGAGGTGTGGGTCGGGGCGCCGCTGCGGGTGCACCGGCGGTGCGACGACCCGATGTTCTCGGTCAGCAACGCCGTCGCCTACGACGGCCTGATGGTGCAGGGCGTCGACCCGGAGGCGCGCGAGCCGTACGCGTACCGGCCGGCCAGCAGCTGGGTGGACGTCGCCGGCGCGGAGGCGGACGGGCACTGGATCCCGGAGGAGGGCCGGGCGCTGCGGCGGGTGCTGGAGCGGCTGCGGGACGAGGGCGGCGTGGACCTGGCCCGGGACGTGTTCGTCATCAGCCCGTTCCGCCAGGTGGTGGCGGGCGCGAAGCGGGCCTGCCGGGACCTGGTGCCGGACGACCGGGTGGGTACGGTCCACACGACCCAGGGCAAGGAGGCGGACGTCGTCGTCCTGGTCCTGGGCACGGACCCGCGCCGCCCGGGCGCCCGGGCCTGGGCGGCCTCCCGCCCGAACCTCCTCAACGTGGCGGTGAGCCGCGCGAAGCGCCGGCTGTTCGTGATCGGCAACCGCGACGCCTGGCGCGACCAGCGCTTCTTCTCCACCCTCGCCGAGTCCCTGCCGTCCCACACCTGGAGCCCGTCCGGCCGCGGCGAAAAAAATTCTTCCGGATAACCGTTATCCCGGCTCCACTCGACGGTCTCCCAGTTATCGGGCAACATCGACCGCCGGTACGGACAGGGAACTTCACATGAGTACACAGCACACGGCAGAGCTGGTGGCAGCGGCCCGCGCGGGCGATCCCCGCGCGCAGGACGAGCTCGTCAGCGCCCATCTGCCGCTGGTCTACAACGTGGTCGGGCGGGCTCTGAACGGGTCGCACGACGTGGACGACGTGGTGCAGGACACCATGCTGCGGGCGCTCGACGGGCTCGGCACCCTGCGCAGCGACGAGAGCTTCCGCTCCTGGCTGGTGGCCATCGCGATGAACCGCGTACGGGCGCACTGGCAGGCCACGAGCGGCGGCCCCGGGCAGAGCGGGCTGGAGGCCGCCCAGGACGTCGCCGACCCCGGCGCCGACTTCGCCGACCTGACCGTCACGCGGCTCCACCTGTCCGGACAGCGCCGCGAGACGGCCCGTGCCACGCGCTGGCTGGAGCCCGACGACCGTGCTCTGCTGTCGCTGTGGTGGCTGGAGTGCGCGGGCGAGCTGACCCGGGCCGACGTCGCCTCTGCCCTGGAGCTGACCCCGCAGCACACGGCGGTGCGGGTGCAGCGGATGAAGGCGCAGCTGGAGTCGGCCCGCGTGGTGGAGCGGGCCCTGGAGACGCAGCCGCCCTGTGAGGGGCTGCGGGCGATGACGGGCACCTGGGACGGCCGGCCGTCCGCGCTGTGGCGCAAGCGAATAGCCCGGCACGCCCGCGAGTGCCTGCGCTGCTCGGGGCTGTGGAACGGGCTGGTGCCGGCGGAGGGGCTGCTGGCGGGGCTGGCGCTGGTGCCGGTGACGGCGGCGCTGCTGGCGGGCGTACGGTCCGCCGCGGCCGCGGGCGCCGCCCCGGCGAACGTGGCCTTCGCCGAGGCGGCGACGCAGCTCTCGCCGGTGGTGTCCGGCCCGGGCCGCGCCGCCCGGCGCAAGGGCGGGGCCGCGGCCGGCGACGAGGGCCCGGCCGGCCCCGACAGCCGCGCGGCGCAGCGCAGGCGCCGCCAGAACCGGCGCCGGGCCATCGGCGGCGCGGTGGTCGCCGCGTGCGTCGCGGGCGGCGGCCTGGTGTACCTCGGGCAGCTGCCCGGGGCGAAGAAGGCCCAGGCGGGCGGGGCGCCCGGCTCCCCGCTGGCCGCCCTGTCGGCGCCGGACTCCGGCGCGCCGCAGCCGTCCGGCTCCGCCTCGGCCTCGCCTTCCGCTTCGGCGTCGGCCTCGCCCTCCGCGTCGGCTTCCGCTTCGGCCTCCCCGTCCGCCTCGGCGAGCACCGCGAAGACCTCGGCGGCTCCCGCACCGGCGAAGAGCACCGCGAAGCCCCCGGCCCCGCCGGCCCCGGGCCCGGCTCCGGCGGGCGTGGCGGGGCAGGTCATCGCCCTGGTCAACCAGGAGCGCGCGGCGGCCGGCTGCGGCCCGCTGAAGGAGGACGCGCAGCTGCGCAACGCCGCCCAGGGGCACTCCGACGACATGGCGCGGCGGGACTTCTTCGACCACACCAACCCCGACGGGGCCGACCCGGGGGCGCGGACGACGGCCGCCGGGTACCGGTGGTCGACGTACGGGGAGAACATCGCCAAGGGCCAGCAGACGGCGCAGGCCGTCATGGACTCCTGGATGAAGAGCCCTGGCCACCGGGCGAACATCCTCAACTGCTCCTTCAAGGACATCGGCGTGGGCATCCACAGCGGGTCCGGCGGCCCCTGGTGGACGCAGAACTTCGGGGCGCGCTGAGCCGGCCGCCCGCCCGCGCTCCTCTTTGACTCAGAATCGGGGCAAGATAGGGGCTGGAGCGGAACAGGCAGATCAACGCGGGTGGAGTGGGGTGTATGGCGAGGCAGGAGCTGCGCCCTCATCAGCGGGAGGCCGTCGACGCGGTCGTGCGCGCGCTCCAGCTGCCGGCCACCGGCCGGGTGCCCGAGCGGGGCCTGCGGACCCAGGTGATCATGGCGACCGGGTCCGGCAAGTCCCTGGTGGCCGTGCGTTCGGCCGAGGAGCTGCGGGCGGGCCGGGTGCTGGTGCTGGTCCCCTCCCTCGATCTGCTCGTGCAGACCGTCGCCGCCTGGCGGGAGGGGGGCCGCACGGGCCGGGCGCTCGCGGTGTGCTCGCTGCGCGGCGAGGACGTGGGGGTGCCCACGACGACCGCTCCGGGGCAGCTGGCCCGGTGGGGGTCGCGGCCGGTGGAGCGGCTGACGGTGTTCGCCACGTACGCCTCGCTGGGGCTGGGCACCATCGAGGGGGCGCACCTGGCGGGGCTGCCGCCCTGGGACCTGGTCGTGGTCGACGAGGCGCACCGCACCTCGGGCAGGATCGGCAAGCCCTGGGCGGTGGTGCACGACAACACCCGGATCCCCTCGGTGCGGCGGCTGTACATGACGGCCACGCCCCGGGTGTGGCGCGACGGCGAGGACAGCGAGGAGGCCGAGGAGCCGGAGGAGGAGGCCGGGGCGGGCGCGTACGCGGCCGAGACGGCCGGCGGTGCGGAGCCGCGGGGGCGGGGCGAGCTGGTGGCGTCCATGGAGGACGATCCCCAGGGGCCGTTCGGCGCCCGCTGCTACACCCTGTCCCTGTCGGAGGCCATCGACCGGGGCGTCTGCGCCCCGTACCGGGTGGTGTGCGTGGACGTCAGCGACCCCGGGTTCCAGTCGGCGGTGCTGCTGGGCGCCGACGGCCGTTCGGACCGGGTGCGCGGGATGCGGCTGGCGGCGCTCCAGGCGGCCCTGGTGAAGGCGGCGGCGGACCAGGGCTTCCGGCGGACGCTGGTGTTCCATCACCTGACCAAGGAGGCCGAGGCGTTCGCGGCGGGGCTTCCGGCGGTCGCGGCCCGGATGCGGGTGACGAGCCGGTCGGCGCAGCCGGTGTATCCGCGCACGGTCTGGGCGGACTGGCTGTGCGGGCAGCACACGGCGGCGCACCGGCGGCGGGTGCTGGAGGCGTTCGCCGCGGACCGGGTCGCGGACAAGGCGTTCCTGGGCAGCGTGCGGGTGCTGGGCGAGGGGGTGGACACCAAGGAGTGCGACTCCGTCTTCTGGGCGGACGTGCGCGGTTCCATGCCGGACCTGGTGCAGGCGGTGGGCCGGGCGCTGCGGATGCGGCCGGGCGAGGGGAAGGTGGCCTCGCTGGTGGTGCCGGTGCTGCTGGGTCCCGGGGAGTCCCCGGAGTCGATGCTGACGTCACGGGCGTACGGGGACCTCGCGCGGCTGCTGGAGGCGCTGAGGGCGCACGACTCCAGGCTGGTGGAGGGCCTGGCCCAGCCGCAGGCGCCGAGCGCGGCGGCGAAGGCCCCGGCGGCGGCCGCGGCGGGCACGGGCCCGGGGGCGGGTGCGCGGGCGCTGCTGAGCTTCTCGGTGCCGCGGGATCCGGCGCTGCTGGCGGCGTTCATCCGGCTGCGCGTGCTCAACCCGGAACACACGCAGTGGCGGCGGGGCGCTGAGGCCGCCCGGGTGTACGCGGCGACGGCCGGGGACCTGAAGGTGCCGTTCGCGTTCCGGGTGCCGGCGGGCGGGCCGCAGTGGCCGGCGGCGCTGGCCGGTTTCCCGCTGGGCCAGTGGATCGCGGACGCGCGGCGCACGTACCGCAGGGGCGCGCTGGGCCGGGAGCGGACCCGTGAGCTGGAGGAACTCGGCATGGTGTGGAGCCATTTCGACGTGGCCTTCGAGGAGGGGCTGGTGGCGGCCCGCGCCTGGGCCGCCGAGCACGGGCACCTGCTGCCGCCGGTGGACGCCACCTGGCGGGGGGTGCCGGTCGGGGTGTGGATGAAGAACAACCGGGCCGCCGCCCGGCGGGAGGGGCCGGGTGCGCTGCCGCAGGAGCGCCGGGAGGCCCTGGAGGAGATCGACGCGTCCTGGTGCCCGGCGTGGGACATCGGCTGGCAGCGGGCGTTCCGGCTGACCCGTGCCCATCTGGACGCGGGCGGTGCGGTGCCGGCCGGGC
This sequence comes from Streptomyces sp. NPDC044002, assembly GCF_056434525.1. Classification (NCBI taxonomy): domain Bacteria; kingdom Bacillati; phylum Actinomycetota; class Actinomycetes; order Kitasatosporales; family Streptomycetaceae; genus Streptomyces; species Streptomyces sp. NPDC044002. Next base: position 284,396 of record NZ_JBWKEZ010000002.1, read on the forward strand.
CGGGGTCGGTGGTGGTCCAGGGTGAGGACCTGGGGCTGTGGGTGCGCGGGCAGCGGCTGGGGTGGGAGCGGCTGGCCTGGGCGCAGCGGTGGCTGCTGGAGCACGGGCTGGGGCTGTCGCCGGCCGCGGAGGCGGAGCGCCCGCCCCCGCGGCGGAGTCATGCCGCCGCCTGGGCGGAGCACCTGGAGGCGGCCCGGCGGTTCCACGCCCGCGAGGGGCACCTGCGGGTGCCGCGCACGCACGTGGAGCCGGTCGGGGCGCGGGAGCTGCGGCTGGGCGCGTGGATCGCGAACCAGCGCTCCCGGGCGGCGGGGCTGGCTCCGGAGCGGGCGGCCGCGCTGTCGGAGCTGGGGATGCGCTGGTCCGCGTCCGCGTAGGTGCGGGGCGGCCCGCCGGTCAGTGGTGGAAGCCGGACCGGGGTGCGGTGGCGGGGACGGGCTGCGGGGTGGCGGTGAGGTGTTCGACGGCCCGGCGCAGGTCGGCGACGAGCAGGGCGGTCTGGTCGCGGGTCACCCCGTGCCGGATCAGCACGCGCTGGACGACGGTGTCCTGGCGGTCGGCGGGCAGCGGGTACGAGGGCACCTGCCAGCCGCGCATCCGCAGCCGGTCGGAGAGGTCGTAGAGGCTGAAGCCGGCTCCGGCGGGGTCGGTGAGGGTGTAGGAGACGGCGGGCAGGGCGCCCTGGCCGTCGTAGAGCAGGGTGAAGGGCCCCATGCCCTCGATCTCGGCGGCCAGGTAGCGGGCGGTGTCGGCGCAGGCCTGCTGGACGCGCCGGTAGCCGCCGCGGCCGAGGCGCAGGAAGAGGTAGTACTGGGCGATGACCTCGCCGCCGGGGCGGGAGAAGTTGAGGGCGAAGGTGGGCATGTCGCCGCCCAGGTAGTCCACGTCGAAGACGAGCTGGGCGGGGAGCAGGTCGGCGGTGCGCCAGACGATCCAGCCGACGCCGAGGGGGGCGAGCCCGTACTTGTGCCCCGAGGTGTTGACGGAGGCCACCCGGGGCAGTCGGAAGTCCCAGACCGTGTCGGGGTGGAGGAAGGGGGCGACGAAGCCCCCGCTGGCGGCGTCCACGTGCACGGGGACGTCCCAGCCGTGCTCGGCCTGGATCCGGTCGAGGGCGGCGGCGATCTCGGCGACGGGCTCGTAGTCGCAGGTGTAGGTGACGCCGAGGATGGCGACGACCCCGATGGTGTTCTCGTCCACGTACTCGGCGAGCTGGTGGGGCCGCAGGCCGGTGGCGCCGGGTTCCAGGGGGACCTGGCGCAGCTCGACGTCGAAGTAGCGGGCGAACTTCTCCCAGCAGATCTGGACCGGGCCGCACACCAGGTTGGGGCGGTCGACGGGTTCGCCCTCGGCGCGGCGGCGTTCGCGCCAGCGCCATTTGAGGGCGAGGCCGCCGAGCATGGCGGCCTCGCTGGAGCCGGTGGTGGAGCAGCCGGTGCCGATGTGGCCGGGCGGGGCGTTCCAGAGGTCGGCCAGGATGTTGACGCAGCGGGCCTCGATCTCGGCGGTCTGCGGGTACTCGTCCTTGTCGATCATGTTCTTGTCGAGGCACTCGTCCATCAGGCGGTGCACGGCGTCGTCCGACCAGGTGGTGCAGAAGGTGGCCAGGTTCTGGGCGGCGTTGCCGTCGAGGAGCAGCTCGTTGCGCAGGAGCGAGTAGACGACCTCGGCGGGCGAGTGGTCGTCGGGGATCCGGTACTTGGGGAGGACCTGGCCGCTCAGGGCGGACGCGAACACGTCCGTCCCGTCGTCCCGGGCGTGCGTGTCCTTCGTCTGATGAAGAGCCATATCCGGACTATAGGGGGAAATCTCTACATAAATCGGCTTCAGGACCCCTCGAAAACCGGTCGCGCTGGGCGGTTTCCGGCACTGCTTCCGGCCGACTACCGGGTGTGACCCCCTCCATAGGAACCCCCGTCCGGCCGTAAAAATTACCGTCGGGTAGTATTTCTTCCGCAGATCTTCCCGTCCGGACCACTGGAGCCGGTCCGGACGGGAAGATCGCCCAAATGGTTCTACATAGAACTTATCCGCTGATGTCCGGATAGCGGTCAACTGTCGTACGGGTCCTGATAGTTCTTCCGCCATGAACAAGATCACCCGTCGGCAGGCCTTGGGCACCACTGCCGGCGCACTCACCGTCCTCGGCATCGCGGGCGCCACCGCGCACGCCGCCGCCACCGACTCCCGCGCCGCCACCACCCCGGCCGGCACCGTCGACGAGGTGTACCAGGGCCGCCGCATCCAGATATCCCCCGCCTCCGGCGGCGGTCACCACGGTGGCCACCACGGCGGCGCCGGGATGCCGACCGTCCGCATAGACGGCCGCGAGCTGCACGTCATGCGCAACGCCGACGGCACGTGGATCAGCGTCGTAAACCACTACGAGACCTTCGCCGACCCCGCGTCGCTCGCCCGGGCCGCCGTGCGCGAGCTCCAGGGCGCCCAGCTCGCCCCGATGCAGATGGGCGGCATGTGATGGCAGTCCGCAAGAACCAGGCCACGCTGACCGCCGAGGAGAAGCGCGCCTTCACCAACGCGCTGCTCGAACTGAAGCGCACCGGCCGCTACGACCGCTTCGTCACCACCCACAACGGCTTCATCATGAGCGACACCGACTCGGGCGACCGGGTGGGCCACCGCTCCCCCTCGTTCCTCCCCTGGCACCGCCGCTTTCTGCTGGAGTTCGAAGCGGCTCTTCAGGCGGTGGACAAGAGCGTCACGCTCCCGTACTGGGACTGGACCGCCGACCGCACCTCCCGCTCCTCCCTCTGGGCCGCCGACTTCCTCGGCGGCACCGGCCGCGCCCGCGACGGACAGGTCATGGACGGCCCCTTCGCCTACGCCACGGGCAAGTGGGAGGTAGCGGTCCGTGTCGACGGCCGCTCCTACCTGCGGCGCGCGCTCGGCGAGGGCGTCGCCCAGCTGCCGACGCGGGCCGAGGTGGACGCCGTCCTGGCCATGCCGGTCTACGACATGGCCCCCTGGAACAGCTCCTCCAACGGCTTCCGCAACAACCTGGAGGGCTGGCGCGGCGCCAACCTCCACAACCGGGTGCACGTGTGGGTCGGCGGCCAGATGGCCACCGGCGTCTCCCCCAACGACCCGGTCTTCTGGATGCACCACGCCTTCGTGGACAAGCTCTGGGCCGACTGGCAGGCGAAGAACCCCAACTCGACCTACCTGCCCGCCGCCGGCACCCCGAACGTGGTCGACCTGCGGGACACGATGCGCCCGTGGAACGACGTGACCCCGGCCGACATGCTCGACCACCGGAAGTTCTACACGTTCGACACCGAGCCGGCCGCCGCCAGCCAGCGGTAGTGCAGTTCGGGGCGGCCGACCTGGCCGTACCGGGGGGTGCGGTCGGCGCGCCCGGTGTCCACCAGGTGCTCCAGGTACCGGCGGGCGGTGATCCGCGAGATCCCGGCCGCCTCGGCCGCCCCCGCGGCGGTCAGCCCCCCGGGCGCCGCCCGCAGCAGCGCCGCGACCCGGTCCAGGGTCGGGGCGCTGAGCCCTTTGGGCAGCTGGGCCGCTGCGGGCGCCCGCAGGGCCGCGAGCGCCCGGTCCACGTCGTCCTGGCCCGCCGCCTCACCGGCGGCGGCCCGGAACTCGGCGTAGCGCAGCAGCCGTTCGCGCAGGGTGGGGAACGCGAAGGGCTTGAGCACGTACTGCACCACGCCCAGCGACACGCTCTCGCGGACCATGGCCAGGTCCCGCGCCGAGGTCACCGCGATCACGTCGGCGGGGTGCCCGGCCGCCCGCAACCCGCGCGCGAAGCGCAGGCCGTGGCCGTCGGGCAGGGTGAGGTCGAGCAGCAGCAGGTCGACGGGGGTGCGCTCCAGCACCCGGGTGGCCTCGGCCAGGGAGTGGACGGCCGCCACGGCGGTGAAGCCGGGCACCCGGCCGACGTAGAGCGCGTGCGCGTCGGCGGCGACGGGGTCGTCCTCGACGACCAGGACCCGCACCGGCCCGCTCACGCCGCACCGCCCGCGAGCGGGAGCCGCGCGGTGAACGCCGCTCCGCCGCCGGGGGCGACGCCCGCCTCCACCGAGCCGCCGTGCCGGTGGGCCACCTGACGCACCAGGGCCAGGCCCAGGCCCCGCCCCTCCCCCTTGCCGGACCAGCCCCGCCGGAAGACGTCCGCCCCCTCGGGCAGCCCGGGCCCGTTGTCCGCGACCCGCAGCAGCAGCCCGGCCGCGTCCCGGCGCACGGTGACGGTGATCCGCCCGCCCGGCACCCCCGTCAGGGCGTCGAGGGCGTTGTCGACGAGGTTCCCGAGCACCGTCACCAGGTCCCGGGCCGGCGGCACCCCCGGCCCCGCCTCGATCGCCCCGCACTCCGGGGTGACCACCAGCTCGATGCCGCGCTCGTGCGCCTGGGCGGCCTTGCCGAGCAGCAGCGCGACCAGCACCGGCTCGCCCACGGCGGCGACGACCTCGTCGGTCAGCGCCTGGGCCAGCTCCAGTTCGGCGGTGGCGAACTCCACCGCCTCCTCGCTGCGGCCCAGTTCGATCAGGGAGACCACGGTGTGGAGCCGGTTGGCCGCCTCGTGCGCCTGGGAGCGCAGGGCCTGGGTGAACCCGCGCTCGTGGTCCAGCTCCCCGGCCAGCACCTGGAGTTCGGTGTGGTCCCGCAGGGTGACCACCGTGCCGCGGCGGCCGCCGCCGGCCACCGGCGAGCTGTTGACGACGAGGACCCGCTCCGCGCTCAGGTGCACCTCGTCCACCCGGGGCCGGTCGGCGAGCAGCGCCCCGGTGAGCGGTGCGGGCAGGCCCAGGTCGGCGACGCCGGTCCCGGTGACCTCCCCGCGCAGGCCGAGCAGTTCACGGCCCGCGTCGTTGATGAGGGTGATCCTGCGGTGGCCGTCGAGCATCAGCAGTCCTTCCCGGACCCCGTGCAGGGCCGCCTGGTGGTAGTCGTACATCCGGCTCAGCCCGGCGGCGTCCATGCCGTGGGTGTGGCGGCGCAGCCGGGCGTTGACCACGTACGTGCCCACCGCGCCGAGGGCCAGTGCCCCGGCGGCCACCCAGGCGAGGGCGGTGAGCTGCTCCGCGAGGCGGGCGCTGATGGCCCGGATGGTGATGCCCGCGCTGACCAGCCCGATGACGGAGCCGTCCGCGTCCCGGAGCGGGGTGACCACGCGGATGGAGGGGCCGAGGGTGCCGGTGTAGGTCTCGCTGAAGGTGCCGCCGCGCAGGGCCGGGGCGGTGTTGCCGAGGAAGCGCTCGCCGATGCGGCGCGGGTCGGGGTGGGTCCAGCGCCGCCCGTCCGGGGCCATGATCGTCACGAAGTCCACGCCCGAGTCGGTGCGGACCCGCTCCGCGTAGGGCTGGAGCGCGGCGGAGGGATCGGCTCCGTGCGCGCCGGCGCGTACGGCCTCGTGCACGGAGGGCGAGTCCGCGACGGCCCGGGCCACCGCTCCGGCCTGCCGCCGGGCGGCGTCCTCGGCCTGGTCGCGGGCGGTGGCGTACGCGAAGACCGCGCAGCCGGCGACGACGAGCGCGACCAGCAGGACCTGCATCGCGAAGAGCTGGCCGGCGAGGCTGCGGGGCGGCCGGGGGAAGCGGAGCATGGCGCTCAGTGTGCACCGGGCCGTGAACTCAATGAACGCAAGGGTGACCGGGGTCACAGGGTGGGCGATGGTCTCCCGGAACGACTTCACCACCCAGGAGCGCGACATGGCCGCCAGACGCGACAGAACCCACTACCTCTACATCGCGGTGATCGCCGCGGTGCTGCTCGGCATCACCGTCGGCTTCGCCGCACCCGGCGTCGCCGTCGAGCTCAAGCCGCTGGGCGCCGGCTTCGTGAACCTCATCAAGATGATGATCTCGCCCGTGATCTTCTGCACGATCGTGCTGGGGATCGGGTCGGTCCGCAAGGCCGCCAAGGTCGGTGCCGTGGGCGGGCTGGCCCTCGGGTACTTCATGGTGATGTCCACGGTGGCGCTGGCCATCGGGCTGCTGGTGGGGAACCTGCTGGAGCCGGGCAGCGGACTGCACCTGACCGAGGCGGCGGCACGGGCCGGCGAGGCGCAGGCCAAGGCGGGCGGGGCGGAGAGCACCCAGGAGTTCCTGCTGGGGATCATCCCGACCACCCTGGTCTCCGCCTTCACCGGGGGCGAGGTGCTGCAGACGCTGCTGGTGGCGCTCTTGTGCGGGTTCGCGCTCCAGGCGATGGGCCCGGCCGGCGAGCCGGTGCTGCGCGGGATCGGGCACGTGCAGAAGCTGGTGTTCCGCGTACTGGCGATGATCATGTGGGTGGCGCCCGTCGGTGCCTTCGGGGCCATCGCGGCGGTGGTCGGGGCGACCGGGATCGACGCGCTGAAGTCCCTCGCGGTCATCATGATCGGCTTCTACACGACCTGTCTGCTCTTCGTCTTCGTGGTGCTGGGCACCCTGCTGCGGGTCTGTACGGGGGTCAGCGTCTTCGCGCTGCTGCGCTACCTGGGCCGGGAGTTCCTGCTGATCCTGTCGACCTCCTCCTCCGAGTCGGCGCTGCCGCGGCTGATCGCGAAGATGGAACACCTGGGCGTCTCCCGCCCCGTCACCGGCATCACCGTGCCGACGGGCTACTCGTTCAACCTGGACGGGACCGCCATCTACCTGACCATGTCCTCGCTCTTCGTCGCGGAGGCGATGGGCAAGCCCCTGGCCCTGGGCGAGCAGGTCTCGCTGCTGCTCTTCATGATCGTGGCCTCCAAGGGTGCGGCCGGGGTCACCGGCGCGGGCCTCGCCACCCTGGCGGGCGGTCTCCAGTCGCACCGGCCCGAACTGGTCGACGGGGTGGGCCTGATCGTCGGCATCGACCGCTTCATGAGCGAGGCGCGGGCGCTGACGAACTTCGCGGGCAATGCCGTGGCCACCGTCCTGATCGGGACGTGGACGAAGGAGTTCGACCGCGAACGGGCCGCCGAAGTCCTCGCCGGACGGCTGCCCTTCGACGAGACCACTCTGGTGGACGACGGCCACACGGCGCCCGGTGAACCGGTCGAGCCCGCCCCGCCGGCCCCGCCGGCCGTGCCCGGTCCGGCGGCCGGCCCCAAGGACGGTGTGCCGGCGGCCTGAGCCTCCGGGCCCCGCACACCTGCGGGATCCGGCCGGGCAGGGCTCGCCCCCACGGTGCCCAGCCCGGCCGGACCCCGCGTCAAACGCCCACGAACGGCCGCGAACCACCACTTTCGGCCATGTGATCTTCAACTCTGCTGCGCTAAAAGGTACTTCCCTCAGGGGCGGCGCGTCTGACATCTTGCGTCCACCACTCGTTTCGTACGGCCCGGTAGGTGCCACCAGCACCGCCGGGCCGTCTTCGGAGGACGCATTGATACCCCACATATCCAGCCGACCTCGACGTGCGATGGTGCTGGCGGCCGCTCTCGGCGCCGCCCTCACCTTCGGAGCTCCCGCCGCACTCGCCGGCACCGCTCCCGTCGGTCCCTCCGGCTCCCCGGCCTCCGCCCCGGCGGCGGCCCCCAAGGCTGCGGCCCCGGCTTCCCAGAGTGCGACCTGGGCCGCCGGCACCCGCGCCTACCTCGTGATCACCGCTCCCGGTGACAGCTCGGCGGTGCGCTCGGCCGTCACCGCCAACGGCGGCACGGTCTTCTCGTCCTACGACGCGATCGGCGTGATCGTCGCCCACTCGGCCTCCGGCACCTTCGCCCAGACGATGCGCGGGGTCAGCGGGGTCCAGAAGGTCGGCGCCACCCGTACCTCGGACGTCCCGGCCGACGCCTACAACCCGGCCCTGCCCGCCAACCCGGCCCAGTCGACGACCCCGGCCGGCGAGCCGGTCCGCGCCGACATGAGCCAGATCAAGGCGGACCAGGCCTGGGCCGTCAACGCCGGTTCGTCCTCGGTCAAGGTCGGCATCCTCGACACCGGTGTGGACGACCAGCACCAGGACATCGCGCCGAACTTCAACGCCGCCGACTCGGTCTCCTGCGCCTACGGCAAGCCCGACACGCGCGCCGGCTCCTGGCGGGACGTCGGCGACCACGGCACGCACGTCGCCGGCACGGTGGCCGCGGCGAAGAACGGCAAGGGCGTCGTCGGCGTCGCCCCGGGCGTGAAGATCTCCTCGGTCCGCATCGCCGAGCCGACCAGCTCGCTCTTCTTCGCCGAGAACACCATCTGCGGGTTCGTGTGGGCCGGTGACCACGGCTTCAAGGTCACCAACAACAGCTACTACACCGACCCGTGGCAGTTCAACTGCCCGGACAACCTCGACCAGGCCGCCATCATCGAGGGCGTCAACCGCGCCCAGGCGTACGCCGAGGGCAAGGGTTCGCTCCAGGTCGCCGCGGCGGGCAACGAGAACTACGACCTCGCCCACAAGACGACCGACACGGCGAGCCCCAACGACTCGACCCCGGTCACCCGCAACATCACCAACGCCTGCGTCGACATCCCGACCGAACTCCCGGGCGTGGTGACCGTCGCGGCGAACGGCACCGGCACCACCAAGGCCTCGTTCTCCAACTTCGGCCAGGGCGTCATCGACGTCGCGGCCCCCGGCCAGGACGTCTACTCCACCCTCCCGGGCGGCAAGTACGGCTCCAAGAGCGGTACCTCGATGGCCAGCCCGCACGTCACGGGTGTCGCCGCGCTGATGGTGAGCGCCAACCCGGCCCTCACCCCGGCGCAGATCCGCGACCGTCTGGCCACCCAGGCCAACGACATCCCCTGCCCGTCGGACAGCCGCTGCACCGGCACCACGGCCAACAACGCCTTCTTCGGCGAGGGCCAGGTCGACGCGCTGAAGGCGGTCGGCGGCTCCACTCCCCCGGCCGGCAAGTACTTCGAGAACACCGCGGACTTCGCCATCGGCGACAACACCACGGTGGAGAGCCCGATCGCCGTCACCGGCGTGACCGGCAACGCCCCGGCCACCCTCAAGGTGGGCGTGAACATCGCGCACACCTACATCGGTGACCTGAAGGTCGACCTGGTCGCCCCCGACGGCACCGTCTACACGGTCCACAACCGGGCCGGCGGCAGCACGGACAACATCAACCAGACCTACACCGTCAACGCCTCCTCCGAGGTGGCCAACGGCACCTGGAAGCTCCGTGTGAACGACAACGCGGGCGGCGACACCGGCAAGATCGACGCCTGGAACCTCACCTTCTAAGCACGCACCACCGCCAAGGGGCCGTCGGGAAGCGGTACGTCCGCTCCCCGGCGGCCCTTCGCGGTGCTCCGTGCGCGTCTCTCACGCGGCATCCACACATACGGCGAAGCCAGTCACTTCGCTATCGGTGTTCGTCGGGTTGTTGACTCCCACGACCCACGCCGTTCCATCCGCTGACGGGGCGTCGAACAGGACGTTCAGAGCCGGGTTGCCATTCATGAAACCCCCGCCCGTAGCGATCTTCCCCACCGGGCACTGCACGCCTTCCGCGCTGAAGGTGTTCGCGAAAGCCTCCACGGGATCCGTCTCGATCACCTGGCCGGTGACCCCGCCGTCCGCGGCGGGCGTCGGGTTGGTGATGTCCTGGGAGGTGCTCTGGCTACAGCTGACGTTCTGCGTTCCGTTGACGGTGTTGCCGACGCCCGCCTGACCCGACGGGAGGCAGGCCGCCCCGATCGCCGGGTTGTTGAGTGCCGAGAGCAGATCGTCGTCCGCGACGGCCGCGCCGGCGCAGAGCGCGACCACCGCGACAGCCGTCGTGCCCACGGTGAGCAGTGTCCTGGTGAGCTTCATCCGGTCATCCCTTTCGTCATCGCCGGCAGCGATGTGACGCGCCACGAACGCGTAACGCCGCCGCGGGCACGGGGTCACCGCACGACGGGCCGATCGTGGAGAGAACCCCCCGAGTGGCGGTCACGGCCGACGCCGAACGGGCACCGGCCTCAGCGGGTGCGCAGGACGCAGTCCCCGCAGAGTCCGCCGCCGGGCACCCGGTAGTAGAGGCAGCAGCTGCGCCGTACGAAGGCCACGCCCAGCCCCGGCTCGTGGATGAAGGCGCCGGTGCCGGCCAGCGCCCCGCCGTCGGCGAGGAGGCTGCCGGCCAGCTCCACCGCGGCCGCGCCCTCCGCGTCCGGGACCCGGTCGAGCAGCACGCGCAGGGCGCCGACCAGCCCGGAGGCGGCATTGCCGCGCAGCACCTTGCCGGAAACCCCGTACCGCTCGCGCAGGGCGGCGTCCAGCCCGGCGAGGTTCCCGAGGACACCCTCCCCGAGGGCGTCGGCGGGCAGGTCCGCGGCCGGGTCGGGCAGCCAGAGCTCCAGCGAGCCCGCATCGGGCAGCCGCCACCACACCCGGCCGGGGTCCAGGTCCGGCAGCCGCCCGGACAGGGCGGCGCAGCCCAGGCCCAGCGACCACAGCCGGGAGGCGATCCCGAACTGGGCGGTGGAGGCCGCGACCCGTCCCGGGCCGCTCCGGGTCCGGCGGCCCACCTCCTCGACGTAGGGCCCCAGCCGCTCCCCGTACAGCTCCGCGAGCGGCCGGAAGCCCGGTCCGGGCGGTTCGGCGCCGTACGGGACGGAGAAGAAGGGCCCGACGGCGGCCAGCCGGCGCAGTACGTCGTCCATGTCCATCCCCGGATGATCTCAGGCGGGGTCTTCGGCGCCGCCGGCGAGCCAGCCGAGCATCGCGGGGGTGGCGTCGAAGTGGCCGCCGTGCCCGGCACCGGCCTGCAGCCGCAGGGCCGCGCCCGGGATGCGCGCGGCCAGCCACTCCGCGTGGGCCGGCGGGACGAGGGTGTCCAGGCCGCCGTGCCAGAGCCGCACCGGCACCCGGACGGCCGCCGGGTCGAAGCCCCACCCGGTGCCGAAGAGCGCCATGACGTCGTCCACCCAGCCGTCCAGCCCCGGGCGGACCGCTTCCGCGAAGGCCGCGCCCAGCATGGCGCTGACGTCCGGGCGGGAGAGGACCTCCTGCTCGACCTCCGGAAGCGGCGGCAGACCGGCCGTGCCGACGCCGGCGAGGTGCTCCATGACGGCGGCCCGCCCGGTCAGTGCGGCGGCGGCGCTGCGGCGGTTCCCCTCGTTCATGCCGTCGGTCCACTCCAGCCCGGCCGCGTCCCGGGGCGCCAGGCTCGCCAGCACCCCGGCCCGGGTGACCCGTCCGGGATGCAGGGCGGCGCACGCCAGCGCGTGCGGGCCGCCCCCGGAGACGCCGAACACCGCGAAGCGGTCCAGCCCGAGCGCGTCGGCGACGGCGGCCACGTCGGCGGCGGCGTCGACGACCCGGCGCCCCTCGTCCGGGGTGGAACAGCCGAATCCGGGCCGGTCGTAGGTGATCAGCCGGACGCCGAGCTCGCGGAACAGGGAGTCGTCGGGGTACCGGGCCAGCCGGCTCATCGGGCTGCCGTGGAGGTAGACGACCGGCGTCCCGCCGGGCACCCCCCACTCCTCGACCGCCAGCGTCCGGCCGCCATCCAAGATCACTTCGCGCATGACGGCCAAGCTAGCCCCGGCGCCGGTGGGCGGCCAGGGCGTTCATTCACGGCAGAACGGCGAGGAACTCCAGCAGGGCCCGGTTGAAGGCCTCCGGCTGCTCCACCCCCGGCAGGTGCCCGGCCCGCTCGATCACGGCGAGCCGGGCGTGCGGCGCGAGCGCGCACATCGCCTCGGCCTCGGCGACCGGGGTGTAGACGTCGTCCGCGCCGACCAGCACCAGGCACGGCACCTCCTCCGGCAGCTCGGCGAGCACGGGCCGGTAGTCGGGCCGCTCGGCCCGGCCGCGCAGGGCCGCCGCCGCTCCCCTGGGGTCGGTGGCGCACATCATGGCGGTGACCCGGGCGGCGGCCTCCGGCTGGCCGGTGACGTTGTAGGGCGCCAGCATCTTGTCAATGACCTCTTCGGTATACGGACGCATACCCTCCGCGAGGAGCCGTTCGGCGAGCTTCCGGCGGAACTCCTTGCCGTCCTCGGTCTCCGGAACGGGGGAGGTGTCGGAGAGCACGAGGGCCCTCACCAGACCCGGGTGGCGCAACCGGAGCTCCAGCGCGATCTGCCCGCCCATGGAAACTCCTCCGACGACCGCCCGTTCGATTCCCAGGCGCCGGAGCAGGGCGGCCAGGTCGTCGGCGAAGTCCGCGAGCAGGGTCCGCTCCCCCACCGCCGGGTTGTCCCCGTATCCACGCAGGTCAGGGGCTATGACTCGGTAGCCGGCGGCGGCCAGCGCCGTCGCCTGGGGCGCCCAGATCGACCGGTTGAACGGGTGTCCGTGGACCAGCAGGACGGCCTCCGCGCCCCGGGGACCGAAGTCATCCGAAATCGATGCCGCGCCATTGCCAAATTGGGGGTTCATGAGAGGACTTTAAGGGGCTACATTGAGCCACTCGCGTTCACCTGACAGCCCGTTGCCTTTCACCCGCGTTTTGCGCGGGGGGTGACGTCAGGAGCGCACACTGTGCAACCACCCCACCGCCCAGAAGGACCGAAGGCTCCGTGCCCGTACCCGTACTCCTCGCCGGCCGCTCCGTGCGGCTCGAGCCCCTCGCCCCCCACCACACCGAGGCCCTGGCCGTGGCCGGGGCCGAGGATCGTACGACTTACGCCTTCACTCCCGTTCCGCACGGGTTGCAGGCGTCCCACGAGTACATCGACCGTGCCCTCGCCGATCAGGCAGCGGGTCGATCGCTTGCGTTCGCCGTCGTCAGAGCCACTGACGGTCGGGTGGTCGGTTCGACCCGGTTCCTGGAACTCGACTACTGGCAGGGTCCGCTCGTGTGGCCCGCCGTCCCCGGGGTCCCCTTCGGTGATCCGGCGACCGCGATCCCCGATGCCGCCGAGATCGGGAACACCTGGCTGTCCCCGAGTGCCCAGGGCACCGGCATCAACACCGAGGCGAAGCTGCTCATGCTGCGCCACGCCTTCGAGACCTGGGGCGTGCGCCGGATCTCGCTGCGCGCGGACGCCCGCAACGGCCGCTCGCGCGCCGCGATGGAACGTCTCGGCTTCACCTGCGAGGGGGTCCGCCGGGCCCATTCGCGGGGGCTGGACGGGGCGGTGCGCAGTACGGCCTTCTACTCGATCCTCGACGAGGAGTGGCCCACCGTCCGCTCGGTCATCGAGCTGCGGCTCTCCAGCGCCGCCCCGCGCCGCCGCCGGCGCCGGACGCTGATCCCGGCGTAACGGTCCTGCTGCGCCCCGGCCCGGCCCCCGTCCCGTCCCCTCCTCCGCTGGTTCAGCCGAGGAAGGCCGGGGCGAGGGCCGAGTCCGCCAGCCGGACGGGGGCGCCGCCGCCGTCGGCGGGCAGGGTGTACAGGTCGGCCCCGAAGTCGCCCGGCAGGGAGTAGACGAGGGTCCGGTCGTCGCGCCACACCACCTGGTCGTCGACGCTGCGCTCCTCGGCGAGCGGGGTCTCCCGCATCGAGGCCAGGTCCAGCACGTACAGCCGCCACGGCGCCTCCGCGGGCAGTCCGGGCACCCGCTTCTTGAAGGCCAGCCGCGTCCCGTCGGGGGACAGCGAGGGGCACTCCAGGTTCTCCCGGAGGGTGGTGACCGTGCGCGCGGCCAGGTCCCCGCGGACGAGGTAGGTCCTGCCGCCGGTGGCGAGGGTCGCGTAGAAGCCCTTCTCGTCGGCGGTGAAGGTCACGCCCCAGAAGTTCACGTCGGCGTTGCGGTACTCCTTGCCGTCCTTGAGGACCCTGAAGTCCTCCAGGGAGGCGTCGAGCTTCCCGGTGCGCAGGTCGAGCAGCGAGGTGCGGGTGGAGAAGTCCGTGCCGGCGTACGAGTCCCCGCCGACGAAGACGGTCCAGGCGGCGAGGTGCCCGCCCGGCGAGACCCGGGCGCGGGTGGGGATCCCGGCGAGCGGGTGCGCCGACACCTCTTTGAGGCCGGCGTCGAGGACGACGGCCCGGTAGCTCTCCTGCACCCCGCCCTTGTCGGCCCGGAGGCAGATCCCGGTGCCGGCCGCGGCGTGGAAGCGCAGGCAGCTGACACCGGAAGCGGTACGGGGGCCCCCGGGCGCGCCGGCCGGGGCGGTGGCGAGCTCGTCGCGGTGCGGGCCCCAGGCCATGTTCCGGAAGACCATCCGGCTGCTGCCGCCCGGGGCCAGGGACACCTCGCCCCGGGTGACCTGCGGCCCCCCGGCACGGGCCTGGTCCTTCTCCGCGGCGCGCGAGGAGGCCCGCACGACGGCGAACACCCCGACTCCGGCGAGCAGCAGGACGGCGGTGACCAGGATCAGGATCCGGCGCTGGAGGGTCATGGGGGCCTTTCGGGGTGGGGGGTCAGGCCTGCGCGGCGTCGGCGGCGGGCCGCAGCCACAGGCATCCGGCGAGGGCCGCGGCGAGCAGAACGGCGGCCGCGGCGAGGGCCGGCCGGGCACCCCAGAGGGTCCAGGCGGCTCCGAAGCCGAGGGAGGCCGCGAACCGGGCGAGGGCCTGGCCGGTCTGGACGAGGGCGAGCCCGCCGCCCCGGTGCTCCTCGGGGACGGCTCCGGCCGCCTCGGCCATGAGCACGCCGTCGGTGGCGGCGTAGAAGCCGCCGTGCAGCAGGAGCACCGCGTACGGCAGCGCGGGGTGCTGGGCGCCGGTGAGCAGCAGGGCGTACACGGCGAGCAGCGCGAGGTGGCCGCCGAGGAAGACGGTGCGGCGGCCGACGCGGTCGGCGAGCCGGCCCAGCGGCAGGGCCAGCAGGAAGAACGCGGCGGCGGTGCCCAGCGGGAGGAGCGCGAACCAGCGGTCGGCGATCCCCGCTGCCCGTTGCAGCAGCAGGAAGACGAAGGCGTCGCTGACGGTGCACAGGCCCAGCAGGAGGGCGCAGAGGCCGGTCCGGCGCAGGTCGCGGACGCGCAGCAGGCCGAGGGCGCCGCGCAGGGACACGGGGGCGGCCGCGGCGGCGGGGCCGGTGCGCCGGCCCGGTACGAAGAGGACGAGCACCAGGACGCCGAGCGCGGCCACGCAGGCGCTGACGGTGAAGACGGCGTCGTAGCCGTCGGCGGCGCCGCGCAGGATCAGGAAGGCGAGGACCGGTCCGATCAGTGCGCCGGCGGTGTCCATGGCGCGGTGGACGCCGAAGGCGCGGCCGCGGTCGGCGGGGTCGGCGGCCAGGGAGATCAGCGCGTCGCGGGGGGCGGTGCGCAGGCCCTTGCCGGTGCGGTCGAGGGCGAGGACGGCGCCGATGGCGGGCAGCGTGTGGGCGAGGAGCAGCAGCGGCTTGCACAGGGCGGAGAGGCCGTAGCCGATCCCGGCGAGGGCCTTGTGGCGGCCGAAGCGGTCGCCGAGGTGGCCGCCGGTGAGCCGGACCAGGGCGCTGACGCCGTTGTAGAGGCCGTCGAGCAGGCCGAAGCCGAGTGGGCTGAGCCCGAGTCCGGCGACGAGGTAGAGCGGGAGCACGGCCGTGACCATCTCCGAGGAGACGTCGGTGATCAGGGAGACCGTGCCGAGGGCGAGGACCGTGGGGGCGAGGGCGGCGCGCCCCCCCGGACCGGTGCCCGGGGCGGCGGCCTGCGGCTCGGCCGGGGCGGGGGTACCGCGACTGTCCGCGACGTACATGGTCAGGAGGCCCAGATCCCCGTGATGTCCTTGGCGGTGGCGGCGTTCCCGGCGTGGGTGGTCAGCCCGGCCAGGCCCTCCAGGGTCCGCAGCATGTCGTAGTGGTTGTAGGTGGTGCCGGAGGTGGAGCCGGGGGTGACGGGCTGGCCGTAGAGCACGGTCGGGATCTTGTTGCCGGCGAGCCGGTTGTCCTCGTCGAAGGTGACGACGAGGAGGCTGTTGTGGGTCTTGGCCCAGTCCGCGTAGGCCTTGAGCTTGTTCTTGAGCCAGGTGTCGCCGGTGCCGACGGAGCAGTCGTGCATGTCGTTGCACAGGTCGGGGACGACGAAGGACACCTTGGGGAGGGTGGTGAAGTCGGTGGGGAACTGGGCCATCGTCTTCGCCGTGCTGGTGGGCACGTTGGAGAAGGCGAACCAGGGGTTGTGCTTGCGGGCGTACTTGCCGCTGGAGCAGGTGGTGGAGCCCTGGCTGGGCAGGCCCTCGTTGTAGCTGCCCCAGCTCTTGCCGGCGGCTATCAGCTCGGAGGCGAGGTTGGGGGCGGAGCTGAAGCCGGGGGTGTAGCAGCTGTCGCCGGTGACGCCCTGGTTGGAACCGGAGAACAGCTGGAGGTAGTTGGGCTGGCTGGGGTGGGTGATGCCGTAGGAGCTGGTGAGGTTGGCGCCCCCGGCCTTCAGGGAGTTGATGTAGGGGGCGCTGGAGCTGCCGATGACCTGGTTGTAGGCGTGGTTCTCGAAGACCACGACGACGGTGTGGTCGGGGGCGGGCAGGCCGGCCGCGTGCGCGGGCTGGGCCGTGCCGATGCCGGCCCAGAGCGCGGCTCCGGCGGCGGTGACGCCGAAGGCGGTGGCGAGTGCGGTCCTGCGGCGAGGCCGTGAAATGGTCATGCCAAACACGGGGACATACCTCCAGGCGTGGGGAAGGTGCGGGGTCTCTGGCGGCGGCGCGGACGCACCATACCCACCGCCATGTGCATGAGCCAGGGATGCTTGGATAACGGGAAGGGAACGCCGGGGGCACCGTGGGTGACGGGTAATGACCTTCTCCAAGAAATCCCAAGAGAAGTAAAAATGAGGAACCCAGCGGTGCTTTCGCTCATCATTCGAACGGAAGCAGACCATCCCCAAACGGGGCAGCAACAGCCGGAGAGCCACCGCACATGTCGTACGAACCCGACGGCCATGACCAGCCGCCGTACCGGCCGGACGGGCAGCAGCCCGGCCGGCAGCAAGGCCGACAGCAGGGCCCGCCGCAGTACGCGCCCCAGGGCGGCCGGCCCCAGCAGCCGTCCGGCCGCGCCCCGCAGGGAGCGGGCCCCTACGGCGGCCCGCCGCAGGGCCGTCCGCAGGGCCGTCCGCAGCCGCCCCGCCCGCCGCACGGTCAGGACCAGTACCGCCCCGGCGGCTTCGACGAGCCCACGCAGGCCCAGCCCCGCTACGAGCGCCCCGACTACGAGCCGCCCCGCTTCGAGCAGCAGCGCCCCGGCCAGGGGTACCAGCCGGGCCCCGGTCAGCCCCCGTACGAGCAGCCGCAGTACGGCTACTCCGAGCCGCCCTACGGCGAGGAGCCGCGCCGCAAGTCCAAGGTGAAGCGCTGGATCATCGCCGGCGTCACGGTCCTGGCCCTCGGCGGCATCGCGGCGGGCACGATGGCCTACTTCGAGATACCCCCCTTCACCGACAAGGGCAAGGACGTCTCCTTCGGCACGCCCGCCGGTGACAAGAACGGCGCGGCCAAGCAGGCGCCGAACTCGAAGATGTCGATGCCCACCGGCCCGAAGACCGACTTCAAGAACACCTCGACGCTCAGCGACGGCACGCAGATCGGCGTCGCCACCGTCACCGGCAAGAAGTCGGGCTTCACGGGCAAGGTCTGGGTGTGGGCGCCCAAGGAGTACAGCGACCCCAAGTTCGCCAAGAGCGGCTTCCCGGTCATGATCGCCCTGCCCGGCGGCCCCGGCTTCCCCGGCAACTACTGGATGGGCACCGACCTGGGCCTCCAGACGAGCATCAGCAAGTGGTACCACGAGGGCAAGGGCAAGCCCTTCATCCTCGCCATGCCGGTGCTGAACCCGGCACCGGACGACGGGGGCGTCTACTGGGACGGCTCCGACATCCCCGGCCAGCCCAAGATGGGCACCTGGCTGACCGAGGACGTCCCGGACCTGATGCGGGAGAACTTCCGCACCATCAAGTCCCGTGACGGCTGGGCCTTCATGGGCTCCTCCACCGGCGGCTTCGCCGGCCTGAAGGCCGTGCTCAAGCACCCGGACAAGTTCAAGGCCGTGATCGCCTCCGGCCCGGACATCGTCCCGGACTCCTCCCTGTGGAAGGGCCACGACAAGGAGAAGGCGGAGAACAACCCGGAGCTCCTCGCCAAGCAGCTCATCGACAAGAAGGGCCCGGACGTCTACCTGGCCTTCCAGGTCGGCGACAACGAGAGCAACAAGAAGACGCTCCCGGACGTGCAGAAGTTCGTCCAGACGTACACCAAGGGCCCGATCCACACCAGCCTGAGGGTGATCCCCGGCGGCCAGCACAACGCCAAGACCTACGTCCCGAACATGGGCATGGGACCGATGGAGTTCATCAGCAAGGTCATGGAAGGACCAGTGGAGTAACGGCCTCCGCGCCCCGTACTGCCTCCGGCTCCGGTCCGTCGAAGAACTTCGGCGGGCCGTCGCCGTCCCAGGGCGCCCAGCCGGGGTCCCCGGTGGCGGCGAAGCGCACCCAGGCCCCGTGCATCTCGTCGGCCAGCGCCTGCGGGGCGTCCGGCCCGGCCAGCCAGGTGGACTCCGGCACCCCGAGGGTGTCGAAGACGAAGCCCAGTTCCAGGGCGTGGCAGGCCCCCAGGCCCGGTACGCCGCTGGGCCAGCGGAACTCGTACAGGTGGCTCGGTGCCGGGCGCGGCGCCGCGGCGAGCCTGCGCAGCGGGTCGCGCAGCAGCCGGTCGGTGATCAGGTGCCCGGCGAGGTCGGCCGGGGAGGCCCCGGGCAGGGCGGTACGCAGCGCCCGTACGGCCGCCCGGTCCTTGCCGCCGCGCAGCCGGCCCAGGGCCACGGCCGCCGGCCCGAGCCGGTCCAGCAGCCGCGCGCCGCCGGTCGGCGCGAGCCAGAGCCGGTGCTCCTGGGCGGTCCAGCCCAGCAGCAGCGGCACCTTCGAGGCGCAGGCCGCCTCCAGCGGGTCGGCGGGCAGCGAGTCCGGGTCGGCCACCAGCCCGAAGGCGGGACCGCCCAGCACCGGGGAGGACCGCCGCAGCACCGCCGCCTGGGCGGCGAGCAGCGCGGGCAGGCCCACCCCCGCGAAGGCCCGCGCGGTGGCGGGCACCTTGAGGAGCGAGGCCATCCGCCGCACCATGGTCCGCACCGCGTCGCGCGGCAGCGCCTCGGGGGCGCCGCTCTGCAGGACGGCCCGGGCGAAGAGGCCCTCGGCGCCGGGCGCGCCGAGCAGGGCGCCGACGCTGATGGCGCCGGCGGACTCCCCGAAGACGGTGACCCGGTCGGGGTCGCCGCCGAAGGCCCTGATGTTGTCCCGCACCCATGCGAGGGCGGCGATCTGGTCGAGCAGGCCGCGGTTGGCGGGCGCGTCGGGGAAGAGCCCGTAACCGAGCACGCCGAGCCGGAAGTTGACCGAGACGAGCACGATCCCGTCGCGGGCGAACGCCGAGCCGTCGTAGACGGGGACGGCCGAGGAGCCCCGGGTGTGGGCGCCGCCGTGCAGCCACACCATGACGGGCAGGCCGGCCCCGGGAGCCGGGTCCGGGGTCCAGACGTTCAGGTTCAGGCAGTTCGCGCCAGGGACCTTCGGATCGGGCAGCAGGGCGGCGAAGGCCGGCGGGTAGGGCACCTTGGGCGCGGTGGGCCCGAACGCCCCCGCGTCGCGCACGCCGTCCCAGGCGGCCGGCGGCCGCGGGGCGTCGAACCGGCGGGGGCCGACGGGCGCGGCGGCGTAGGGGATGCCCCGGAACACGGCGGTCCCGTCACCCTCCCAGCGGCCCTCCACGATGCCGTGTCCGGTGCCGGCCCGGGGCCGTCCGCCGCCCGCTGCGCTCATCCGTGCTCTCCTCACCAGGGTGTCCTCCGGGGCACCGTCGCACAGGCGTCCGCGGCCTGACAAGGCACGATCGGGTCGCGCGGAACGGATCGCGCCGGGCCGGGAGTGTCGCTCGTGCGGCCGGGAAGCGGGCCGGAAGCGGCCGGGAAACGGTCACTCGGGTGCGGTCGTACTCCGGCTCTGTCCGTTTTCGTGTCACCCGGTAGCCGAACGGGCCGTGACCACTCGGCTCCCGTCGCGTTGTACGCCATGTCACGCGCCGCAGGGATGCGGCGCCCCACGTCTCATGAGGAGATCTTGATGTCGCGTATCGCGAAGGCATTCGCCATCACCGCTGTGGCGGGCACCGCCGTGGCCGCGGGTGCGGGTCTGGCTGTCGCCGATGCCGGAGCGCACGGTGCGGCTGTCGGCTCCCCCGGTGTCGCGTCCGGCAACGTGGTGCAGGTCCCGGTCCACGTCCCGGTCAACGTCTGCGGCAACACCGTCAACGTGATCGCCCTGCTGAACCCGGCCTTCGGCAACACCTGCGTCAACGCCTCCGGCGGCGACAAGCACCACACCGAGGGCGGCAGCTACGGCGAGTGATCGTCTCGCCCGCCTGACCGGCTGAAGGGCCCCCGCCACCCGGCGGGGGCCCTTTCCGTGTCCGTCCTCGAATCGCGTACGGGGGCGCGGCCCCCCGCGGTGCTCGGGGGGCCGGCGGTCACTCGTAGCGGTAGACGCCCCGGTGGCCCAGCATCTCGCGCGGGGTGACGTCCCACGGCGGCATCGGCTCGTCGAGGGAGATGACCCGGCCGCGCTGCAGGTCGCCCAGCTCCAGGGGGGCCGCCGGCAGGTAGCCGGAGCCGGGGTGGCGCTGCTGCCAGCGGTCCCAGAGCAGGTCCACGAAGGCGTGGTGCAGCCAGAAGGCGGGGTCGTTGGGGGCGGTGCCGCCGGTCATGTGGCCGCCGATCCACTGGTGGACCTTGTTGTGGTTGCGCCAGCGCTCGCTGCGGGGCGCGGCCCAGCCCTCCAGCTTGTTGCGGAAGCCGCCTTCGCGGGCGGTGGAGTCCCAGGGCGCGGAGTCGTAGACGGGGTCGTCGAGGGCCCACTGGAGTTCGGCGGAGGTCGGCAGGGCGATCGGGTTGGCCGGCCGGCCGAGGTTGCGGGTGAGGAAGGGGGCCTCGCTGACCCCGACGGTGACCGTCCAGTTCCCCCGCGCGTAGGCGAAGGGGCCCGTGGTCACCTGGCGGTCGCCCTCCCGGCCGGTGCCGCCGAGGAAGTCCTCGGCCCAGAGGGAGGAGACGGGGCTGTTGTCGGTGGTCCAGTCCCAGTACGGGATGGAGACCTGCGGGTCGACGGCCCGCAGCCGCTGCTCGAACTCCAGCAGGTAGCGGCGGTGCCAGGGGAAGAACGACGGGGACATGTGCCCGACGCGCAGCTTCCGCTCCCGGTCGGGCACGAAGTAGGTGCCGTGGGTCCGGACGAACTGGTCGTAGACGCCGTTGCGCTTGAGTTCCAGCAGGGCGGCCGTGAACCGCTTCTTCTGGGCGCTCGTCAGGTTCTTCTGGTTCTGCCGGGTGTACAACGCGGGGCTCCTCCCGTTCCCGTCCGTCAGCCGTGGTGCGGTGCCGCGAGGGCCAGCCGGCTGGTGCCGAGTTCGTCGACCGCCGCGCGGGCGAGCTCCAGCGGGGTCCCGTAGGACTCGAAGTGGTTGACCCCGCTGAGGTAGCTCCCGTCGGCGCGCCGCATGACGTGCAGGGGCCGGCCGTCGATGCGGACCTGCGCGGAGGCCAGGTCGACGCTGATGTGGCGGCCGCGGTACGTCTCCTCGGCGAGGGGGGCCGGGGTGAGGGTCTGGCGGGGGCCCCGGGCGCGCAGCACGGGCGCCAGGGCCGCGGCCACACCGCCGGCCACGGCCGCGCTGAAGGCCGTACGCAGGACCGCGCGGCGGGTCAGTGGTGCGGCGGGTGCTGCGTACATACGGTCTCCCTCGCTCGGCGGCAGGTGTTCGCCTGTCCAACGAGGAGCGGCCGTACGAGGTCACCTGTCACCCTTGCCCGCCGGGAACGCATCGGCTCAGCCGATCTCGACGTTCCAGCCCATGATGACGGTGAGGGAGGACGCCACCACCAGGACTCCGATGAGAACGACGGCCACTCGGCGGACCCTGCCGATGGCGTCTTCCGTCGAGCCGGTGTCCCTGAGGTACCGCAGCGCGGAACCGAGCAGGCATACGCCCATGGCGATGAACCAGGGCTCGTAGAACAAGATGTTCCACAGGTTCATCGAGGTCACGTTCAGGGTTTCCCAGTCGTCCGGGTAATCGATCTCGATGGCGCCGCACAGTTCGAGCAGATGCGTGAAGGCTCCGGCGATGCCGTGCATCACGCCGAAGACCCCGCCCAGCAGTACCGGGCTCAGACATGCGGCCAGCACGAGGGGCTTGGGCATCCGCTTCCCGGGGAGTACCCGCGACCGGTGCGGAATCGTGCGCAAGCGCGGTTGGGTGAGGAAGAGACAGGCCACCCCGCCGAGCAGGATGACCAGCCCGGCAACGTAGTTGCCCATGTACCAGGAGGGCAGGCTCTCCGGCGTGGAGGTCCCCGGCACTCCGATCGTGCCGCCCGCTCCCTGGTAGAAGCGCACGAACACGGCGTATCCCACGGCAAGGCCGAAGCCCCAGTAGCCGGCCCGGGAGCCCCGGACGCCCGACTGCCCGCCTTGGACGGATTCCTTCGTCTCGCTCACCGCGTACTCCTCGGTTCAAGGCCCGTTGCCGGCATTCGACCGGGCCGGATTCGGCGCGTCGACGCATGTCGTTACCCTGCCGAGGGACAAGGGGGCCGCGCATCCACCCATGGCACAAGGTGTCCTCCCCCGTCCGGGGGAGCCGTGGAAACACCCCGGCCCCGGCCCGTCTCACAGCCACGGAAACGGCCTGGCCCGGGGTGCCCGGGTGCTTGTGGAAGAGGGTGGTGGGGTGGGGGTGCCCCCGCACGGCGGGTCAGGGTGCCGGGAGTTCCGCGAAGTCGGCGACCAGGCCGCGGTGGTGGCCGGCGGTGCCCAGGGTCAGGGAGTCGGCCTTGGCGCGCTTGAGGTAGAGGTGGGCGGGGTGTTCCCAGGTCATGCCGATGCCGCCGTGGAGCTGGACGCACTCCTCGGCCGCGCGGACGGCGACACCGGAGCAGTACGCCTGGGCGACGGCGACGGTGAGCGGGGCGTCCGGGGCGCCGGTGGCCAGGGCGTCGGCGGCGGCGCGGGCGGCCGCCCGGGCGGAGGCCACGTCCAGCCACAGCCGGGCGAGGCGGTGCTTGAGCGCCTGGAAGGAGCCGACGGGGCGGTTGAACTGGTGGCGGGCCCGGACGTACGCGACGGTCTCGGTCAGGCACCACTCGGCGAGCCCGAGCTGTTCCGAGGCGAGCAGTCCGGCGCCGGACAGCAGCGCTCCGGCGACGGCGGCCCGCGCGCCGGCGGGGTCCGCAAGGCGGGTGGCGGCGGCGCCGTCGAGGGTGACGTCGGCGAGCGGCCGGGTCAGGTCCAGGGGGACCCGGGGGGCCAGGGCGGCGCGGTCCGCGGGGACGGCGTACAGCCCGGTGTCGGCCAGGACCAGCAGGACGTCGGCGGCGGCCGCGTCCGCGACCGAGGTGACGGTGCCGCTCAGCACCCCGCCGCCGCCGTCGTGGAGCGGCGCCGGCAGGGGCGCGCCGGGGGCCAGGGTGAGGGGGAGGGCGGGGACGCAGACCAGCCGGCCGGAGGCGGCCTCCCCGACCAGGGCGGCGGCGTCGGCGTTGTCGCAGGCGACGGCGAGCAGGATCTCCGTCGCGAGGACGGAGGCCGTCAGGTACGGCAGCGGTGCGACGGAACGGCCGAGTTCCTCCAGGACGACGGCGGCCTCGCGGTGGCTCGCGCCCGCCCCGCCGAGCTTCTCGGGGACGAGCAGCCCGGCGGCGCCGATCCCGGCGGCGAGGGTGCGCCACAGCTCGGGGTCGTGGGCCCGGCCGGTCTCGGCCCGTGCGAGGACGCCGGCGGGGTCGCAGCGGTCGGCGAGCAGGGCGCGTACGGCGGCGCGGAGCTCCTCCTCGGTCTGCGAGTAGAGCAGGTCGTAGGGGGCGCTGGGGGCCGCCGGGCCGGGCTGCGGTGCCGGTGCGGACTGGGTCGTCATCGGGAGAGGTCCTTCCAGGCAGTGTCCTTGTCGTCGCGCGGTTCGGGGGGCAGGCCGAGGACTCGTTCGGCGACGATGTTGAGGAGGACCTCGCTGGTGCCGCCCTCGATGCTGTTGCCCTTGGCGCGCAGGTAGCGGTAGCCGGCGTCGCGGCCGGTGAAGTCCACGGTCTCGGGGCGGCGCATGGTCCAGTCCCCGTACAGGAGGCCCTCCTCGCCGAGGAGTTCCACCTCCAGGCCGCTGATCTCCTGGTTGAGGCGGGCGAAGGTGAGCTTCATGCCGCTGCCCTCGGGGCCGGGCCGGCCGGCGGCGAGCTGCTGGCGCAGCCGTTCGCCGGTGAGGCGGGCCACCTCGGACTCGACCCACAGTTCGAGCAGCCGCTGGTGCAGGGCGTGGGTGCGCAGGGCGGGGCGTCCGCGCCAGGCGGCGGCGACGGGGGCGATCATGCCGCCCTCGCGCGGGATCCGCATGCCGCCGATGGAGACGCGTTCGTTCATCAGGGTGGTGCGGGCGACGGCCCAGCCCTGGCCGACGGCGCCGAGGCGGTGGGTGTCGGGGATGCGGACGCCGGTGAGGAAGACCTCGTTGAACTCGGCTTCGCCGGTGATCTGGCGCAGCGGGCGGACCTCGACGCCGGGGGCGTGCATGTCGCACAGGAAGTAGGTGATGCCCTGGTGCTTGGGGAGGTTCGGGTCGGTGCGGGCGAGGAGGATCGCCCAGCGGGCGGTGTGTGCGCTGGAGGTCCACACCTTCTGGCCGTCGACCACCCATTCCCCGGCCTCCTCGTCGAGGACGGCGCGGGTGCCGAGGGCGGCGAGGTCGGAGCCGGCTCCGGGTTCGCTGAAGAGCTGGCACCAGACCTCCTCCCCCAGCCAGAGGGGGCGCAGGAAGCGGGCCTTCTGCTCCTCGGTGCCGTGGGCGAGGATCGTGGGCGCGGCCATGCCGAGGCCGATGCCGATCCGGCGGGGGTCGTTGTCGGGGGCTCCGGCGGCCTCCAGCTCGGCGTCCACGGCGGCCTGGAGGGTGCGGGGCGCGCCCAGTCCGCCGAGTCCCTCGGGGTAGTGGACGCAGGCGAGTCCGGCGTCGAAGCGGGCGCGGAGGAAGTCCGCGGGGGCGGTGGCGGCGGGCGGGTGTGCGGCGAGGAGGGCGCGGGTGCGGGCGCGGAGGTCTTCGGCGTCGGCGGTCATCGGGCGGCTCCCGGGTCCTGGGACGGTACGACGACCAGCCGGCCGGTGGTGGTGCCGTCGGCGAGGCGCTGGACGGCGTCGGCGGCCCGGTCGAGCGGGACGCGTTCGCTGACGAGGGGTTTGATCGCGCCGTCCGCGGCGAGGCGGGTGAGTTCGGTGTGGCAGGCGAGGATCGCGGCGGGGTCCTTCGCGGCGTACAGCCCCCAGTGCAGGCCGAGTACGGCGTAGTTCTTGACCAGGGCGTGGTTGAGGGCGGGGGCGGGGATGGTGCCGCCGGCGAAGCCGACGACGACGATGCGGCCCTCGAAGGCCGCGCACTTGGCGGAGGCGGTGTAGGCGTCGCCGCCGACGGGGTCGTAGGCGACGTCGGCTCCGTGTCCGCCGGTGAACTCCTTGACGCGGGCGACGACGTCCTCGGTGGTGCGGTCGATGACGAGGTCGCAGCCGAGCTCCTCGGCGGTGCGGGCCTTGGCCTTGCCGCCGACGACGCCGATGACGGTGGCTCCGGCGGCCTTGCCGAGCTGGACGGCGGCGCTGCCGACCCCGCCGGCGGCGGCGTGCACGAGCAGGGTCTCGCCGCGCTGGAGGCGGGCCCTGCGGTGGAGGCCGAACCAGCCGGTCTGGTAGCCGATGTGCAGGGCGGCGGCCTCGGCGTCGTCCAGGCTGTCGGGGGCGGGCAGCAGGGCGCGGGCGGGGGCGGTGACGTACTCGGCGAAGCCGCCGTGGGGCAGGCTCGGGTTGGCGATGACCCGGCGGCCGTCCTCGGTCAGGCCGCAGATCTCGACGCCCGGGGTGAAGGGCAGGGGCGGGCGGATCTGGTACTGGCCTCGGACGAGGAGCGCGTCGGGGAAGTTGACGTTCGCCGCGAGGACGCGGAGTTTCACCTCGCCCTCGCCGGGCACGGGTTCGGGGACCTCTTCGAGGCGCATGGCCTCGCGGGGTTCGCCGGTCGTGTGTACTCGCCATGCCTGCATCCGGGGCCTCCAGCCGCCGTCGAGGGACCACGCTCGGCGGCATACTAAGCGGTCGCTTGCCCCCTTGGGAACCCTCGTCCGCGCCATCCCCGCCGGGCGGATCCCCGGCCACCGGCGTTCCCGGCCGCCCGTTCCGGAAATCGGACGGACGAACCACGGGTGAACACCCGTATCCGCAGATAACATCAACAGGCCGCTTGCACAGGGCATATGACGCACCAGGGGATTCCGCGCGCCCGGAGCCGACCGCTCCGGGCGCGCGTCTGCGCCACGCCCACACCACAGGGGGAACCGAACGATGAACAGCACGCGCACACACACGCGCACGCACACCCGCACGCACACCCGCACGCGCCGGACCGGCGCGGCGGCCGCCGCCGCCCTCGTCCTGGCCGGGATCGTCACCGCCGCCGGACCGGCCGCGGCCGCCCCGTCCTGCACGCCCCGGATCCAGGTCCTCGGCTCCATCGGCACCGGCGGCTACAGCGTGGGCAACGAGCAGACCGAGGGGGTCCTCGGCCTCGGCACGGGCAGCCTGTCCGTCGGCGTCTCCGGCGGGAAGCCCGTCTACTGGACCGGCAGCCGGCTCCACAAGGTCCCGCTGTCCGACGCCGGCCTGTCGGGCGCGGTGCTCGCCGTGAACAGGAGCGGCCTGATGGTGGGCGTCACCCACGGCGCCGACGGCTACCTCTTCACCTACCGGGCGGGCGACGCCACGGTCACCCGGCTGCCGGGGAGCGACTGGCTGTCCGACGACGCCGACGTCAACGACGCCGGCTACGTCGTCTCCCGCACCCGGCCGGGCGTGGGCGCCGTGTGGAAGGACGGCCGGAAGGTCCGCGAGCTGGCCGCGCCCGCGGACGCGGCGCCCGGCACCCGGATCGAGCTGGTCTCCGGCATCAACAACAAGGGCGACGTCATCGGCATGGCGCGCGAGGACTACGAGGTCCCGGAGACCGGCCAGCACCTGGAGGGCAGCTACCCCGTCCTCTGGCCCGCAGACGGCGGACCGGCCAAGGCCCTGTCCCGCACCTCCAACGACAGCTGGGTGCAGGACATCGACGAGAGCGGCCGCGTCGTCGGCTACGACTGGTACGGCATGGGCTACCAGTTCCGGCCGGTGACCTGGGCCCCGCCCTACACCGGGCCCGTCGGCGCCCCCGGCGCGCTGAAGACCCACCCGTACGGCACCTTCGAGGCCGTCAGCCCGACGGCCGGCGTCTCCGTCGGCACCGCCAAGTTCCACCCGGACATCCAGACCCTGCCCGACCAGGCGCAGCTGTGGACGGGCACCGGGCCGGTGCTCGCCCTGCCCCGGCTCTCCGCGAACCAGGCCAGCGCGGCCTCGTCGGTCGCCGACGACGGCCGGGTCGGCGGCGCGGCCGTCAACGCGGGCGGCACGCTGAAGCCGGTGATCTGGACCTGCGCGACGAAGCAGGCGTACCTGCCGCAGTAGCGGCCTCCGTCACGGGCATGGCGATCTGCGCCCCGGCGCGCTATCGATGCCCCCATGACGGACGAGATCAGGCGCGGCCTGCCCGCGCCGCCCCCGCTGGGCGCCGCCGCCCTGCCCGCCGGCACGTACGCGGGGCAGGTGGTCCTCGTGACCGGCGGCGGCACCGGGCTGGGCAAGGCCATCGCCGCCGAGTTCGCCCGGCTCGGCGCCGACCTGCTGATCGCGGGGCGCCGCGCCGGGCAGCTGGAGGCGGCGTGCGAGGAGCTGGCGGCCGTGCCCGGAGCGGGCCGGGTGGCGGCCGCGGTCTGCGACATCCGGGACCCCGATCGGGTCGCGGACGTCTTCGACGCCGCCGGGGCCGCGCTCG
Organism: Streptomyces sp. NPDC044002; assembly: GCF_056434525.1. Classification (NCBI taxonomy): domain Bacteria; kingdom Bacillati; phylum Actinomycetota; class Actinomycetes; order Kitasatosporales; family Streptomycetaceae; genus Streptomyces; species Streptomyces sp. NPDC044002. The sequence continues at coordinate 312,024 of NZ_JBWKEZ010000002.1, forward strand.
GGCTGCCGGACGTGCTGGTCAACAACGCCGCGGCGAACTTCCCCAGCCCCGCCGAGGACCTGTCCCCGGGCGCCTGGCGGGCGGTGGTCGACACCACCCTGACCGGGACGTGGTTCATGACCCGCGAGTTCGGCCGGCGCCACCTCGGCGCCGGCAGCCCGGGGGCGATCGTCAGCGTCGGCGCCTCCTACGCCTGGACCGGCGGGCCCGGCTTCGCCCACAGCGCCGCCGCGAAGGCCGGGGTGAAGAACCTGGTGGAGACCCTCGCCGTGGAGTGGGGCCCGTACGGCATCCGCGTCAACGGGCTGGTGCCCGGGCTGTTCCCGCACGCCGACATGACCGAGGACATCCGGGGCGGGCTGGAGCGCGCCGCCCCGGACTCCAAGGACTCCCGCCAGCCCGCCCTGCGGGTGGGCGCCCCACGCGAACTGGGCTGGGCCGCCACCTTCCTGGCCTCCCCCTACGCCCGCTTCGTCACCGGCCACACCCTGGTGGTCGACGGGGCGAACTGGCAGCGCCGGGCCCTGGTCCAGCCGGAAGTGGTGCCGGTGCGCGAGCAGCTGGGACGCGGGCCGTTCCACCCGTGAGCGGCGCGTCCTGAGGCGTTGTCAGTGGCGTGCGGCACCATCGGGGTCATGAAGACCGACGACTGGGAACCCTTCCTCCGCGCCTGGAGCGCCGAGCGGGAGGCGGCCATGCGCACCGAGGCCCCTGCGGAGCCGCCCCTGGGCTGGCTGGGCTTCGACCCCGCCCCGCCGGAGCGGATAGCAGCGCTCGAAGCCAGGCTGGGGGTCCCGCTGCCGCCTTCGTACCGGTCCTTCCTGGAGGTCACCGACGGGTGGCGGTGGGCCGGGGAGTTCGTGGAACTGCTCGCCCCGGCGGCGGAGGTGGGGCCGCTTCGGGAGCTGACGGGGTACCTGTACGAGATGCTCGCCGAGTGGGAGCAGGAGGACCTCGACGAGGACGCGGACGAGGACGAGGACGCAGACGAAGACGGGGGCGGGGACGAGGACGGGGACTCCGAGGACGGGGACTCCGAGGACGAAGAGGAGGAGCCGTACGAGTCCGCGCGGTGGGGCCGGGCGGTCCAGATATCCCTGGAGGGGGACCAGACGTGGCTGATCCTCGACCCGGGTGACGTCGACGCCGACGGCGAGTGGGCCGCGTACCGCTTCTCCAGCTGGAGCGGGAGCGGTCCGGAGCGGCACGACTCCTTCGCCGGCCTGATGTACGCGGAGTACCTGGGCTTCCGCGCCCTGCGCAAGCCCGACGGCGGGACCCCGGTGCTCACGCTCCCCTGAAGTGCGGGGGCCGGCGGGCGTCCTTGGCTCCGTAGCCCTCCGCGGCGTCCTCGGAGGTGAGGGTGAGGGCCGCCGTCATGGCGACCCGGTCCAGGGCGGCGGGCAGGGCGGCGTCCGCGTAGGCGTCGATCGAGCGCTTGATGCCCTGGACGGCGAGCGGGGCGTTCGCCGCGATCTCGGCGGCCAGGGCGCGGGCCTCCGCGTCCAGGCCGGCCGGGGGGACGACCAGTTGGACCAGGCCCAGGCGCTCGGCGGTGGCCGCGTCGATCCTGCGGCCGGTCAGGGCGAGGAACTTGGCCCAGCCCGCCCCGGCGTCCCGGGCGATCCGCAGGTCGCCGCCGGCGTCCACCGCCACGCCCAGCCGGGCCTCGGGCAGGGCGAAGACGGCGTCGTCGGCGGCGATCCGGATGTCGGCCATCAGGGCCAGTTCGAAGCCGAAGCCCAGGCAGTAGCCCTGGACGGCGGCGACGACCGGCTGCGGCAGGCGGGCGAGGACGGAGAAGCGCTCGTGGACCCAGCGGATGCCCTCGTAGTAGTTCCGGGTCCGTCCGGCGGCGGAGTCGCCCGTGATCGCGCCGCCGGGGGCGGTCACGTCGATGCCCGCGCAGAAGGCCCGGCCCTGCGCGCGCAGCAGGACCGCGCGCACGTCCGGGTCGAAGCGGATCCGGTCGGCGAGCAGGCCCAGCTGGCGGGTGGACTCCCAGCTCCAGCCGTTGAGCTTGTCGGGGCGGCAGAGGGTGAGGAGCGCGATGCCGTCCTCGACGTCCAGCCGGATGCGCTCCTCGCCCTCGCCCACCTCCCTGCCGAGCGTGTCGATCACCGTGTACCGCACCCCCGAAGTCAGCTGACGGATCGTCAGCTTAGGGGGGTCCGGTCAGCGGGGGAAGACCTCGAACGGCACGGCCGGACGGCCGCCGAAGCGGGCCGCCGCCTGCTGGACGTTGCCGGTGAGGAAGGTGCGTACGTACTCCTCGGGATCCTGGTCGGTCAGTGCGGAGATGTACGCCTTGTGCTCCAGCAGGGACCGGATCGCGCGCTCCAGTCCGGGGCCCGCGTCGACGGCGTGGGTGGGCGTGGTGGTGTTCGCCACCGCGACCCAGCGCACCCCGTCCCAGGGCTCCAGGCCCTGCTCGGAGACGAGTTCGGGGAAGATCCACCGGTTGCCCGCGTCGGCGGCGGCGTCCAGCACAGCCCGGCCGACGGCCTTGTGGTCGGGGGTGTTCCAGTACCCGCCGCCGCCCACCCCGCCCCAGGTGTCCCGGTGGTTGAGGGTGATCACCAGCTCGGGGCGGTGCCGCCGGATGGCCGCCGCGATGTCCCGGCGCAGGCCGAGCCCGTACTCGACGACCCCGTCGCGGTGGTCGAGGAACTCCACGGTGGAGACCCCGACGACCGCCGCGCTGGCCCGCTGCTCGGCCTCGCGCAGCGGGCCGCACTCCTCCGGGGCGACCCCGTCGATGCCCGCCTCGCCGCGCGTGGCGAGCAGGTAGGCGACCTCGCGGCCGCCGTCCGTCCACTCGGCGATGGCGGCGGCGCAGCCGTACTCCAGGTCGTCGGGGTGCGCGACCACCGCGAGGGCCCGCCGCCAGTCGGCGGGCATCGGCTGCAAGGGCGGCTGCTGCTCAGCTTGTTCGGTCATACGCCGCACAATAGGCGACGCCGCCCTGTCGGGCCTGCACGGAGAAGGCCGCCATGTCAAAAGGGGCCTAGGCCGTCTCTTTCGGATCTTGCCGGCTAAGCCCGCGTCGTCCGGTGCCGTGCATCGGCGCGTTGGCGGGGCGCCCTTGTACTGGACGTACTCGGGTGCACCGCCAACGCGGCGAGGTGCGGTGCCGGGCGGCGCGGGTCAGGCAAGATCCGGAAGAGACGGCCTAGACCTCGTCGCGGACCAGGGACAGCAGCCGGTCCAGGACGCGGGGGCCGCCCGCGCGGACGCCGTCGTGCTCGAACTCGTCCGTCACCCAGGTCCGCAGGCCGCGGACGGCCCGGGCCGTGGCCAGGGAGTGGGCGGTGTCCACGTACATGTCGTCGTGGTAGACCGCGGCCGCCACCGGGACCTCGTTGGCGGCGAGCACGGCCGGGTCGTAGAGCGGCGTCCAGCCGGTGCGGGACGCCAGGAGGTCGGCCGTCTCGCGGAGGGGGGCGAGGGCGGGGTCGCTGGTGAAGTGCCAGGGGTGGATGGTCTCGCCGGTGAAGAGCACGGGGCCGTCGCCCGCGAGGGCCTTCGCGGCGTCGAAGCGGGGGTGCGCGGCGCGGACCCGTTCGGCGGCCCAGGCTGTGGGGGCCGCCGGGTCCTGGGCGTAGATCGCCTCGTGGAGCAGGGCGTACAGGGGGTGGCCCGCGAAGGAGAGGTGGGGGTGGACGGCGTGCAGGAAGGCGTCCGAGAGGGCGGGGCCGGCCGGGGTGGTGACGAAGGCGTCCTCCAGGAGGTAGTGCAGCTGGTGGCTGCCGTCGCCGGCGCCGAGCATCAGGCCGAGGGACTGGAAGGCCTCCACGGTCAGCCGGTAGCCGCCGGGGAGTTCGGCGGGGCGCTCGGCGAGGTGGGCGGCGATGCGGCGGGCGCGCTCGACGTCCATGGGGTAGCGGGCGTAGTGGGCGAGGTTCTTGCGCTCGATGCGGGGGTACGCGGCCTCGTACACCTCTGTGGCGGTGGCGTGGAGGGAGGGCAGTCCGCCGGTGATCAGGGCGGCGGTCAGGCCCTCGGGCGCGGTGGAGAGGTAGTGGGTGGCGCAGAACCCGCCGAAGCTCTGGCCGAGCACGGTCCAGGGGGCGCCGCCGGTCAGGGCGGGGCGGATGACCTCGGCGTCGCGCACGATGGAGTCGGCGCGGAAGTGCGTCAGGTGGGCGGCCTGCTCGGCGGGGGTGCCGCGGGCGGGCAGGGTCTGCCGGTTGACGGGGGTGGAGCGGCCGGTGCCGCGCTGGTCCAGGAGGAGTACCCGGTGGTCGGCGAGGGCCCGCTCCAGCCAGGCCTGCCGTCCGGTGAACCGCCGCGCCCCGAAGCCGGGTCCGCCCTCCAGGTACAGCAGCCAGGGCAGCCGCTCGGGGTCCTTGTCGTTCGCCACCACCTCGCGGGCGTACAGCTCGATGCGCTCCCCGCCGGGGCGGTCGTGGTCGAGCGGCACGGTGAAGTGGTGGTCGGTCAGGACGACACCGGGCTGGCGGTAGCTGCGCGGGAGGGTCACGTACGGCCCCTGGGGTGTGGGTGCGGATCCCCTCCCCCGCACCTGCGCCGGATCGCGGCGGGGCCCGGGGCCGGGGCTGACGTCCCGGCCGAGTTTATGCCCCGGAACCCCTGGTCGGGGCCCCGGGGCAGCGGGTCAGCGGCTCAGAAGGCGACCACCGAGCGGAGCACCTCGCCCCGCTCCATGCGGGCGAAGGCGTCCTCGACCCCGTCGAGCGGGATGGTCTCGGAGACGAACGCGTCGAGGTCGAGCCGGCCCTGCAGGTACAGGTCGATCAGCAGCGGGAAGTCGCGCTCGGGCAGGCAGTCCCCGTACCAGGAGGACTTGAGGGCGCCGCCGCGCCCGAAGACGTCCAGGAGCGGGAGTTCGAGCTGCATCTCGGGCGTCGGTACGCCGACCAGGACCACGGTGCCGGCCAGGTCGCGGGCGTAGAAGGCCTGCCGGTAGGTCTCCGGGCGGCCGACGGCCTCGATGACCACGTCCGCGCCGTTCCCGCCGGTCAGCTCCTGGATCGCCTTGACCACGTCCTCCGTGCGCCCGTTGACGGTGTGGGTGGCGCCGAGGCCGCGCGCCCACTCCAGCTTCCGGTCGTCCAGGTCCACGGCGATGATCCGCGAGGCGCCGGCCAGCCGGGCGCCGGCGACGGCCGCGTTGCCGACTCCCCCGCAGCCGATGACGGCGACCGAGTCCCCCCGCCCGACGTTGCCGGTGTTCAGGGCGGCGCCCAGGCCCGCCATGACACCGCAGCCGAGCAGGCCGGCGGCGGCCGGCGAGGCGGCGGGGTCCACCTTGGTGCACTGTCCGGCGGCGACGAGGGTCTTCTCGGCGAAGGCGCCGATGCCCAGGGCCGGGGAGAGCGGGGTGCCGTCCTCCAGCGTCATGGGCTGGGTGGCGTTGTGGGTGTTGAAGCAGTACCAGGGCCGGCCGCGCTTGCAGGCCCGGCAGGCGCCGCACACCGCACGCCAGTTGAGGACCACGAAGTCGCCGGGGGCGACGGAGGTGACGTCGGGGCCGACGGACTCGACGACGCCCGCGGCCTCGTGGCCGAGGAGGAAGGGGAACTCGTCGTTGATGCCGCCCTCGCGGTAGTGCAGGTCGGTATGACAGACCCCGCAGGCCTGCACCTTGACGAGGGCTTCGCCGGGCCCCGGGTCGGGCACGAGGATCGTGGTCGTCTCCACCGGTGCGCCCTTGCTCCGCGCGATGACCCCTCGTACGCGATGTGTCACGTCGTACCCCGTTCTGTGCGGATCGGTCTGATCGGTCTGATCGGTCTGGATCATCGAACGTACACGGGCGCGGCCGTCCAAGGGAGTTGTGCGGGCCTTCGCGTCACCCCCCGCCTCCGGTTCCGGCCAGATCCGGCGGTACGGAGGCGCGCAGCGCCGCGGTGAGGGCGGCGACGGCGGGGTGGGCGGCGGCGCCGCTGCGGAAGGCGACCTTGGTGCGGCGTTCCATGTGCAGGCGGGTGAGGGCGACGGCCGGGTCAGGGGGGCCGGTCACTCCCAGCTGGGGGACGACGGCCACCCCCTGCCCGGCCGCGACCAGCGCGAGGACGGTGTCGAACTCGTCGACCTGGTGCCGGATCCGGGGGGTGAACCCGGCCGCCTGGCAGGCCCGTACGGTCATGGCGTGGCAGAGGGTCCCGGGGGTGGCGGTGATCCAGGGCTCGTCCTGGTGGGTGCGCAGGACCGCGCCCTGGTCGGCCCCGGTGGCGGCGGCCGGGTGCGGGACGGCCGGGTGCGGGACGGCCGGGGCCGCCGGGGCGGCCAGGTACATCGCCTCCTCGTACAGCGGCCGGGTGGCCAGCCCCGGCTCCGGCGGCGCGGGGACGAAGTCGTACTCGTGGACCAGGGCCACGTCCAGGTCCCCGGCCCGCAGTGCGTGCGCGACCGCCGCCGGGTCGGTCTCGCGGACCCTCGGCTCCAGCCCCGGGTGGCGCCGGGCCAGGTGGACCAGGGCCGCCGGGACGATGGCCCGGGTGGCGGTGGGGAAGGAGCCGACGCGCAGGACTCCGGCGAGGCCGCTGCGGGCCTCCGCGAGGTCGGCGTCGGCCCGCTCCAGGCGTTCCAGGACGGCTTCGGCGTGGCGTACGAGGTTCTGGGCGGCCGGGGTGAGGCGGACGCGGCGGCCGGTGCGTTCCAGCAGGGGCAGGCCGGCCTCGCGTTCGAGGACGGCGAGCTGCTGGGAGACGGCGGAGGGGCTGAAGGCGAGCGCCTCGGCCACGGCGGCGATGGTGCCCCGGCAGGCGAGTTCGCGCAGCAGGCGCAGGCGGCGGACGTCGAGCATCGGCTCAGCTTACGGATCGGGTAAGGAATGCGAACTGGATTCGGCGCTCGGTCCGGGCGAAGCTCTTCTGCATGCGACAGGAAACGGCTCAGGCCGGACGAATGGCCCATAACACCTATTTCCCCCTCAACGGGATCCACGTCCCGCTCGTCACCCCCTTCACGCCCGGCGGGGACGTCGCCGCGGAGGCGCTGGAGGCCCTCGCCCACGAGGTGCTCGACGCGGGGGCCGCCGGGATCGTGGCCCTCGGCACGACGGGCGAGACCGCCGCGCTGGACGAGGCGGAGCGCGACCTGGTGACCGGGGTCTGCGCGCGGGTCTGCGCGGAGCGGGGCGTACCGCTCACGGTGGGGGCGGGGGCGAGCGGGACCCGGGCGAGCGAGGCGGCGCTGGCCCGGCTGGCGCGGTGGCCGGAGGTCGGGGCGGCGCTGGTGACCGTGCCGTCGTTCGTGCGGCCTTCGGCGGCGGGGGTGCTGGCCCATTTCACGCGGCTGGCGGAGGTGAGCCCGGTGCCGCTGATCGTCTATCACATCCCGTACCGGACGGGGCAGCCGCTGGACGCGGACGCCCTGCGGGCGCTGGGCTCGCTGGCCGGGGTGGCCGGGGTGAAGTACGCGGCGGGCGGGATCGACGCGGAGACGGTGGCGCTGCTCGGCCGGCTGCCGGACGGGTTCTCGGTCCTGGCCGGGGACGACGCGTACGTGTCCCCGATGCTGGCGCTCGGCGCCTCGGGGGCGGTGCTCGCCTCGGCCCATCTGGCGACGGAGCGGTTCGTGGAGCTCGCGGCGGCCTGGCGGGCCGGTGACGCCGGGCGGGCCCGGGAGCTGGGTCACGGGCTGGCGCGGGTCTCGGCAGCGGCCTTCGCGGAGCCGAACCCGGCGGTGGTCAAGGGCGTGCTGCACGCGCAGGGCCGGATCCCGGCCCCGGACGTGCGTCTGCCCCTGCTGCCCGCGTCCGGGCGGGCCGTGGACGCCACCCTGGAGGCGCTGGCCTCCCTCTGAGGGCACGGAACGGACCCACCGGTGTCCGAAATACCCGGTACATACCATTTCAACACCCTCGCGCAGGTCGCCCGAATCGGCAGTATCGGGCCGCCAATTGACCGTATTGCGCGAGGCGGCCCCAAACCTGCCGGACCCGTGATGTGGGTCACGCGGGACCGATCAACATCAATTCATCCGGAACGGCCGATTCCCTTTCCCCGGAAAGGAAATCAGCCTTTCCTTGATCCGCAATTCATGGTCAATTACCGCACGACGCCCGAGAAGTCGATCTACCGGTGGAATTCGTGTCTTGTTCCCGCGCCGCGCGCTCGCCTACGGTCACCTCACTCCCCGCGGCCGACTGCCGAATCCGGCCGCCGCCGGGGCTCTCCCGTACCCCCACGTGAGGAACAGCGCCATGCCCCGACAGGGTAAGCACCGTCGGCCGAAGCAGCACTGGATCACCCGGAAGCTGGCGGTCGCCGGCACGGGTGGAGCAGCCCTCGCGCTGCCTCTGATCAGCGCCACGACGGCCGGGGCGACGGGCACGCAGCCCGCCTCGCTCGTCAAGGCGTCCGTGGAGAAGGCCACCGCGGAAAAGGCGTCCGTGGAAAAGGCCGCGGCAGCCCTGACCTATTCGGTGGTGGGCGGCGACACCCTTTCGAAGATCGCGTCCCAGCATTCCGTGAGCGGCGGCTGGCAGGCGCTCTACGAGGCCAACCGGGGCGTCATCGGCTCCGACCCCTCGGTGATCCGTCCCGGCCTGAAGCTGAGCCTCGGCGGGGGGGGGGGGGGGGGGGGGGGGAGAAGGGACGCCGACACAAGGAACCCCCACCAGAAAGGAAAAACACCAAGGAGGGGCGGAGGGTGGCGTGGGATCGGACATGGGAACGGAAG
>NZ_JBWKEZ010000002.1:320685-338941 GCF_056434525.1 Streptomyces sp. NPDC044002
TGTGCTTTCTTTCTGGGGCTGTTCTTTCTTGGGGGAGTGGGCTACGTGGTTCGACCCCCCCCCCCCCCCCCCCCAAGCCCGCCGCCAAGCCGGCCACCCCCGTGTACGCGAACAACCTCGACGGCTGGATCCGGCAGTCGCTGGACATCATGGCCAGGCACGGAATTCCCGGCAGCTACAACGGAATCCACCGCAACGTGATGCGGGAGTCCTCGGGCAACCCCCTCGCCATCAACAACTGGGACATCAACGCCCAGAACGGCATCCCCTCCAAGGGCCTGCTCCAGGTCATCGACCCGACCTTCCGCGCCTACCACGTGCCCGGCACGTCCCTGGACTCGTACGACCCGGTCGCGAACATCACGGCGGCCTGCAACTACGCCGCCGCCCGCTACGGCTCGATCGACAACGTCAACGGCGCCTACTGAAAGTGGTGCGGGAGCGGGGGGGGGCAAACGGTCCCGGTGGTGGCCGGCCGCGGTGTCCGCCGCCGGCGGACCGGGTGCTGCCGGTCAAATCCCGTGCGCCTCCTTCGGGTGCCCGCATCGCACCAAGGGATTTCCGCCCCACCCGCCGGTCCACGGGTCGGGGAACGTGGTTCGGCACTTGTCATTGCCGCCCGAGCCCCGGTAGCGGGGGCAGACGCACCTGTGAGGATCGGGCGGCGGTGGCCGCAGCGCCGTGCACCCCTCGAAGAAGTCACGTTCTTCCTCCTCAAGCTGCGCCCCCGACTCGCGCACCAGCTCCACGGCCTTCCTCCGGGCATCGACGATCAGCAACGCGGCCTCGGTCAGCTTCCGCGCCTGTTCATCGGTCCTGTCGTTCCGCTTGGGTTCGGGCACCTGCTACCTCCTGGGCTGGGGGTGAGTCTGCCGTGGTACCAGAGCGCCTGCGGACGACCGGCACAACGCGCTCGCCGCGGACCGCTGTTCCGTCGGACGGCCCCGAAACCCGCAGCCGCCGGGCCGCGTGGCCGGGCGCAGGCTCCAGGTACCAGGCCCCGGCCGACGGGCCGTCAGAGCCGGCCCTGGCGGCGGGCCGCGCGGACGGCCTCAATCCGGTTGCGGGTGCCGGTCTTGCCGATGGCCGCCGAGAGGTAGTTGCGCACGGTCGACTCGGACAGGTGCACCCGGCCGTACGGTCCCGGGCAGTGCGAATGTCACTCCGGGGTGGTGTCACCGCCGTCGCAGTGCACGGACCAGGGTGCCCACGGGGGCGGCCAGGCCGTAGCCGACGTCCTTGCGCAGGGCGCCGGTGCCGGCCTTCTCCACCGCGGCCAGCTGGTGTCCCATCAGCTCCGTCATGGCGGCGACCACCGGCCGCAGGCCGGGCTCGGTGAGGTCGAGGATGCCCTCGGCCGCGGCGAGGGCGGTCCGTGCGCGGGCGCACTCCGCGGCGAGGAGGTCCCGCACCGCCGGGGTCTCGCGGGCCTGTTCGAGGTCGGCGCGGGTGACGGAGTGCTCGGCGAGGCGGGAGCGCGGGATGCAGAGCCGGCCCTCGGCGAGGTCGCCCGCCAGGTCGGCGAGGAAGTCGACCCGCTGGGCGGCGTCCACGAAGGCGCGCCAGCCCGCGGCCTGGGCGGCGTCGGGTCCGCCCTGGTACTGGAGCCCGGTGAAGACCATGATCCCGGGCCAGGCGTAGTCGTCGAGGTAGGCCTGGAAGTCCTCCTCGGCGGCGAAGCCGTCGAAGGCGGCCTCGGCGGTGGCCGCGCCGTCGAGGAAGCGGGTGATCCAGTGGCCCGGCAGGCCCCTGACGCGGACGGCGTGGGCGTAGGCGCGCAGCAGCGGGTCGGGGCTCTCGCCGGTCGCCGTGGCCGACTCGACGCGGCCGGCCAGGGCGGCGAGTCCTGCGGCCCGCACGGCCGGGGTGCCGGTCTCGGCGACGTCGTCGACCAGGTTCATGAAGGCGAGGCCCGTCGAGAGCCAGGGCACCAGGGTCGGTGCGGCGAGCAGGCGCAGCGTGAGGTACGGGGCCGGTTCGCGGCGCAGCACCCGGCGGGCGGCGTGGGTGTGGTCGGCCCGCAGCCGGGGGTCGGTTATCCCGGCCTGGGTGAGGGTGCTGCGCCAGCTGGGCATGGTGGACCGTGCTCCTTGGACCGTGTCTGCCGTACGCGGGTGCGCGTACGGGGTGCGCGCACCGGTGCGTGGACCGGTGCGCGTGTACGGCTACACGATGTCAGGAGCGGTACACCTTCTTCACGTTGCCCTGGGTGTCGGCGTACACGTAGCCGCCCCGCCCGTACTCGTCGGTGAGGTAGGGGCGCATGGAGGGGGACGCGTCGAAGAGCCAGGGCTCGACGATGACGTAGCGGGAGGTCGGCTTGGTGACGCCGAGTTCCTGCTGCGCCCGGTCCAGGAGGCCGGGCAGGGCGTCCCACTTGACGGCCGCCATGTCGATGAGCGGCTCGTCCGGCTTGACGGTGCCGCCGGGTCCGTCGTTCTTGACCCGGCCGTCGCGGTACTCGTACCGGTCGTAGGTGTCGGCGCCGGGGGCGGTGGGGATGGAGGCCAGCACGTACCCCTCGTAGACGGTCATCTCCACGAAGGTGGTGGTGCCGGTCTGCTGCTTGAACGCCTCGATGACGGTACGGACCTTGTCGGGCGTGAGGAGGCTGCCCTTGGCGGCCGCGGCGGGGGTGCCCTGCGGCTTGGGCGTGGCGGACTTCGAGGTGGCGGGCGCCTGGGCGACGGTGGTGGCCGTGCCGCCGGCGGCCGGGGCGGAGGCCGTGGAGCCCTTGGCGTCCGGGTCGCCGGACGTGCCGTCGGGCAGGGCCTGGACGAGCCCGACGACGCCGCCGGCGAGGGCCAGTGCGAGGACGCCGCCGATCAGCGCGGCGCGGCCGCGGCCCCGGGAGGGGGACGGGGCGGGGGCCGGGACGGGGGTGGTGGGCCCGTACGGGGAGCCTCCGCCGGGGGTGAAGGGCCGGGTGCCGGATACGGCGGTGGGGGGCGGGCCGTAGTGTCCCGGGCCCGCGAGCGGTGCCGGTGCGGGGGCGGCCGCGGCGGCTCCGGCACCCGTACCGAGAGCGGTGCTCGCGGACCGGAGCAGTGCTTCCAGTTCGGCGCCGTCGGGCCGCGCTGCGGGATCGCGGACGAGCAGCCGTTCCAGTACGGGTCCCAGCGGGCCGGAGCGCACGGGCGCCGGGATCGGCTCGTCCAGGACGGCGACGACGGTGGCCAGGCTGGTGGCCCGGCGCAGCGGGTGCGTCCCCTCGGCGGCCACGTACAGCATCATGCCGAGCGACCACAGGTCGGAGGCCGCCAGGCCCTCCTCGCCCCGGCACCGCTCGGGGGCGATGTACTCGGGCGAGCCGATGAGCACGCCGGTGGAGGTGAGGGCGGTCGCCCCGTGCAGGGCGGCGATGCCGAAGTCGGTCAGTACGCCCGCCCCGTCGGGCCGCAGCAGGACGTTGGCCGGCTTGACGTCCCGGTGGAGCACGCCCTCGGCGTGCGCGGCGCGCAGCGCGGAGAGGATGTCGAGCCCGAGCCGCACCACCTCGGGCAGCGGCATCGGTCCGGCGGCGAGCCGGTCGTGCAGGGAGCCGCCCTTGAGCAGCTCCATCACGATCCACGGGTGGCCTTCGGTGCCCGCTGCGGGCTCCACGATGTGGTGGATCGTCACCACGTTGGGGTGGGCGAGGCGGGCCAGGGCCCGCGCCTCGCGGATGGCCCGCTCGCGCAGCTGGACGGCGAGGTCCGGCTGCGCGGCGGCGGTGGCGGGGTCCGGCGGGCGCACCTCCTTGAGGGCGACCTCGCGGTGCAGTGCGATGTCGCGGGCGCGCCACACCGTGCCCATGCCTCCGGCGCCCAGGGGGCCGATGAGTTCGAAACGGCCGTCGATCAGCCGTCTGCCGGCCTCACTGTTCTCCATGGGCGGTCATCGTAGGCCCCGCCGCCGTCAGCAGCGGAGGCGGTCCTCCGTCAGAGTGCCCTGCGCGGTGGACACCGTACGGTCGTAACAGCCGCCGCCGATCGAGGACCCGTACAGGCGGTAGCGCTCGGTGGAGGTGCCGACGGCGTGCCGCTGGTCGCGCGGGACGTTCGCCGTGTACGAGGCGTCGCCCGTGTACCGGTCGTCGAGGAGGGTGCGGCCGGTCTGGCGGCCGCCGCGCAGGGTGGCGGTGTCGGCGCGGTCGCCGAGGGTCAGGACGGTGCGCAGCCGGTCCCCGGCGCCGAGGGTGGTCTCGCCGTCCATGGTGTAGGTGCGGGTCGTGCGGGTGGTGGCGGCGCCGCGGGTGACGCTCTCCTCGTCGGTCCAGGTCGCGGTGAGGGCGTCGCGGTTCTCGCCGTCGGTCCAGCGGTGCGCGGAGGTGTGGGAGACGGCGCGGGTGACGGTGGTGGTGACCCGGCCGTGGGAGGTGTCGAGGTGCCCGGCGACGGTCAGGCGGTGGGCGCCGTCGGTGTCCAGGCGGTGTTCGCCGCCGGGGGCGGCGGGCGTCCAGCGGGAGGAGCCGGCGGGGGCGCCCTCCTCGTGGCGGGTCAGGGCCCCGGTGACGACCTGGCGGCCGTGGTCCTGCCAGAGCAGCAGGTTGGCGGGGGTGCTCCAGCCGGCCTGGCCGGCCGGGACGCCGGCGACGGAGACCTCGACGCGGTGCTCGCGGCCGTCGTTGAGCAGGGCGGCGTAGGGGGTGAGGTCGTACACGAGCGGCTGGACGTCGAAGGCGCGCGGGCCGGGGGTGACGTACCAGAGGAAGGGGTTGGACCAGCCTCCGGTCCACACGGTCGGGAAGGGCGCGGCCAGACCGGCGAGCTGTCCGTCGACTGCGATCCGCACCTCGCGGTAGGGGCCGTCGGCGGCCTTGCAGGAGTAGGGCGCGGCGTCGGGGACCGTCATGTACCAGTACTCCTCGCAGCCGCCGCCGGAGCCGGTGGCGTACACCTCGGCGAGGAGCCGCTCGGTGTTGCGGGGGGTGGTGACCGCCGGGGTGGTGAGGGGCAGGACCCGGTCGGGGGTGTCGGGGGCCGGTGTGTGGCGGTCGGCGGCGTAGAGGGTGAGGGTCACCTTGACGTCGATGACGCCGGTGTAGGTGTCGTTGACGACGTTGCCGATCAGCATCTCGACGGGTCCCGGGCGGCTGAGGACGTCGCGGTAGCGGGTGACGTCCTTCTCGACGGACCACTCGATGCCGTCGGGCGAGGGTTCGGGGGTGGAGGTGCGCAGGATCTCCACGCCGCCGAGGGTGAGGTTGCCGAGGCGGTCGTACTGGCGGCCCTTGACCTTGCCGTCGAGGCGCAGGACGGCCTTGGCCCAGTCGGAGCGGCCGCAGCCGGTGGGCGGGGTGTAGGTGCCCTTGTAGGGGGTGAAGTCCCGGAACTGGGCCTCGGCCAGCGTCACCCGGCAGGACCGGGTGGCGGGGTGCTCGACGGGCGGGGCGGCGGTGAGGGGGTCGTGCCAGTCGGTGCCGAACTCGGCGGGCGGGACGGGTTCGGGGGCGGCCGGGGGCGCGCCCGCGGGGGTTCCGGCGGCGGCCGCGGGTCCGGCCAGGGCGCCGGCGGCGAGGGTGAGCGCGCCGAGCAGGCCCATGATCCTGTGTCGTCTCATGGGCCCGCAGTGAAACCCCTGGCGGCCCGCCGCCGCCAGGGCCGGGGCCGCCGGGTGGCGCGAAACCGACGGGGTCAGTGCGCGGCGGGCAGGACGACGACGCTGTCGTCGTCCACGTACACGGTGTCGCCGGGGCGGAAGGTGACCCCGCCGATGGTGACGGGCTCGTCGACGGCGCCCTCGCCGGTCTTGGCGCTCTTGCGCGGGCAGGTGCCGAGTGCCTGGACGCCGAGGTCCAGGGCGCCGAGGGCGACGCTGTCGCGGACGGCGCCGTTGACGATCAGCCCGGCCCAGCCGGAGGCCTGGGCGGCGCCGGCGATGAGGTCGCCGACCAGCGCGGTACGCAGGGAGCCGCCGCCGTCGACGACGAGGACGGCGCCTTCGCCGGGGGTGTGGAGGAGTTCGCGCAGCAGGGCGTTGTCCTCGTGGCAGCGGACGGTGCGCACGGGTCCGGCGAAGAGGTGCCGGCCGCCGATCCGGCGGAACTGGACGGAGCAGATGCCGAGGTCTTCGCCGTGCTCGTCGTACAGGTCGGCGGTGGGGACTGGGGTGACGCTCATGTGGTTCCGGGCTCCTCGCATCTCGTACGTCGCGCGGGGCCCAGCCTAGGGGGTGTCCGCGAAGTGGCGCCGTCCGCCCGGAGGGCGGGCGCGTGCCGGGCGTCGCGGGGCAGGCTCCACTTCGCGGACACCCCCCAGGGGCTCAGCGGCGGGAGTTGCCGAAGAGGATGCGGTAGCCGACGAGCAGGACGAGGGAGCCGACGATGGCCGAGCCCCAGGTGGCGAGGTCGAAGAACTGGGCCTGGATCGGGCGGTCGAGGAACTTGGCGGAGAGCCAGCCGCCGATGAAGGCGCCGGCCACGCCGATGAGGGTGGTGACGATGAAGCCGCCCGGGTCGCGGCCGGGGAGCAGGATCTTGGCGATGCCTCCGGCCAGCAGGCCCAGGATGATCCAGCCGATGATGCCCATGCCGTTGTCTCCGCTCTTGGTGTGCGTCTCTGTCCTCAGGGACGCGAGCGGGGACCCGGTGGTTCTCAGCGGTGGCGGGCGCGCCACAGCGCGGCGGCCGCGGCCGCTCCCGCGACGGCGCCGACCACGGCGACGCCGCCCCGGGAGCGGTAGGCGAAGAGGGAGAGGGTGGAGCGGGCCGAGAAGGCGGAGCCCGCGCTCAGCCAGGAGGCGGTGGATCCGACGGAGAGCGCGGACCCGACGGAGGCGACGGAGAGGAAGCTGCCCGCCGAGCCGATGGAGAGCACCGAGCCCACCGAGCCGATGGAGAGCACGGAGTTCCTGGACCAGAGGGAGAGGTACGAACGGTCGGCTGCCATGCCGATCATGCTGTCACATGGCCGGCCGGTACGGGGCGGCTTTCGGCGGGCTGCGCGGCGGGCGCGCTGCGGGTGAGCAGCAGGACCCCGCGGGTGGCCGCGAGGGCTCCGGCGGCGGCGAGCAGGATCCCGAGGGCGCCGCCCTGGAGGCGTTCGCCGAGCAGGATCATGCCGATCGCGGCGGCGGCGAGCGGGTTGGCGAGGTTGACCACGGCGAGCGGGGCGCCGAGGCCGCCCCGGTAGGCCCGCTGGGAGAGCAGCATCCCGCCGACGGCGAAGACCACGACGAGCAGGGCCACGGTGACCACCCGGCCGCTGAGCAGGGCCCCGCCCCGGCCGCCCGCGACGGCGACGGTCTGGGTCAGGGCGGAGGCGACGGCGGAGGCCAGCCCGGAGGCCGTGGCGTGGCGCAGCCCGGGGCCGGGGTCCTTGCGGGCGGTGAGCAGCAGGATCACGGCGACGGTGGCGCCGGACACGGCGAGCGCCTCGGCCAGGGTGAGGGTGTCGTCGGGGGCCGGGCCGGAGGCGGGGAGCAGCAGCAGCCCGAGGCCGGCGACGGTGGCCAGGGTGCCGCGCCACTCGGTGGCGGCGACCCGCCGTCCGGCGCCGCGGGCCCCCAGCGGGACGGCGGCCACCAGGGTGAGCGCGCCCAGCGGCTGGACGAGGGTCAGCGGGCCGTAGCGCAGCGCGGCGGCGTGCAGCAGTGCGGCGGCGGCGTTCAGTCCGGCCGACCACCACCAGGCGCCGTTGCCGAGCAGGGCCCGGGCGCTGCGGGCGACGGCCCGGCGGGCGAGGCGCTCCTGGGCGACGGCGGCGGCCGCGTAGGTGGCGGCGGAGGCGAGGCAGAGGACGACGGCGAGGACGGTGGCGTTCACCTTTCGCCTCCGGCGGTCACGCGTGCGGCCGCAGCCGGGGCCGAGCCGGTCGCGGGCCCACCTGGACCGGGCGGGCCCAGCGGGGCGGGGCCCCGCGAGGTGGGCGCGTTCCCCGGCCCGGGGGGCACGGCCCCCGGCGCGGGAGACGCGGCCCCCCGCGAGAGGGCGCCCGCCGCCCCCGCGGCCCGGCGCGGGCGCGGCAGGCCCCGTACCGCCGGAGCGGCGTCGGTGGCGGCCGGGCGCGGGACCAGCAGCAGGGCCGCTCCCAGCAGCAGGGCGGCGACGGCGGCGTCGATCCAGTAGTGGTTGGCGGTGCCCACGACCACCAGCAGGGTCACCAGCGGGTGCAGCAGCCACAGGGCGCGCCACCGGGACCGGGTCGCGGCGATCATCCCGAGGGCCAGCATCAGCGCCCAGCCGAAGTGCAGCGAGGGCATGGCGGCGAACTGGTTGGCCATGGTGTCGGCTTCCGGGGCGGCTCCGTAGACGCTCGGCCCGTACACCTGGGCGGTGTCCACGAGCTGCGCGGCGTCCAGCATCCGGGGCGGCGCGAGCGGGAAGGAGAGGTGCAGCACGAGGGCGGCGCCGGTGAGGAGGGCGAGCACGCGGCGGGTCCACAGGTAGTGCCCGGGGCGGCGCAGGTACAGCCAGACGAGGAACAGGGCGGTCGCCGGGAAGTGCACGGCCGCGTAGTAGGTGTTGGCGGTGTGCACGAGGGCGTCGGAGTGGAGCAGCAGCCGCTGGACGGTGCCTTCTCCGGGCAGGTGCAGGGCGCGTTCGGCGTCCCACACCCGGCCGCCGTTGCGGAAGGCTTCGTCGGTGCGGCCCGTCGAGAGCATCCGGCCCGCCTTGTAGGCGGCGAACAGTCCCGCGACGAGCAGCAGCTCGCGTATGAGCCGGCGGCGCGCGTCGCTCTTCCCGGCCGGTGGCCGGTCCGGTGTGGTGTGGGAGGTCATCCCCCGGTCTCACTTCTTTCGGTTCCTATCGACACGCCAGTGTATCGATACATGGGCGTATCGATACGCTGGTGTCCCGATAAGCTCGGATGGCCGTACACTCGGAGCACGGACCCACCGCTGGATCCCGCGAGGAGAGCCCCATCCCATGACGTCGACGCCGCAGGTCAGCGCGCGCCGCTCCAAGATCACCCCGGAGCGCGAGCAGGAGTTCTACGACGTCGTCCTCGACCAGCTGCGCGAGCTCGGCTACGAGGCCCTGACCATGGAGGGCATCGCCGCCCGGGCCTGCTGCGGGAAGTCGACGCTCTACCGGCAGTGGAAGACGAAGCCCCGGCTCGTCGCCGCCGCCCTGCGCGCGAGCCGTACCCGGCGCGGGGAGCGGACCCTGGCGGACGTGGACACCGGCACCCTCGCGGGGGACCTCCGCGAGGCCGCCCGGATCGCGGCGGGCACCTCGGGCCGCGACACCCGGCTCACCCAGGCGCTCGGAGTGGCGGTGTTCGCCGACGAGGAGCTCCAGGCGGCGCTGCGCGAGGCGCTGGCGGAACCCGAGCTGGCGGCCTTCGACGCGATCGTCGAGCGGGCCGTGGCGCGCGGCGAGCTCGCCGCGGACCATCCGGCCGTGGAGTTCCTGCCGGCGCAGCTGATGGGGGTCCTGCGGATCCGGCCCGTCCTGGAGGGGCGGTACGCGGACTCCGACTACCTGGTCAGGTTCGTGGACGCGGCGCTGCTGCCCGCGCTGGGCATCCGCCCGCCGGCCCCCTGACCCCCTGAACCGGTGGGCCGCCGTTCACGATGACCGGACGGCGACCCACTCGCGCTGCCTCGTGGGGACGGTGGCAGCGCGCCACCCGGACGGGGCGGCGGCCACTCCCGAGCAGGGTGACCGCCGCCCGGTCCGGTACGGACGCCCCGGCGCCCGCTCCCGTACGCACGCCCCGGCGCCCGGCCTCAGCCGCCGGCCGCGCCCATGGCCCGGGCGTACTCCTGCGGGTCCGCGTCGAAGCCGCGCGTGCGCGCGTCCAAGGTCCAGCCGCCCGCGGCGTCCCGGGTGAACACGGCGACGGTGGCCGCCGTGGCCCCGGCGAGCTCCGCGAAGTCGGTCGTGGCGAGGTCGGTGTACCCCTCGCGGACGCGCAGCCCCGTGCCGCCGACGTCGGCGAAGGTCTTGCGGTCCGGCGCCGCGGCGGGCCCGGCGTCCTGGATCACCACGCCGACCACCACCCGGCCCAGCTCGGGCGCCAGCCGGTCCAGTTCGAGGGTCATCACCTCGTCGAAGCCGAAGCCCTGCCCGGTGCGGCTGTCCCGGGCCAGGGTGATGGTGCCGTCGGGGGCGCGGCTGCCGAAGTGGACGAGGTAGACGGGCTCCCCGTACGGGTCCGCGGCGGCGTACGCGGCGGCGACGATGTCCAGGTCGTTCGCGGGCGTGCCCGCGGGGCTCGGGTCCCAGCGCAGCGCTATCTCCACCTTGGCCAGGCTCTTGCGTACTCCGCTCACCGAACTCCCCCTCCGCGCGGCCGATTCGGGCCGCTTCGCCGTGCTGTCCGGCGCCATGCTGCCACGCGGCCGTGATCACCGTGCGAACGACCGTACACAACCGGCCAGTTCGCGGCACCGCCCGGTCAGCGGCCGAGGTCGGCCGGGTCCAGGCGTACGGTCTCCACCCAGCCCGGCGGCTGCGGTGCCTGCGCCCCGATCAGCGCGGCGATCAGCCGGCAGGACGGGGACTCCTCGGGCCAGGGGGTGTACCCGTCGGTCAGCACGACGACGACGGACGGCCGGTCGGGCCGGGCCAGCGCGGCCGCGATGCCCACCCGCATGTCGGTGCCGCCGCCCCCGGCCAGGGTCACCTCGTCGGCACTGGCGACCCGGCTCACGGCGTGGACGTCGGCGTCGCAGGCGAGCACGGTGACCCGGTTTCCGCCCACGCCCACCTCGCGCAGCACCCCGGTGACCTCGGCGAGGGCGGCTGCGAGTTCCGCGTCGCCCATGGACCCCGAGGTGTCGATGACGACCGCCACCCGGGGCAGCGGCCGGCGCAGGCTCGGCAGCACCACCCGGCCGCCCAGCGCGGGCGTGCGGCGCGAGGGCCGCCGGTACGTGTAGTCCACCGCCCCCGCGGCCCAGGCTGCGGCCTCGCGCACCGCCCCCGACAGGGCGCGCCGCCAGTCGACGGCCGGCTCCAGCACCTGCTCCGCCCAGCGCTCCCATCCGGCCGGCACGCTCCCGCGGCCCCGCGAGCGCAGGTGGGCGCGTACGGCCTGGGCGGCCTGGCGGCGCAGGGCCTCCGCCTCCACCGGGCCGATCCCGGCCGTGCCGTCGCCGTCGCCGCCGAGCTCCCAGGGCGCGGGCCTGCCGTGCGCGCCGGAGCCGCAGTCCACGGCGTGCGCGGGCGTCGGCGGGATGCCGGGCAGGTAGCCCTCGAACATCCCGCCCCGCGGCAGGTCGAACAGCCGCGGCTCCATCCGGCCGGCCGGCAGCTCCAGCCCGTCGGCGAGGAGGTCGTCGTTGATCTCGCAGTCCTGCGCGATGTTGATCCGGACCGGATCGCACTGGTCGGCGGCGGGCAGCCGGTCGGCGCGCCCGTGGTGGTCGCGCAGCAGGTGGGCCACCTCGTGGATCCACACCCCGGACAGCTCGGGCACGGGGGTGCGCGCCACGAACTCCGGCGCCACGTAGCAGCGCCAGTGCCGGTCGACGCCCATCGTCCGCACCCCGGACGGGCCCGGGGAGGGGACGACGGTCAGCGCGTACAGGGCGGAGGCGAGGTAGGGCCTGGCCTCGGCGGCCGCGTAGCGGGCGGCGAGCAGCTTGGCCCGGTCGAGCGGGACGTCCACGGGCGCGGCCCGCCCGTCAGCGGGCGCCGGGCAGGGCCCCGGCCAGCTGGAGCAGTTCCACGAAGGCGTCGATCCCGGCGGGGACCGGCCAGGACAGGTCGCGCATCGCCGCGAGGTCGGCGGCGGCCCGCGCGGCCACGTCGGGCACGCCCGCGTCGACGGCCTTGGCGAGGACCTCCCAGCCGGCCTCCCAGCGGGAGCGGGTGGGCTCCGCCTGGACGGCGGCGACCACCGCGATGAGGAAGGCCAGCTGCCGGTCCCCGCGCTCGGGCAGCGCGAAGGCGGCGGGGTCGGCCAGCACCCGTTCCGGGTCGGGCAGGTCCAGGTGCTCCAGGTAGGTCAGCAGCTCCAGGCCGGCTCCGTCGCCGACGGCCCCGGTGAGGGCGGCGGACAGCGCCTCCCGGCCCGCGCCGGCCGCGTAGCCGGTGGCCAGCAGGCGCAGGGCCATCTCCCAGGTGCGCGGGGAGGGCCAGGCCCTGCCCCGGGCCTCGGCGTCGGCCGGCATGTGGTGGACCAGGCCGGGGCGGGCGGTGAGGAAGCCGGACACCGCGCCCCGGGCGCGGGCGACAGCGCCGGCGGAGCGGGCCGGGTCCACCGCGGGGAGGACGGTCTCGGGCCAGGTCCCGGCCATGCCGCGGGCCACGGTGCGCGGGTCGTGCGTCCAGTCGAGGTGGACGAAGCGGTTGGCGAGGGGCGCGCTGAGGTGCCAGCCGTCGGCGGCGCTGGCGGGCGGGTTGGCGGCCGCGACGATGCGCACGGAGGCGGGCAGTCGCAGGCTGCCGACCCGGCGTTCGAGGACCACGCGCAGCAGGGCGGCCTGTACGGCGGGCGGGGCGGAGGACAGCTCGTCGAAGAAGAGCAGGCCGTGTCCGGTGCGGGCCAGGCGCACCGCCCAGTCCGGCGGGGCCATCGGCACGCCGGTGGTGGCCGGGTCGTCGCCGACGATCGGCAGGCCGGCGAAGTCGGAGGGCTCGTGGACGCTGGCGACGACGGTCTCCAGGGCGACCCCGAGGGACGCGGCGAGCCGTTCCATGCCGGCGGACTTGCCGATGCCGGGTTCGCCCCACAGCAGGACGGGCTGGTTGGCCGTCACCGCGAGGGCGAGCGCCTCCAGCTGGTGGTTGGCGGCGGGCTCGGTGCGGGTGGCGCCGAGGCGGGCGCCGAGCTCGTCGGCGGCGGCCAGCGCGGGCGGGGGTGCGGTGCTCATCGCGCGGCCCCGCCGTCGGACACGCCCGCGTCGGCGGCGTCGGCCGCGTCGCCCTCGACGTCGGCCGCGTCGCCCTCGGCTGCGTCCACGTCGTCGCCCGCTTCCGCGTAACCGTCCTCTTCGTAGTCGTCGTCCTCGAAGTCGCCCCACTCTGCGCGCTCGGCCATGAACTCGTCGTACTCCTCGAAGTTGATGCCGGGGTGGCGCTCTTCGACGAGTTCCTTCAGGAAGGTCAGGTCGGTCCGCTTGTAGCGGGTCACCACCTGGCCCAGCGACAGCTCCATGTTGTCGATGACGTCGGTACGGGCGCCGGCCGCGAGCAGCGCCCGGACCAGGGAGGCGGTCCCGCCGTTCTGGACGGCGCACTGGAGCGGGGTGCGCTCGCAGTCGTCCTGCTCCTCCAGGCCGAGTCCGGCCGCCAGCAGCCGGGGCAGCAGCTCCTCGTGCCGTACGAAGGGCAGCAGGTGCAGCAGCCCCTGCCCCCTGCCGTTGCGCACCCGCGGGTCGAGGCCCGCGTCGAGCAGCGCGAGTACGCCGGGGGTGTCGCCGTGCTGGACGCGCTCGAACAGCTCGCGCCGCTCGGCGCGCAGGGCGCGCGGCAGCCGGCCCTCGCCGGAGGCCCAGGCCTCCCGGGCGGCGAAGCAGCCGGCGACCTCGCCGCCGAAGGCGCGCAGGGCGCGCTCGCGCTGCTGCTCCTCGGCGGTGTGCGGGACGTCCAGCACGCCGTCGCGGGAGCGCACCTCGTGCCACTCGCCCACGCAGCGCACCCGGGCGGTCCGCGGCGGGGTGGGGCCGGGTGGGCCCACGGCCGGTCCGGCGGCGGGGAAGAGGGCGGCGGTGACGAGGGGGTGCAGCTCGCGCGGGGCGGTCCGGCCGGTGCGCACGAGGTACGGGTCGGGCAGCGGCCGCCAGGCGTAGTCGGGCAGCCGGGGTACGTCGCGCACCTCGGACGAGTCCACGAGCCGGGCCCGCAGACCGCCGTCCGGGCCGGTGAGTTCCACCAGCAGCAGGCAGCGCCAGTGCGGGGCGAAGTCGAAGCGGTCGCCCGCGCCCGCCGCGGCGAGGCGGCGTACTCCGGCGGCGAGCAGGGCCGGGTCCAGGGTGGCCGCCTTCAGCGCGGCCGCGGCGTCGCTCCAGCGGTAGGCGTTGGCCGGGGCGCTCAGGTCGAGTGCGATCCCGGCGGCGGCGAAGGCCTCGACGGTCTCCCCGCGCCACTGGAGCACGGCGGCCCACTCCGCCCGTGCGGCGGGGTCGGCGGTGCCGGGGTCGCAGGCGGGCAGTTCGTCCTCGCGCAGCGGGGTGCCGTCGGCGTGGAAGAAGGGCATGCGGCCGGCCGGGCCGGCGCAGGAGCGCAGTTCGGCGGTGTGCCGGGCGTCCCAGAACCAGCGGGCGCGGGTCCAGTCCTCGACGACCCAGGAGGCGTAGGAGTGGCGCCGCGCGTCGGGGTCGACGGGTGCGCAGTGCAGCCGCAGCCGCTGGGGGCCGTCCACCATGGCGCGGGTGGTGACGTACAGCCGGGGCGCGTCCGGGCCGGAGCCGTAGCGGGCCAGCACGACGCGGCGGTTCGGGGCGACGACCGTGCGGCCGCCCAGGACCCGGGGCAGGTGCCAGCGCAGCAGGTCGGGGGCGAAGTGGCGCAGGTCCTCCGCGACCACTGCGGCGACGTCGGCCCCGTGTTCCGCGGCGAGCGCGGTCAGGTCGACGGTGGTCTCGGTGCCGGCGGCGGCGCAGGCGGCGCGCCAGTCCCCGGCCAGGCGGTGTGCGGTGGCCCGCTCGATCATGTGGGCGGGCACGGCGTAGCGGCGGATCCGCTGCCAGGCCGCCGCGTCCTCGGGCGGGATCCCGCCGGGCGGTGCGGTGCGGGTGCTCTCGCTCACCGGTACACGCTCCCGATGGCCCGCAGGTCCGGGTGGGAGGCCCGGGCGGGGCGGAGCCGTTCGGCGAAGGAGCGCTTGAGGCGGCGGGGGGTGCCGGGGCCGAGTCCGACGTGTTCCAGCGGGGCGTCCTCGGGCAGCGCGGCGAGCAGGCTCCTGGCCCCGCGTCCGGTGATGCCGGTGTGGCGCAGTTCCAGGCGGCGCAGGGGGCTGCCGGGCAGGGCTGCGGCCAGGGCGTACGCGCCTTCGTCGCCGGTCTCGTTGCCGGCGGAGCCGAGGCTGCGCTCGGACATGGTCCGGCCGAGGTCGAGGGCCTCGATGCCGCCGAGGGCGTCGGCGAGGGCGCGTGCTCCGGCGACGCCGATGCCGTTGCCGCCGAGGCCGAGGCGGACGGGGCGTCCGGGGCCGGCTTCGGCGGCCGCGGCGGCGATGACGGCGGCGCCCTCGTCGCCGAGGTGGTTGGCCGGGACGTACAGTTCGCGGATCCCGGCCTCGCGGATGAGGGCGGCGAGCAGCGGGGCGGCTTCGGCGGTGAGGCCGTTGCCGCCGAGGAAGACCCGCTCCAGGGGCGCCCCGCGGTCGCGCAGGGCGTCCAGGAGGAGGCGTACGCCGTCGGCGCCGATGCCGGTGTTGACGAGGTCGAGGGTGCGCAGCGCGGTGTTGCGGCGCAGCAGCGCGGCGACGGTGCGGGCGCCGTCCTCGTGGAGGGGGTTGCGCTTGAGCCAGAGGGCGCGGACGGCGGTGTCGTCGGCGAGGGCTCCGGCGAGGGCGAGCACGCCGTCGGGGCCGATGCGGTTGCAGCCGAGGTAGAGGGTGTGCACTCCGTGGCGGCCGTCGGCGCCGGCGAGGGCCGTCGCGAGGGTGCGGGCGCCTTCGTCGGTCAGGGAGTTGGTGCCGAGGAGCAGGTGCGCGGCGTGCGGGGAGGTCAGGGCGACGGGCAGCAGCCGGGCCGTGCCGGCGGGTCCGAGACCCTGCTTGCAGAGGTCGACTCGGCCGTCGGGGCGCAGGGTGCCGAGGGGGAAGGTCTCGTCGGTCTCGACGGGCTGGTCCTGGGCGAGGCGGGCGAGCAGCGGGCCGAGTTCCGCCGGGTCGGCCAGGGGCAGGTCCGGGTGCTCGATTGCGGGGCACCTCACGGGCGTCGGCCGTGTCATCAGCATTCCACCGGTTCCTTCGCCGGAGCCCGGCGACCCTGCGACTTCGCGGAGCCGCGGCAGGCCGGCACGCCTTCGCGCCGTGCTGCCGCCGTTCCGACATGACGGAAGTAAAGGCAAGACCGGTCGGATTCGAACCGACGTCCTCCAGCTCGATGCTTGGGCGCGACGACCTCTGCGCTACGGCCTTGCCGACGGTGATCATAGCGGCTCCGCGGCCGAAAATCGATCACCAGTTTGAATCCCCCGGGGGGTTTCCCGGCCTACCAGTCCCCGTCCTGGACCGGCTTGCCCGGGCGCGGCGCGTTGCCGAGCGGGAGGACCTGGCCGGGCGCGGGGGGCGTCCAGGGCGTGTGGTCGTCGCCGATCCAGTCGCCGACGGGCTTGACCCCGGCGAGGGGGCCGGCCGCCGGAAGGTCGGTTCCGATCTCGTCGTAGTAGTCGTACCAGGGCAGGCCGGCCCGGGTGTAGGCGGCCCGGTCCACGGGCGAGGGCGGCGCGTCCTCGCCCGTGATGCGGCGCCACTCGGGGGGCGTGACCAGGTGGACGAAGACCCGCGCGGCGGGCCGGTCGGCCCAGGCGGAGAGCTTCCGGTCGTCCTGGTAGACCTCCTGGCGCATCGCGCCGCCCACGCCGAGCCCCATGGCGGGTGCGCTGCGCGCGGCCGGGCGGGCGGGTGCGGCTCCCGGGGCGGGGGCCGCCATCGCCATGGGCGCGGCCCCGGGCGGGGCCGGCATCGCGGGCGGCATCGCCGGAGCCGCGCCGTAGCCGCCACCACCGTAGAGGTTCTGGGCGGCGACGGTCTCGTTCCGCAGCCGCTCCTCCTCCCGCCAGGCGGCGAGGGCCTTGGGGCCGAGCGGGAACGCCTGGAGCTGCACCCCGCCGGTGACCTCCTCGCCGGTGACCTGGCCCTCGACCGTGGCGCCGAGGCCGAGCGGCACGGCGACGAACTGGCGCACCGTCCCCTTGCCGGAGTTGATCCCGTCGAGCCAGGGCTGGCGGGGCAGCACCAGGTAGTTCTGCGGCTTGCGCTCCAGCCGCCCGGTCCACCGCTTGCCGGAGACGGCGCACACCTTGCCCACGCCGACCTGGAGCGCGGCGGGCTCGCGGGTGCCGCCGAAGCTGAGCCACATGGCCTCGCGCAGGTACACCGGCAGCATCACGCCGCCCTTGGCGAGCCATTCCGGCGGCACGGTGTCCGGGTAGTCCTCGACCCGCCGCAGCGGGAACTCCCCCAGGCCGGGCGGGAGTGCGTGCGTACCCGACTCGGGCAGGCGCAATGTCCGGATGAACCGGATCCGTACGCCTTCGCCCAGCAGGAGCGTGTTGCCCTCGATCCTGGCCGTGCCCATTTCCTCGTTCGCCACTGCGGACAGCCCCCTTCTCCCGCCACTCACCGGATCCGCCGGAAGATCCTCGGCTGAACCGGATCGTTATGCTCAAGTTTTCCTCAGATGTAGTGACGGTGCGGCCGTCACCTTCCTAGCTTCCTCATACACGTGCCCCCGCGCCCCCGCGGTTCCGCACGCCTGCCCCCGTTCCCGCGATGTCCCCCGGGATTCCGCGTTCCCGAGGAAAAGAGTTCAGCATGAAGGTTCCCAAGGCCGGTGCGGTCGCCACGGTGATCGCCCTCGCCGCCACCGCCTCCGGCTGTGGCGGTGAAGCCCCGAAGGAGCCCATCTCCATCGGCATCAAGTTCGACCAGCCCGGCATCGGGATGCGCGAGCCCGACGGCACCTTCACCGGTTTCGACGTCGACGTGGCCAAGTACATCGCCAAGGAGCTCGGCTACAAGGCGGACGAGATCGAGTTCAAGCAGGTCTACAGCTCGGACCGGGAACTGCTGATCCAGTACAACGAGGTCAAGTTCGTCGCCGCGAGCTACACGATCAACGACAAGCGCCGCGAGAAGGTCGAGTTCGCCGGCCCCTACTTCGTCGCCCACCAGGACCTGCTGGTCCGCGCCGACGACAACTCGATCAACAAGGCCGAGGACCTGAACAGCAAGCGGCTGTGCTCGGTGAGCGGCTCCACCTCCGCGGAGAACATCCGCAAGAACCTGGCTCCGAAGGCGAGCGTCCTGGAGCTCGGCGGCTACTCGGAGTGCCTCGTCGCCCTCCAGGACAACCTGGTCGACGCGATGACGACGGACAACTCCATCCTCGCCGGGTACGCGGCGCGCAAGGGCAACGCGGGCAAGTTCAAGCTGCTCGGGCTGAACCTGAGCAACGAGAACTACGGCATCGGCCTCAAGAAGGGCGACAACGACCTTCAGCGGAAGATCAACACGGCGATCACCAAGATGGTCTCGGACGGCTCCTGGGAGGCCGCCGTGAAGAAGAACTTCGGCCCGGCCAACTACAAGTACGAGCCGGCGCCCCAGGTCACGACCGGCCACTGACGGACCCCGGGGGGGGGGGGGGGGGGGGTCGCCCCCCCCCCCCCCCCCCCCCCCCCCCGGTCGAGGCGTTTTCCCCCGCCAGC
>NZ_JBWKEZ010000003.1:0-116982 GCF_056434525.1 Streptomyces sp. NPDC044002
GGGGGGAGACGGGCGGGTGTGGGGGGGGAGGGGAGGCGTTGCGGTCCGGTGGTTGGGTTGGTGGCCTCCTTTCTTCTCTTGTACCTTTCCCCCCCCACCGCGGCCGCGGCGGCCGCCGCCCTGCTGGTCGCGGAGTCGGCCGCCGCGCTCTCCCGGGGGCCCGGGGCCGCCCTCGTGTGCCTGTCCGCCGCGTGGGCGCTGGCCGGGGCGCTGCTGCGGCTGCGGTCCCGGCGCGCGCAGGAGCGGCTGGCCCTCGACGCCGCCGGCCCGGCCCGCTTCCCGCTCCCCGACCGGCTGCCGTCCGGGCAGGAGCGGCGCGGGAACACCCGGATCATCGTCGGGGCGCTGCTCTGCCTCGCCGCCGCCGGGATCCTCGTGGACGGCCTCGTCGAAGACCTCGGGAGCGGGCCCGGCGGCTCCCCGTACGACGCGGTCGGCCAGCAGCGCGTGGCCCTGGTCCTGCTGGTGCTCGGGAGCACCCTCCTGGGCCGGGGCTGGGCCGCCGACCTGGCCACCCGGCGGCTGTACGAGGACGACCAGCCCGCGCTGGTGGTAGGCGTACGGATCTCCCCGTCGGGGCACTTCTGGCTGCTGCCCGACGCCGACGACACGGCGGGCCGGCCGCTGCTCTGCTACCGCCCGGCAGACCGGGACACCCTCAAGGGCGCCCGGCTGCTGGCCGCCGGGACGGAGGGCCTGCCGCGGGGCGGGCTGCACGACGTCGACGCCCGCGCCGAACCCTTCGAGGCGCTGCTCCACGGGGTGCCGCGCGAGGGGGCCGAGGTGGTGCTGGAGTACGCCGTGCACCAGGACTACGGCAGCGGCATCTCCTGCCAGGTCACGGGCGCCCCCCTGCTGCCCCGCCGGCGCCACGGGCTGGACCCCTGGAGTCCGGCCGGGGTGTCCTACCGGGAGACGACCCGGGGCTGGCGGGAACGGGAGGAGGCGCGCCGCAGGGAGGCCGAGCGGCTCCGGAGACAGGCCGACCGCGCGAAGAACGCCAAGCGGACCACGGCCTCCGGCACCGCCGGCACGACCGCGGCCGGCGGCTGCGGCGGGGGAGGCGGAAGCTGCGGGGGCGACGGCTGCGGCGGAGGCGGCTGCGGAGGCTGCGGCTGCGGCTGACCTCCGGTCGGGGGGCGGGGGCCGGTCCGGGTCCCGCCCGGAGCCGGAACCCCGAGCCGGGGCCCCGCCCGGAACCCCGAGCCCGGGCACACCCGCCCGGATCCCGGCCCGGGGCCCGCCCGGAGCCCCGGGCCGGGGCGATGGCCGGGGTCCGTGCCTGCTCCGCCCGGCGCCGTCGGCTGCGGCTGACCTCCGGTCCGGGGAGGGGCGGGCGACAGCCTGGCCGGGCCGCGCCCGAACCCCGGGCCGGCCGGACGCTCCAGGGGCCGGCCCCCGGCTGCGTGCCTCCGGGCCCGGATCGGCCCCGGAGCCCCGGGCCGCGGCGAGGTGCCGGCCGGTGTCCTGCCCGCTCCGCCCGGCCGCGCCGCTGGTCCGGCGCGGCCGGGTCGCCCGCGTCGGCGTCCGCGGGTGACCTCCGCTTCGGGGCGGGGCGGCGGCCGGGCCGGTTCCGCCCCGGAGCCCCGGGCCGGCCCGTCGGCCGGGGGTTGCAGCCGGGCCTCGGCCCCCGGCCGTGGGCCGTCGGGGCCAGGGTCGGCCCCGGCAGGGCTGAGCCGGACCCCGGGCCCGGAAGCTTCGCCGGGCTGGTCCGGAACCAAGCGCGCTCCCGGGCCGGTCCGGACCGCGGGCGGGACCGTGCTCGGCCGGGATGATCCGGACCCGGGCGCGGCCGGACTGGTCGGGACCCGGCCCCGCCGGGGCTCGGCCAGTCCGGCCGGGATGTCAGGGGCCCGCCCGGGCGTGGCCCGGGCGGCCGGGTTCAGGCCGGGGCTGCGAGGCGGCGGGCCAGGGTGCGGAGTGCGTCGGCGTCGAGGGTCCGGCCGTCGAAGCCGGGCAGCGGTACGTGCAGCGGGCCCGTCCACGCGTCCGGTACCGCCGCCTGCCCGTACACGGCGCCGGCCAGGGTCCCCGTCACGGCGGCGACCGTGTCGGTGTCCCCGCCCAGGTCCACGGCGGCCCGTACGGCCCCGGCGAACCCGCCGGTGGTGCGCAGGGCCCACACCGCCGAGCCCAGGCAGGGCCACACCGCCCCGTTGAACTCGGTGGCCAGACCGGGGTGCCAGTCGGGGGCGAGGACGCGGGCGTACCGGTCGCGATGGTCCGGGTGCACGGCGTCCAGCGCGTCGGGCAGCGCGGCCGCCGGATCGCCGCCGTCCAGGGCCACCCGGACGAGCTCGTGCAGGAGGGCGGTGCCCTCCCAGGCGGCCCGGTCCCCGTGGGTGAGGGCCGCGATGCGCCGGGCCGCGTCCATGGTGGCTTCGCGCCCGGCCGCCGCGAAGTACACCGCCGAGCCGGCGGCCCGCATCAGGCTGCCGTTGCCCGCGGCCCGCGCGTTCACCTGGAAGTGGACGGCGGCGGCCTGGTCCCAGGGCAGGCCGCTGGTGAGGACGTCCTCGGTCTGGAGCCCGATGTCCTTGGGCTCCGCGGCCGCCCAGCGCTGGAAGCGCGCGAAGACGTCGGGGAGTTCGAGACCGCCGTGCTCCAGCAGGGACTCGGCGACCAGGACCGTCATCTGGGTGTCGTCGGTCGCCTCGCCCGGATCCCAGCCGCCGCCCCCGCGCATCTCCTCGCCCCGCGCGCTCAGCTGCCCCGCGGGCCCGAACTCGTACGGAGCCCCCAGCGCGTCTCCCGCCGCCGAGCCCAGTACGGCTCCGACGGCCCGGTCCTGCCGGCTGGGGGTCACGGGGTCTGCACCCCCTCCGGGCACACGGCGGCGAGCAGGCCCCGTGTGAAGCGGTCGAGGTCGTCGAGCCCGGCCGCGGCCAGTGTCCCGGGGGAACCCGCCAGGAGGTGGGGGATCGCCCCGTGCAGCGCGAGGGTCAGGGCGCGGGTCGGCTCCGGCCCGGCCGGGAGGCCGGCCCCGGACAGGAGGGCGCGGTGCGCGGCGAAGTCCCCGGAGGCGATCGGGTCCAGCAGCGCGGCCAGCCAGGGCCGCCGGGTGGCTTCGGTCTGGAGCTCCAGGTAGGCCAGCACCCGCGGGCGCCCAGGGCCGGCCACGTTCCGCAGCAGCCCGGCGAGCAGCGCCGCCAGGCCCGCCCGGTCCGACGGCTCCGGTCCGGCTCCCGCCAGGGCGGCGGCCACGGCACGGTACTGCTCCAGGCAGCGTTCGGCCACGGCCCGCAGCAGCGCGTCGCGGGTCGGGAAGTAGTTCTTGGCCGTGCCCAGCGGCACATCGGCGGCGGCGTCGACGGCCCGGTGGGTGAGCCCGCGCCCGCCCGCCTCGGCCAGCACCGCGATGGCCGCGTCGCGCAGCCGGTCCCTCCGGTCCTGATTCACCTTGCCAGGATAACCACACCCGTGGTACCACGGATGGGGTACCACGGGTGTGGTGACGTGGTGCCGTGGTACCACGGATGGGGTACCACGGCTGTGGTGACGTGGTGCGGTTCTGTTCGTCCGACGGATCGAGGGGGCACGTCATGACAGACGACCGGCACGGCGAGAACGGCGAGAACGGCGAGAACAGCGAGAACGGCGAAAAGAACGGAAACGGCGAGAAGAACGGAAACGGCACCGCCGTGGTCGTCGGCGCGGGCGTCGGCGGGCTCGCCACCGCCATCGGGCTCCGCCGCGCCGGCTGGTCCGTACGCGTCCTGGAGGGCCGCACCGCCCTGGAGCGCTACGGCACCGCCTTCGGCATCCACCCCACCGCCCAGTCCGCCCTGGAGCGCCTCGGCCTCGGCGAAGCCCTCCGCGCGCGGGCCCTCCCCTACCGCCGGGCCCACATCCGGCGCCCGGACGGCAGGGTGCTCGCCGCCCTCCCCCTGGAACGCGTCGAACGCAAGGCAGGCCGCCCCGAACTGCTCGTCTCCCGGCCCCACCTGATCGACGCGCTGCTCGCCGAACTCGCCCGGCTCGGCGGCGCCGACGTCCAGTACGGGCAGCGGCTCACCGACCCCCGCACCCTCGACGCCGACCTCGTCGTCGGCGCCGACGGCATCAACAGCGCCGTCCGCACCGCCCACTTCGGCACCCGCAGCGCGGTGCGCGCCGTCGGCACCGTCGCCTGGATCGGCATCGCCGGCTTCGAGACCGGGATCTACGGGGAGACCTGGGGCGACGGCCGCTTCTTCGGGATGACCCCCGTCGAGCCGGGCCGCACCAACTGGTACGCCACCGTCCCCGAGGCCACCACCGCCGACGAACTGCGGGCCGCCTTCGCGGGCTGGCACGACCCGGTCCCGCGCGTGCTCGCCGAGACCGACCCCGCGACCTGGATCCGGTACGAGATGCGCCACCTCCACCCGGCGCTGCCCGCCTTCGTCACCGCCGGCCGGATCGCCCTGGTCGGCGACGCGGCCCACGCCATGACCCCCAACCTCGGCCAGGGCGCCTGCACCGCCCTCCTCGACGCCGAGGCCCTCACCCGCGCCGTCGCCGCCCACGGCCGTACGGGCCTGCCCGCGGCCCTGCGCGCCTACGACGCGGAGCGCCGCCGCAGCGCCCAGCGGGTGGCCCTCGGCTCCAGGACCCTGCACCGCTTCGTGACCACCCGCCGCCCGGCCCTCCGCGACGCCCTGATCGGCCTCCTCCCCACCTGAGCGGTGTCCGTTTCGGCGGGCCGGGCGCGGGCAGGCGCCAGCCCGTGAAGGACGATGCGCCGACTGGCGCAGAGGTGGTGGCAGGGATGCGGAACGTGGGTACGCTGCTGCTCATGACGGGTCACCCACCGGGCCCCCTCTGGACGGGCCGGGCTTCCAACCGCGCGCAGTGGCTGCTGGCCGCAGCCGGTGCGGCCTGCCTGGCCCTGGGGGTGGAGCTGGCCGTCGACAACTCCTGGACCGCCGGGTACGTCCCGCTGCTGATGTCCGTGATCGGCTGCCTCGCGGTCGGGCTGCTCATCCTCTACGGCACCCTCGCCTTCGTGCACGTCGCGGTCACCGTCGACGCGGAGGCCCTCGAAGTGCGCTGCGGCCACATCGGACTGCCCCGCCGCAAGATCCGCCTCGCGGAGGTCGCCTCCGCCGAGTTCCGCCCCCGCATCACCCCCCAGCAGTGGGGCGGCTGGGGCTACCGCTGGCGCCCCGAGAAGGGCACCGCCGTCATCGTCCGGCGCGGCGAGGGCGTCGAGCTGCGGCTCGGCGACGGCAAGCTGTTCACGGTCACCGTCGACGACGCCGAGAACGCCGTCCGGGTCATCCGCACCCACCTGCGCGCCCTCGCCCGGTAGCGTCGGGCGGCTCCTTACCGGCCCTTGGGGTGCGGGGACGTACACTCCGCCAGATGAGCAGCAGTGTCACCCGCGCCGCCGAGAGCGAGCCCTCGCAGCCCGCCGGACGGACCGCGGCCGTCGCCCCGTCCGAAGCCGCAGCCGGCACCTCCCCGCGCCGGGAGGAGCACAAGGCCGCCTGGCTGGTGCGCTCCGCACTGGCCGGAGCCGCCGGGGTGCTGCTCTACCTCAGCTTCCCGCCCCGCCCCCTGTGGTGGCTGGCCCCCTTCGCCCTCGCCCTGCTCGCCGGCTGCCTGCGCGGCCGCCGCGCCCGGGCCGGCTTCGGCCTCGGCTTCCTCTTCGGGCTCGGCTTCCTGCTGCCGCTCCTCGTGTGGACCAGCGAGGGCGTGGGCCCGGTCCCCTGGATCGCCCTCGTCACCCTCGAATCCCTCCTCATCGGCCTCACCTGCCTCGGCATCGCCCTCGTCAGCCGGCTGCCCGGATGGCCCCTGTGGGCCGCCGCCGTCTGGATCGCGGGCGAGGCCCTGCGCGCCCGGGCCCCCTTCGGCGGCTTCTCCTGGGGCAAGCTCGCCTTCGGGCAGGCCGACGGCGTCTTCACCCCGCTCGCCGCCGTCGGCGGCACCCCGCTGCTCTCCTTCGGCGTCGCCCTGTGCGGCTTCGGCCTGTACGAGGTCCTGCGCACCTCCCGCCGCGACCCCCGGCGCGGCGCCGCCGCGCTCGCCGCGCTCGCCGTCGCCGCCCCCGTCGGCGCGGGCCTCGCGGCCCGCCCGCTGGTCTCCGGCGCCGCCGAGGACGGCACGGCCGTGGCCGCCGTCATCCAGGGCAACGTGCCGCGGGCCGGCTTCGACTTCAACGCCCAGCGCCGCCAGGTCCTGGACAACCACGCGAACCGCACCGTCCAGCTCGCCGAGGACGTCAAGGCCGGCCGCGTCCCCAAGCCGGACTTCGTCCTGTGGCCGGAGAACTCCTCCGACATCGACCCGTTCACCCAGCCCGACGCCCACGCGGTCATCGACAACGCGGTCAAGGCCGTCGGCGTGCCCACCGCGATCGGCTCCGTCCTCGCCCCCGAGACCGGACCGCTGCGCAACACCATGATCCTGTGGGACCCGGCCAAGGGCCCCACGGACACCTACGACAAGCGCAAGATCCAGCCCTTCGGCGAGCGCATCCCCATGCGCTCCTTCGTCCGGCTCTTCAGCTCCGACGTGGACCGCGTCCGCCGCGACTTCGGCCCCGGCAAGGAGCCCGGCGTCTTCGACATGGCGGGCACCGGCGTCGGCATGGTCACCTGCTACGAGGCCGCCTTCGACGACGCCGTCCGCTCCACCGTCCGGGCGGGCGCCCAGGTCATCGCGGTGCCCAGCAACAACGCCACCTTCGGCCGGACCCAGATGACCTACCAGCAGCTGGCCATGGACCGGATCCGCGCCGTCGAGCACAGCCGCACCGTCCTCGTCCCCGTCACCAGCGGCGTCAGCGCCGTCATCCAGCCCGACGGCAAGGTCACCCAGCAGACCGAGATGTTCACCGCCGACGCCCTCGTCGCCGAGATCCCGCTGCGCTCCGGACAGACCCCGGCCACCCGCCTGGGCCCGCTCCCCGAGTACGCGCTGCTCCTCGTCGCGGCCGCCGGGCTCGGCCGGGTGCTGACCCGCCGGGTTCGCGCCCGCCGGGCCGCATGACGACGGCGGCCGCGCCCGGGCCCCGTAGGGTCGGGGCATGACCACACCCGAGTACATCCGCGAAATCAGGGAGAGCGGCGCCGGCCACCGGCTGCTCCTGCTGCCCGGCGTCACCGCCGTCGTCGTCGACGACCTGGGCCGGCTGCTCCTCGGGCGCCGGGCGGACAACGGGAAGTGGTCCCTGGTCGGCGGGATCGCCGAGCCGGGGGAGCAGCCCGCCGTGACGGCGGTGCGCGAGGTGTACGAGGAGGCGGCCGTGCGGTGCGTCCCCGAGCGGGTGGTCTTCGTGCAGATGCTCGAACCGATCACGTACCCGAACGGCGACGTCTGCCAGATCCAGGACATCACCTTCCGCTGCCGGGCCACCGGCGGCGAGCCCCGCGCCGCCGACGGGGAACTGCTGGAGGCGGCCTGGTTCTCCCCGGACGCCCTGCCCCCGCTGGACCGCTTCGCCCTGGACCGCATACGCCACTCCCAGGCGGACGGGCCCACCTGGTTCGAGGCCCCGGCCGGGACCGTGGACCAGGCGGTTTCCTGAAGGACATCGGACCGGGTGAACCTGTCACCTACGGTTTCGTCATGACGACCACCGAGCCCCGACCGGACCTCCGGCCCCCCGGCCTGAACGCCGACGAGAAGACCACCCTGCTGACCTTCCTGGACTACCTGCGCGAGTCCGTCCTCGCGAAGGCGGCCGGTGTCCCCGAGCCGGCCGTCCGCACGGCCGGTGTTCCTTCCGGGACGAGCCTGCTCCAACTGCTCAAGCACCTGACGGCGGTCGAGCTCAACTGGTTCGTCTGGGCCTACGCCGGCGCCGACCGCGAGCAGTGGGAGGACGAGGCCGCGGTGTCCGCCGACGACACCGCCCCGGACTTGGCGCACGCCTATCGCGAGGCGATCGCCCGGGCCAACGAGGTCGCCCTCGCCTGCACCGACCTGGACCGCCCCGGCGCCCGCTCGCTGCGCGAGACCCCGCCGCCGTCGATGCGCTGGGTGCTGGTCCACATGATCGAGGAGACCGCCCGGCACGCCGGCCACGCGGACATCCTGCGCGAGCAGATCGACGGCTCGATCGGACGGTGATACGGGCCCTGACCGTCCCGGCCGAGCCGCCCGAGCCGTTGTGACGCGGACTACGGCGACTGCTCCGCCGCCTCGCGGTACAGCTCCAGCGCCGTGGTGCCCAGGACCGCGCTGTAGGAGACGTCCGGGACCGTGCCGCCGCCCTCGTGGCCGCCCAGTACGCCGGCCAGGGTGCCGCCCGCCAGCCAGGGGCTGCCGCTGGTGCCGCCGCTGAGGGCGGGGCAGTCGATGCGGCGCTGCGTCGCCGAGAGCAGGCTCGTCGCGTTCGAGCAGCGCAGCGGGGCCTCCTCGGTGCTCGGGTAGCCGACGACGGTCACCGTCACGTCCCCCGGCTGCCCGGCGGCCACCGGGAAGCCGCCGACCACGTCCTCCACGTTCCCCGTCACCGCACCGTCCGCCGGGGCGACCGTCGCGAAGGCGATGTCCGCGTCCGGGTCCTCCCCCTCGGTCCAGGCCGGGGCCGTGAACACCCCGGTCACCCGCCACAGACCGTACGGGGCCTCCCCGTCCCGGTAGCCCGGGGCGAAGACCGTGCCCTCCGGGTGGCCCAGGCAGTGCGCGGCGGTGGCGATCACGTCGCGGCCGGCGCTGCGCACCACGGAGGCGGTGCAGAAGTGCCCGCCTTCCGTGCCGCCCGCGAACAGGGCGCCCACCCGGGCCGCCGTGGCGTCGGTGTCGGCGCGCACGGTCACGCCGAGCGGCGGCAGCGCCCCGGCCTCGGGGAGGTCCAGGCTCAGCAGGGCGGCCATCGAGGTCAGCGCGAGCAGGATCCGCGCCGCCCGCCGGGCGCGGGCACGGGAGCGGGGGCGGCCGGCCGGTCGGGGGAGGGTGCGAGGGATCATGCGTCCGAGCCTCCCCGGCGAAACTGTGCCCGGAGCCCGGTGTTCCGTATGAATCCGCTGTGAATGCGGATCCCCTGTGGGTGCGGAATCCGCCGTGGATGTGTCGGAAAGCCCGAAGGCGCGCCGGCCCCGGGCGGGCGGCTTCGGCGGAACGCACCGGTCTATGGACGCCGCGGCGGACTTCCCGGCCGGCTGTTGTGCACCGCGGTGCGTGATCGCCGGGCCCGCCCGCCCCTAGCCTCGGCGCAGGAGCACGAACGAGGGGCGGTACCGAGTGAACTGGCTCATCCACGACTACCGCGAGAGCGATCTCGCGGCGGTGGTCCATCTCATAGACACCACGGCCGAACTGGGCCAGGAGTCCGTCTTCTCGCTCGCCGAGTGCATCAGCGCGCTGACCGACCGGCAGCCCTGCGTCGTCGCCGTCCACCAGGGCGTCCCGATCGGCGCGGCCCTCGCCAGCGTCACCGGCGAGCGGGCCTGGGTGATGCGGATCGCGATCGCCTCCGGCTGGCGCGGCCGGGGCCTGGCCAGCGCGCTCCTCGTCGAACTGGAGCGGCGCCTGATCGCCGCCCGCGTCGGCCGGATCGCCTACGTCCTGCCCGAGGAGGACCTGCTCGGCGAGGGCCTGCTCAACGCCGGCTACACCCGGCAGCCCGCCGTCGCCTACTTCGAGAAGACCGAGCCCCTGCACGGCCCGGCGGCAGGCCTCCTCGACGACCTCGGCGGCCGCTTCCTGCCCAACGACCTGTGGGCCAAGGTCGCCGGCATGGAGACGGAGAAGGAGCTCATCGAACGGCGCGTGGTCCTCCCGCTCGCCGAACCGGAGCGGGCCGCCGCGCACGGGGTCCGGCCGCCGCGCGCGATCACCCTCTTCGGGCCGCCCGGCACCGGCAAGACCACCTTCGCCCGCGCCATCGCCTCCCGCCTGGGCTGGCCCTTCGTCGAGCTGCTGCCCTCCCGCCTCGCCGACGAGGGCAACCTCGCCGCCGCGCTGCGCGTCGCCTTCGCCCGGATCGCCGAGCTGGAGCGGGTCCTCGTCTTCATCGACGAGGTCGAGGAGATCGCACCCGTACGCACCGAGCCGGCGCAGCCGGGCGGCATCCACGGCGTGACGAACGAGCTGCTCAAGCTGATCCCCGGCTTCCGGGAGGGCGACGAGCGGCTGCTGGTCTGCGCGACCAACTCCATCCGCTCCCTCGACCCGGCCTTCCTGCGGCCCGGCCGCTTCGACTACCTGATCCCCATCGGCACCCCCGACGCCGGGGCGCGCGCCGCCATCTGGTCGCGCTACACGGCCGGGCGGACCGGCGTGGACGTGTCGGCACTGGTGGCGGCGACCGAGCTGTTCACCCCGGCCGACATCGAGCACGCCGCGCGGACCGCCGCGCAGGTGTCCTTCGAGCGGGACCTGGAGGCGGTGGGCGCGCGCGGCGCGGCGGCCGCGCAGCTCGGCGCCACCACGGAGGACTACCTGGCGGCCGTGGCGCAGTGCCGGCCGACGGTCACCCCCGCGATGACCGGCGAGTTCCAGGCCGACATCACCGCCCACGCGCGGTTCTAGCCACAAGACCCCCGGACGGGACACCGTCCGGACCGGGAGCCGACCGGCGCCGTCCCGCCGGCCGCTCCCCACAGGCACCGTCCCCCGGTTGCGGCGGGGGACGGGAACGCGAAACGGCCCGCGGCCGCTCCCCAAAGCGGCCGCGGGCCTCCCGCGCGGACTCGGCATCCGTGCGGGACGGCCGCGTTCCGTGGGGTGTCGCATGCCGGAACACGGCACGCAGCGGTGCCTGAGGGCGTCCTGCACGCCCTCGTCTACGCCTTCGATCCAAGCAGGGCGGCCCCCGCCCGGGCTTCGGCCGGACGGCCACACCCGCCCCGGCCGGAAGTACGGCTCAGGGTCCCCGCCCCTGGGGGCGAACGGCCCGGTGGGCTACGGTCGGGCCATGGGCTTCGTCATCTTCATGACCCTGCCGGGACTGGCGCTGCTGCTCACCGCGACGGCCTTCGCGGACTTCGCGCTCGTGCGCGCCGGCCGCGCCGGTCTGCTGCCCTGGCGGTGGAACGGCCGTCAGGGGCAGATCTCCGCCACCGGCTTCGAGCAGCTGCACGCCGGCTTTTCGCCGGGCAAGCAGAACGAGCTGAGGGAACGCCAGAGCGCCCTCCTCGTGCGCGACGACGAGGAGGACGGCGCCCCGCCGCACTCCCGCGTCGACCTCGACGGCGGACGCGCGGTGATCAGGCTCCCCGCTACCGGGGGCACCGGTAGGTGAACTCGACCGCGGCCGTCCGCTCGACCGGCGAGATCAGCTGGAGCTCGGCCCGCGCCGGGTAGCTGCCCGTGCCC
The DNA here is from genome assembly GCF_056434525.1 of Streptomyces sp. NPDC044002. NCBI lineage: Bacteria > Bacillati > Actinomycetota > Actinomycetes > Kitasatosporales > Streptomycetaceae > Streptomyces > Streptomyces sp. NPDC044002. The sequence goes on from NZ_JBWKEZ010000003.1 coordinate 11,254, forward strand.
TGGAAGGTCCACAGCAGGTGCAGCGTGGCCTCCTTCCGCCCGGCGGGCACCCGCTCCGTGAGCTCCTCCGACCGGGTGCCGTCGCTGCGGACCCAGCGGTAGGTGAGGGTTCCGGGGCGTCCGTCGGTGCGTACGACGGCCACCACATCGGCGGCCGCCCCGCACCCGGGACCCCGCGGGTCGGTGGAGACCGCCACCTCCCGCACCTCCACGGCCGGCCCGAACCGCTGCCAGGCCAGGTAGCCGAGCACCGCGGCCAGCACCACGGCCGCCAGGGTGTACCGCCGCCAGCCCCCGCCGCGCCGCGCGGGCGGCCGCGGCCCGGGCGGCGTGGCGGGCACCACCGGGAACGGCGGCGCCATGGCCGCCGTCACCCCCGGCCCGAACCGCATCACGGAACCCTCGACCCGGTCGGGCGCGGCGTCCGCCGGGGGCGGCGGGCCGCTGAACCAGTGGCTGCCGAGCACGGTGGCGCTGTATTCGTCGTCGGCGGGGTCCTGGGGGACGCGCGGGTCGTTCATCGGGGAACCTCCTGGGGTTCCTGGGTCTGGCAGCGGTACAGCAGTGCGGAGGCGGAGGCCGAGCCGTTCGCGGCGGCCGGCCTGGTGGTGACCCGGACCCCGCCGTAGCAGCCGTGGCCCCGGCTGAAGTTGTGCGCCTGGACCACGGGGGCCAGGGAGCCGGCCTGGACGACGACGGTGTCGGTGCCGTCGGGGACGGAGAAGGCGCCCTGCGAGCTGCCGAGGAACCACTCCAGGGTGACGGTGACCGGCCCGCTGCCCTGGGCGGAGAGGGAGACGGTCGCGTCGCCCCGGTAGACCCCGGGCTTGAGCGAGACGTCGAGCTTGGTGACCCGCAGCGTCGGCGACGGCGTCGGGGTCGGGGTCGGCGAGTGGCTGACCGTCGGCTTCGGGGTCGGGCTCGGAGAGGGGCTCCAGCTCGCGGAGGGGGAGTGCGTGGGCGTCGGGGACGCCGAGGTGCTCGGCGAAGCGGACGCCGACGCGGAAGGGCTCGCGGACGGCGAGTGCGAGACGGACGGCCCCGGCGCGGGCGAAGCCGGCCCCGGCGTGGCCGGGTTCGTCGTCGCGAAGTCGCTGAGCGCGGAGGCACCCGGCGGGGTGCCGGCGCCCGCGTCCGTCGTGAACACCAGCACCGCTCCCAGCACCAGCGCCAGGCCCGTCGCCAGCCAGCCGCCGCGCCCCGGCGCCCAGCCCGAGCCCCCGCCGACCGAGGTGGTGGCCACCGCGGTGGTGCCCGCCGCCGCGCCGGCCGCCGACGGGAACAGCAGCGGCAGCAGGGCCGCCAGCGCGGCGAGCTTGCGCTGCCCGCGCTCCTCCCACTGGGGGCCGTACGCGGCCACCGCCACGGCCTCCAGCTCGGCCACGAACGCCTCGGCGTTCTCCGGGCGCTGCTCCGGCCGCTTGGCCAGGCCCCGCCGGATGAGCGGCCGCACCGGCTCGGGGGCCTCGGTCTCCGGGACCGGGGCCTCGATGTGCTGGACGGCGAGTTCGGCGAAGCTCGCCCCGTCGTACGGTTTGCGGCCGGTCAGGAACTCGAAGAAGGTCGCGGTCGCCGCGTACACGTCGGCCGTCGGCGAGGCCGGCTGACCCTGCCACTGCTCCGGCGCCATGTAGGCGGGGGTGCCCGCCACCCCGGGGGTGGTGCCGCGGCCCGCCGCGATCCCGAAGTCCACCAGCTTGGAGGAGCCGTCGGGCGCGACCAGTACGTTCTCCGGCTTGTAGTCCCGGTGCACGACGCCCGCCCGGTGGGCCGCGGCCAGCCCGAGCAGGGAGCCCTTCAGCACCACCAGCGCGGCCTCGGCGTCCGCCCGGCCGGTCTCGCGCAGCACGGCGCGCAGGGAGATCCCGTTGACCAGCTCCATCACGATCGCCGCGCCGGCCGGGGCCTCCACGTACTCGTACAGGCCCACCACGTACGGCGACACGAGCCCGCCCAGCAGCCGGGCCTCGGCGCGGAACTCCCGGACGAAGGCCGGGTCCTCGCGCATCCGGTCGCTGAGGTACTTCACCGCGACGGCCGTGCCCGTGGCGTCGTGGAGCGCGAGCACGACCCGGCCGCTGCCGCCCGCGCCGAGCTCACGCACCTCGGTGTAACCGGGTACCGTCCAGCCGTTGCCCATCATGCGCCCCCGTCCGTGGCGTCACCGGCCGCCCGCGGGCGGCCGGCCGGTCGTCCCCCGACCGGCCACCTGCTGGGACACTTTTCCGCCACGGCCGGTTCCCAATCCGGCGCGCGTCCCGCATGCCGGTCAGGCGGCCGCCGACACCGCCCCGATCATCGCGTGCAGCCGGTCGGCCGCCGCCCGCCCGAAGGACGGGTCGTTGATGTGGGTGTCGTAGTCGTAGAGCCGGGCCGCACTGCCCCGCAGCCCCTCGCGCAGCGCCGAGAACAGCGCCAGGTCCGCCCGGGGGTCGTGGTACGGGCCGCCCGGCGCGCCGAGCGTGGACAGCCCGCGCAGGGGGACGCAGACCGCCGTCGGCCCGGTCGCCGCGCGCAGCTTCGCGGCCACCCGCCGGCCCAGCTCCGCGCACTCCGGCTCGGTCGTGCGGATCACCGTGATCGAGGGGTTGTGGACGCGGACCCGGCGGTAGCGGGCCCGTTCGGGCAGGGTCTCCAGCGGCCCGAACTTCACCATGTCCAGCGCCCCCAGGCTCACCACCTGCGGCACCCCGGCCCGCCCGGCCGCGCTGAGCCGGTCGGGGCCGGCGGTGAGGATGCCGCCGCACAGGTCGTCGGCGAGTTCGCTCAGGGTCAGGTCCAGCACCCCCGCGAACACCCCCTGCCCGGCGAGGGTCTCCAGGGTGCGGCCGCCCGCGCCGCTGACGTGGAAGACCAGGACCTCGTACCCCAGTTCCTCCAGCCGCTCCCGGGCCGCGTCCACGCCGATCGTGGTCACCCCGGCCATGCTCGCCGCCACCAGCGGCCGCGAGCCCGAGCCCAGGCGGGCCGGCCGGCTGCGGTCCAGCGCGGCGCGCGCGTACGCCTTCGCCATCCCGGCGACGGCCTCCGCGGCGTTGGCCAGCACCGGGGCCGAGACGCTGTTGATCCCGGCGATGTCCACCACGCTGTACATCATCGTGATGTCCGCCGAACCCACGTACGGGGACACGTCCCCGGACGCCATCGAGGAGACCATCACCTTCGGCACGCCCAGGGGCAGCGCCCGCATCGCCCGGGTCGCGATGGAGGTGCCGCCGCTGCCCCCGATCGCGAGCACGCCGTGCAGCCGGCCCTCGGCGTGCAGGCGTAACAGGGCCGCCTCGGCGCCCCGGGCCATCGTGGTCACGGCCGCGCCCCGGTCGGCGGCCGCGCGCAGTTCCGTCAGTTCCGTGCCCGCCGCCCGCGCCACCGCTTCGCGCGGCACGTCGGCGGGCACGCGGGGTTCTCCCATGATCCCCGTGTCCACCAGCACCACTTCGACGCCGGCGCGCAGCAGCCTCTCGCGCAGCCAGCCGTACTCGACACCCTTGGTGTCCAGGGTTCCCACCAGCACGACGTTCGTCATAGACGCAATGTCCATGCAGGTGGGGTTTGTTGGCAAGTAAAGGTCAGGTCAATCCGCCAATAGCACCAACAATCGTTCCAGGAACGGAATTTGACCGACAATCAGCTTGTTTCGTGCGATCGGGGGAGTGAACCAGGCCACCCGGTCCAGCTCCGGGAACTCCCGCTCGACCCCCGAGTGCGGGGGCCACTCCATCGTGAAGGTGCCCGGCACCGTCAGCGCCGGGTCGAGGTCCGCCTCCACCGCCCAGATCGTCACGAGCTTCCCGCTGCTCAGCCGGACGTCCCCCAGCGGCAGGTAGTCCCCCTCCGGCGGGGGCACCCCCAGCTCCTCCGTGAACTCCCGGCGGGCCGCGTCCCGGGGCGTCTCGTCCGGCCCGTACTCGCCCTTCGGGATCGCCCAGCCCCCGGCGTCCCGCCCGGCCCACAGCGGACCGCCCATGTGGCCGAGCAGCACCTCCACCCCGTGCCCCGCGGTCCGGCGGAACAACAGCAGGCCGGCGCTCCGCCTGTACCTCTTCGCATCCGTCACGGGAGCCATACATGCCCCGCCGGAGCCCCGCTCAGTGCTCGGGGCCTCGGTGCGCGCGCCGGTGCGCGTGCGTCAGTGCGCGTGCGGGCCCTCGCGGTGCACCGGACCGTGGGCGTCCGCGCAGTGCGGGTCCACGCCCTCCGGCTCCTCGCCCGGCCGGCCCACCGACAGCAGGGCGTCCTGGACGTGGTCCACCTGGAGGGTGGTGTGCGTGATCCCGTACTCCTTCGCCAGCAGCAGCTCCAGCTCCCGGCGCACCGCGTGGCAGTCGCCCTCCTCCTCCACCAGCACGTGCGCGGACAGGGCCGCCTGCCCGGAGGTGATCGTCCAGATGTGCAGGTCGTGGACCTCGGTCACCGGCACGTGGGCGACGAGCCGGTCGCCGACCGCGTCCGGGTCCACGTGCGCCGGCGCGGCCTCCAGGAAGATCCGCCCCGACTCCCGGACTAGCCCGTAGCCCGCCTTCACCATCAGCACCACCACCACGAGCGTGGCGATCGCGTCGGCCTGCACGAAACCGGTCGTGAGCACGATCAGACCGGACACCGCCGTCCCGATGAACGCGAACAGGTCGTTCAGGATGTGCTGGTAGGCGCCCTCCACGGCCAGCGAGGACCGGTTCGCCCGCGAGATGCACCAGGCCGCGCCGACGTTCACCACGATCCCGGCCAGCGCCGTCACCAGCACCAGCCCGCCCTCCACCGGCGGCGGGTCCAGCAGCCTGCGCACCGCCTCGTACGCCAGCCACACCGCGAGCAGCAGCAGCGTCAGCCCGTTGGCCTGCGCGGAGAGTATCTCCGCCCGCTTGAGGCCGTACGTGAACCCGCCCCGCGCCGGACGCGCCGCCAGCCGCATCGCGATCAGCGCGAGGACGATCGAGACGGCGTCCGTCAGCATGTGCGCGGCGTCGGAGATCAGGGCCAGCGAATGGGCCATCACGCCGATGACCACCTCGACGGCCATGAAACCGCCGATCAGGGCGAGCGCGATCGCCAGCCAGCGGCGGTCGGCGTCCGGGTCCACACCGTGGCTGTGCCCGCCGGGACCGTGCCCGTGCCCGTGCCCGTCGTGCCCGTGCCCGGTGTGGTCCGCCCCGGTGTGCTCGTGCGCGTGGTCGTGGTCGTGCCGGCTCATGGCTTCCCCCGTTTGTTCGGTTCCGACGCGTGAAGTGAAGCGCACCGCGACGAGATCGGCAAAGGCTGCAACGGGGACCGTTGTCATTCCCCATAAGAACCCTCTGACCTGCGGTGATGTCCCTCCTGCCGGTTTCCGCGGTTCGTGGGAAAATCTGTCCATGGTCCAGCGGCCCGGTGCGGCGACCGCGCCCGAACTCGTCCTGGAAACCGCCATGGGCTCCACCGAGATGAGCCCGGGCCGGAGCTACCGCGTCGGCCGCGACCCCCTCTGCGAGATCTGCCTCGACGACGACCGCGTCTCCTGGCACCACGCCGTCCTGCGCCCCGAGGGCGACCACTGGACCCTGGAGGACGAGGACAGCACCAACGGCACCTGGGCCGACGGCCACCGCGTCCACGAATGGGCCGTCGGCCCCGGCAGCGAACTGCGCTTCGGCAGCGCCCAGGACGGCCCGCGCGCCCTCCTCAGCAGCCGTACGCCGCCCCGCGCCGCCGCCTCCCGCCCCTCCCGGGTCGCCGACCCGGCCATGACCGGAACCTTCCGCAGCCCCACCAGCATCCGGCCACTGCCCGCCCGGACCAGCATCCGCATCGGCCGCGACCCCGGCAACGACCTCGTCATCGACGACCTCGTCGTCTCCCGCAGGCACGCCGAACTGCGCGCCCTCGCCGACGGCGGCTACGAGATCGCCGACCTCGGCAGCCACAACGGCACCTACCTCAACGGCACCCCCGTCGACACCGCCCCCCTCACCGACGGCGACATCGTCGGCATCGGCCACAGCGCCTTCTGCCTCGTCGGCGACCAGCTCCAGGAGTACACCGACACCGGCGAGGTCTCCCTCGACGTCCAGGACCTCGCCGTCGCCGTCGACCACGGCCGCAAGACCCTCCTCGACCACGTCTCCTTCCCCGTCGGCACCAAATGCCTGCTCGCCGTCGTCGGCCCCAGCGGCGCCGGGAAGTCCACCCTCCTCGGCGCCCTCACCGGACTGCGCCCCGCCGACCACGGCACCGTCCTCTACGACGGCCGCGACCTCTACCGCGACTACGCCGAACTGCGCTCCCGCATCGGCCTCGTCCCCCAGGACGACATCCTGCACACCCAGCTCACCGTCCGCCGCGCCCTCGCCTACGCCGCCGAACTGCGCTTCCCGCAGGACACCGGCAAGGCCGAACGCCTCGCCCGGGTCGACGAGGTCATCGGCGAACTCGGCCTGGAACAGCGCGCCGGCCAGCCCATCCACAGCCTCTCCGGCGGCCAGCGCAAACGCGTCTCCGTCGCCCTGGAACTGCTGACCAAGCCCTCCCTGCTGTTCCTCGACGAACCGACCTCCGGCCTCGACCCCGGCATGGACCGCTCCGTCATGCACATGCTGCGCGGCCTCGCCGACGACGGCCGCACCGTCATCGTCGTCACCCACAGCGTCCTCAGCCTCGACGTCTGCGACCGGCTCCTCGTCCTCGCGCCCGGCGGCCGCGTCGCCTGGTACGGGCCGCCCGCGGAGACCCTCGGCTTCTTCGGCTTCGACCAGTGGCCCGAGGCCTTCGAGGCCTTCGAGAACCAGCGCGACCGCGACTGGGCGGGCCAGTACGAGGCCTCGCACCAGCACCGCACCTACGTGGCCGGCCCCGGCCGCCGCCCCCGCGCCCCCGACGCCGCACCCCCCGGACCGGCCGGCTTCGCCGAGCCGCCGCCCCGGGCGCAGAGCGGGCGCGCCCAGCTCTCCACCCTGATCCGCCGCTACGCCACCGCCCTCGGCGCCGACCGCACCTTCCTCGTCATCATGGTCGCGCTGCCGTTCGTGATGGGCGCCATGGCCCGGGCCCTGGCCGGCAGCGCCCTCACCCAGGAGACCGCGATCAACGCCCTGCTCATCCTGTGCGTCGGCGGCGTACTGACCGGAGCCGCCAACGCGGTCCGCGAACTCGTCAAGGAACGGGTCATCTACCAGCGCGAACGCGCCGTCGGCCTGTCCCGGGGCGCCTACCTGCTGTCCAAGGTGGCGGTCCTCGGCACGATCACCGTGGCCCAGGCCGTCGTCCTCACCCTCGTCGGCCTGTTCGGGGTGCGGCTCGGACCGCCCGGCTCCACCGGGGTCTTCCTGCCCCGCCTCGCCGAAATCACCCTGGCCGTCGCCCTGCTGTCCTTCACCGCCATGATGCTCGGCCTGCTGGTCTCCGCCCTGGTCAGGAAGGAGGAGGTCACCATGCCCCTGCTGGTCCTCCTCGCCATCGTGCAGGTGGTCTTCTGCGGGGCCCTGCTCCAGCTCGACGGCGTGCCCGTCATCGGGCAGCTGGCCTGGCTCGTGCCCTCCCGATGGGCCCTCGGCGCCATGGCCGGCACCATCGACCTCGGCCGGACCGTCCCCGGCACCCTCACCGACGACCCCCTCTTCGCCCACTCCGCCGGGATCTGGCTGCTGGACGTCGGCATGCTCGCCGCCCTCTCCGTGCTCTTCGCGGTGCTCGTCGCCCGGCTGCTGCGCCGCCACGAGCCGGCCGTGATGCGGAAGTAGGCCCCGGCGATGACCGACTCCCCGGAGCCCGCGGCCTTCCACCCCACCCACGTGGTCCCGCAGGACGGGCTGCCCGCCTGGGAAGCCCCCGACGTCTCCCGGCCCACCGCCGCCCTCGACCCCTTCCTCCCCGTCCGGCTGCTGTCCCGGCGCGGCGAATGGGGGGAGATCCTGTGCGCCAACGGCTGGTCCGCCTGGGTCGACGGACGGCTCCTCGTCGCGGTGCCCCGGCCCCCGCCGACCGCCGGCCGGCCCCTCGAACGGACCGAGGACCCCGGACCGCTGCTCACCCGGACGGCCGACACCCTCGACCGCTACCGCCGGGCCCTGCGCGAGACCGTCCCCGGAGCCGCCGGCGACGGCTTCCGGCAGGCCGTACGGGGCCTGCGCGCCGGGATCGTCATCGACGGCGAGTCCGTGTGGCTGTACGAGGAGGCGGCGGGACGGTGGCTGTACGCCGACGGGAGCCGCCCGACCACCTACGCGGTCGTCTCGGAACCGGGACCCCCGCCCCCGCCGGAGCCGGAGCCCGGCGAGGCGGACACCGGCGCACGGGCCGGCGTACGGGAGACACCGCACGAGCCCACGCGCGTCGCCGACCGCCCCGACGGGGGAGGGAGCCCATGACGGACCCCGGACCACACGCCGGGCACCCCTCGGAACTGACCGGCACGCGGTTCGCCGGCTACCTCGTCGAGGACGAGATCGGGCGCGGCGGGATGGCCGTCGTCTACCGCGCCCGCGACCTGCGCCTGGACCGGACCGTCGCGCTGAAACTGCTGGCCCCCCAGCTCGCCCGCAACGACACCTTCCGGCAGCGCTTCACCCACGAGTCGAAGGTCGCCGCCGCCATCGACCACCCGCACATCGTCCCCGTCTTCGAGGCCGGCGAGACGGACGGCATCCTCTACATCGCCATGCGCTACGTCGCCGGCCAGGACCTGCGGGCCCTGCTCGACCGCACCGGCCCGCTGCCCGTGGAGACGGCCGCCCGGATCGCCGGCCAGGTCGCCTCCGCACTCGACGCCGCCCACGCCCACGACCTGGTCCACCGGGACGTGAAGCCCGGCAACATCCTCGTCACCGAGGGCACCGACAGCGAGCACCCCGAACACGTCTACCTCACGGACTTCGGCCTGACGAAGAAGTCCCTCTCGCTCACCGGGTTCACCAGCGTCGGACAGTTCGTCGGGACCCTGGACTACGTCGCGCCCGAGCAGATCGCCGGGAAACCGGTCGACGGGCGGTGCGACGTCTACAGCCTCGGCTGCGTGGTCCACGAGATGCTCACCGGCGGCCCGCCCTTCCGGCGCGAGGACGACATGGCCCTGCTCTGGGCCCACCAGTACGATCCCCCGCCCGCCCCGAGCGAAAGCCGCCCGGAACTCCCGGCGGCGGTGGACGAGGCGCTGGCCAAGGCCCTCGCGAAGCAGCCCGGGGAACGGTGGGGCAGCTGCCTGGAGTTCACCGCCGCGCTGCGCCGGGCCGGCGCCGGGGCACCACACGGCCACGGGGAACGGGAGGAGCAGGGCCCGCCGCCCCCGCCGCCGCGGTGGGCGCTCCCGGTGTTCCGGGGACGCTAGGCCCCGGCTAGGCGACCCGGCCCGGGTGGCGCAGGGGGCGGGCCAGGAGGGCGCCGAGGAAGCCGGCCACCGCGCCCCACAGCAGCGCCAGGCCGGTCGTGCGCCAGAGGTACGGGGTGAGCTCGACCCGGCCGCCCAGCCCGGAGACGTCCCCGAGCCCCAGGAGCGACAGCCCGAACCGGGCCTGGACCCCGGCCAGCAGGCACACCGTCAGGGTGGCCAGGCCCAGCGCCACCGCCAGGTGCACCGCGTGCTGCCACGGCCGGACCCGCGCGGGGGAGCGCACGGCGGCCAGCACGCCCGTGCCGAGCAGCGCGACGGCGGCCAGCACGACCAGCCACCACGCCCGGGAGTCGCGCTGCGCGAGCGAGGCCACGTCGACCGTGGACGGCACGGGGCCGCGCAGGACCTGGTCCAGCAGCGGCGGCACCGGCAGGCCGAACGGCCCCTCGGCCACGCCGCGCCAGGCGCCGCCGAAACCCGTGGTCAGGGCGAGCCAGGCCAGGTTCGGCAGGCCGAGCAGCAGCACCGCCAGGGTGCGGGCCGCGTGCCCCTGGACCGCCGCCGTCACCAGGCCGGCGCCGAGGCCGAGGACCACGTACGCCAGGAACAGCACGGCCGTCGCGTGGGCGGCCGGCCGCACCGCCGTGTGGAAGCGGAGCAGCCCGGGCGGGAGCGGCGTGCGGCGGGAGACCAGCAGGGCGATCAGCAACAGGCCCAGGAACCAGAGCAGTCCGTACAGCAGGGTGGGCCCGAGCGCGGCCCGGAAGCCCACCGTCGGTGCGGAGTCCAGCAGTTCGCCGATCTCCCCGAGCGGGGAGTCGCCCGTGGTCAGGCCGAAGGTCTGGCGGGCCAGGAGTGCGAACAGGGCGAGCAGGGCCAGCCACAGCACCGCCGACCGGCCCGCCCGGCCGAGCAGTTCGCGGGTCCCGGCCACCGCCCGGTGGCGCAGCGGACGCAGCAACAGCCACCCGGTGGTGAGCGCTCCGGCCAGGCTCACCGAGAGCGGCAGCACGGACAGGCTCGCGTCGGCGCCGGCCAGGAACCCGGCGTCGCCGGACACCTCGACCGAGCCCCCGGCCGCCATCACGACCACGGCGGCGACCACGCGGGCGAACGCCCCGTCCGGCAGGTCGCCGGCGCCGGCGCAGGCCAGCCCGGCGGCGGCCGTCGCGGTCATCACCGCGAAGCCCGCCACGACGGCGACGAGGGCGTCCCGCCACGCCCGGGCGGAGGTCCGGCTCACCCTGCCACGGTGGCATCCCCGGCTTGCGGTCACCACCTGGACGGCGCACACAATGGTCGGCAAGAGTGCCGGAAATCGCCGGTGTTCCAGGGATTCACGCCATTTCCCCGGATGCGTCCGCCTGGGAAGAGGAGTCCGTGACCACGCAACCCTCCGGCGAGCGGCCGCCGCAGCCGCCGCGGCCGTCACAGCGGTCGCAGCCGTCGCAGCCGTCACAGCCGTCACAGCCGCCGTCCGGGCGGCCCACCGGTCCGCCGTCCGGCCCGCTCTCGGGCGGCGGCGGGGAACCCCCGCCGCCGCCCCCTCCCGGCGGGCCCGGCGTCGGGGAGCCGCCGCGGGGGCCCTGGTGGCGGTCGGTGCCCGGGGTCGCGGCGGCGGCCGTGGCGCTCGTCGCGGTGGTCACCCTGGTGGTCGTGCTGACCAGGCCCGGCGGTGGCGGGGGCGGCACCCCGCAGCGGGCCGCGGCCGAGGTGTTCCTCCAGCCGGCCGCCGAGCCCGGACGGGACCCCTTCACCGACTCCAGCGCGGCGAAGCAGGCCACCCCGCCGCCCGAGACCCCGTCCCGGGGAACGGCCGCGCCCACGGAGCCCGCGGGCACCCGCAGCGTCAGCGGCTCCTCGCCCGGGCTCTACGGCGGCACGAAGGACGTCGCCAGCTGCGACGTGGAGCAGCAGATCACCGCCCTGACCTCGCAGCCCGCCATCAATGCCGCCTTCGCCTCGGCCCTGGGCCTGCGGCCGGACGCCGTCGCCGGCTACCTGCGGGCCCTCACCCCCGTGCAGCTGAGGATCGACACCCGGGTCACCAACCACGGCTACCGCGACGGCCGGGCCACCCCCTACCAGGCCGTGCTCCAGGCCGGGACGGCCGTACTGGTGGACGACCGGGGAGTGCCGAGGGTGCGCTGCGCCTGCGGGAACCCGCTGGGCCCGCCGGTCGCGCTGCGGGCCGATCCGAAGCGGTTCGGCCGGCCCTGGTCCTCGTACCGGCCGGCCGGGGTGGTGGTCGTCGCCCCGTCGGTGACGGTCGTGAACAAGTTCGTCATCTACGACCACCACGACCACCGCTGGCTGGAACGCGACCGCGGCGCCGCCACCCGGCCCGACAAGCCCGTCAAGCCGCCGGTCGGCCCGCCCGTCGTCTCCCCGCCGGTGGTCTCCCCGCCCGTGGTCTCGCCCCCGGTGGCCGCGACGCCGACGGTCTCCCCGCCGGAGGTCCTCCCCCCGCCGCTCGTCGTCACCCCGGCGGAGCCGTCAAAGCCCCCGGCCGCGACCACGCCCGCGCCCCCGACCACCCCGCCGCCCCCGGCCCGGACCCCGGCCCCCACCCCGGCCGGGACGCCGACCGGCGCGGGGACCCCGACGGAGACGGCCCCTCCGGCGGACAAGGGCACGCCTACGGCCAGGGCCACGGCCACGGCCACGAAGACCGCGCGCCCGCCGGCCCTGACCGGCGACGGGCCGACGGTCCCGCCGAGCACCTCTGCCCCGCCGCCGACCGCCCCGCCGCCGCCCTGAGCCCGGATGATCCGATCGTCCGCTCGTGCGGCGCCCCCGGCAATCCACCGGCCCGGCCGCCAGCGCATGCCGTGCACCCGGGAACGGTGAGACCCTGGCTGCATGGACCAGCGGGGACGGACCCCGGAGGTCGACTGGCCCGCGCGGCCCGACCTGAGCCTCGCGCTCAACCGGATGGGCACCTTCGACTGGGACCTCGACAGCGGGCGCCTGTACCTGGACGCCACCGCCCTGGAGGTCCTGCACCTGCGCCCGGAGCAGTTCGACGGGACCCCCGGCGGACTGCGCCGCCGGGTCGTGCCCGGCGACGGGGCACGGCTGGACGGGCGGGTGGCGCGGGCGCTGGAGGACGGCCGCAGCCACTACGGGGCGTACTTCCGCACCCTGCGCGAGGACGGGACGGCGGGCTGGACCCACCTCCAGGGCCACATCCTGCGGGACCCGCACGGCCGCGCGTACCGGGTCATCGGCATCCTCCGCGACGCCGACCAGGACCCCGGGGAGCCCGGCGCGGCGGGGGAGCGGGACGAAGGACGGCGCCGGATGACCGGGGTCGTGGAGCGGACCACCGCGATCCTCGCGCACGCCCGCACCGTGAACGACGTCACCGACGTCCTCAAGGACCCCGAGGCCCTCGGCCACCTCGGCGCCGTCAGCGTCATGCTCGGCATCGTCGACGGCGGCCGGATCCACCTGGTCGCGGAGGGCCAGCTGGGCTCGTACGTGCCCGAGATCGAGTACACGCGCATCGACGCCGAGTTCCCGATGAGCGAGGCCGTACGGAGCCTGCAGCCGGTCTTCATCGCCTCCCGGGAGGAGTTCCAGCGGCGCTACCCGCTGCTGTGGCCGTACATCGAACCGCTGGCCGTGCGCAGCGGGGTGTACCTGCCGCTGATCGCGCAGGGCCGGCCCGTCGGCGCGCTCGGGCTGCTGTACACCCGCGACGGGGACTTCGACGCGGAGGAACGCAACCTGCTGGTGGCGCTCGGCAGCGGGATCGCGCAGGGCCTCCAGCGGGCCATGCTCTTCGAGCAGGAGCACGACCTCGCCGAGGGGCTCCAGCGGGCCATGCTGCCCCGGGTCATCCCGGAGGTGCCGGGCGCGCTGATCGCCGTACGGTACCGGGCCGCCCGGGTCGGGCGGGACATCGGCGGCGACTGGTACGACGTCGTCCCCCTCGGCGAAGGCCGGGTCGGGGTGACGATCGGCGACGTCGAGGGCCACGACACGGACGCGGCGGCCGTCATGGGACAGCTGCGGATCGTGCTCCGCGCCTACGTCCTGGAGGGCCACACCCCCGGCACGGCGCTGGCGCGGGCCTCCGCCTTCCTCCGCGACCTGGCGACGGAGCGCTTCGCCACCTGCACCTACGCCGAACTGGACCTGAACACCGGGATGCTGCACATCGTGCGGGCCGGCCACCTCGACCCGGTCGTGCGGCGCGGGGACGGCAGCTGCCACCGGATCCAGGTGGCGGGCGGGCTCCCCCTCGGCCTGCCCCCGCGCGAGCAGCACGGCAGCGGCTCCGGCTACCCCGTCACCACCCTCGAACTGCACCCCGGGGACACGCTGCTGCTGTGCACCGACGGCCTCGTCGAACGGCCCGGCGGCGACTCCGAGACCGGGATGCGGGAGTTCATGGAGGCCGCCGAGCACGGCCCGGCCGAAGTCGAGGAACTCGCCGACGTGCTGTGCGACCTGGTCGGGGACGCGGGCGGCGGGGACGACATGGCCCTGCTCCTGCTGCGCCGGCGCGGCACCCCCGCCCCGCGCGGCGGCGGGCCGCTGCGCCAGCGCCTGGAACCGGGCGACGCGGACGGCCCGGCGATGGCCCGGCACCTGATCCGGGCGGCGGTGACCGCCTGGGGCGCCCGGGACCGGGCCGACGAGATCGAGCTGGCGGCGGACGAGCTGATGACCAACGCCCTCGTCCACACCGACGGCGGCGGGCAGGTCGCCCTGCGGCTGACCGCCGCGGGCCGGATCCGGATCGAGGTCGAGGACCGCAGCAGCGCCCTGCCCCGCCGCCGGGAGGCCGACGACTGGGCGGTGTCGGGCCGGGGCCTGCTGCTGGTCGAGCGGCTCGCGGACGCCTGGGGCGTGGAGCCCCGGGGCGCCGGGAAGTGCGTGTGGTGCGAGTTCGCCGTGCCGGTCCCCGCCGCCGCCCGCTAGCGGGTGTCAGACGGACGCGTACGGGCCCTGGGTGGCCTTCACGTTCTGCAGGGCCGTCAGCTTGCGGACGAACTGCACCGCGAGGACGGCCGCGGCGACCACCGCCAGGTCGGTGACGACGCCGAGCAGCGAGGCGGCGCCGAGGCTCTCGGGGGTCTCGGCGCGGACGTACACCACGCCGAGGACCCGGTCGAGGACCAGGGACAGGACCCACACGAGCCACCAGGCCGTCACCGGGGCCGCGGAGACGCGGCGGTACGAGCCGTCCGGCGCGAGCTGCACGCTCGCCTCCCAGGTCTGCCTCGCCACCCTGTACGGCAGGAAGAGGTTGCCGAGGGGGACGAACCAGGACCCGATGGCCCAGCCGCTCGCCAGGGTGAAGGCGTCGGGGCGGAACACCTGGCCGTTGACGCGCACCCGGTAGAACCAGATGACGAAGACCACGGCCGTGGCGGCCAGGGCCAGCCACTGCAGGCCGGCGGCGACGCCGACCAGCATGTCGGACTGGTCGAGCGTGTCGTCCGGGACCGAGGAGGGGTCCGCGGCGACGTCCCCCATCAGCGACCAGGTGTTCAGGTTGGCGGCGGCCGAGTACACGTTGACCACGGCCGTCCCCAGGAGCAGCACCGTCAGCGCGGTCGCGCGGCCCTGCGGGGAGCGCAGCTGCTGCACGGGCGGCGGCGGGGGGAACGGGAACGCCTGGCCGGGGTACGGGGTCCCGGGGAGCGGCGGGCCGGCCGGGTACGGGGGCGCCCCGTACGGGTTCGCCCCGTACGGCGGCTGCGGGCCGGGGCCCTGCGGTGGCGGCGGCGATCCGGGCGCGCTGAAGGACATGGTGAAGGACCCCCCACGGGACGTGCGGACATGCGGACATGCGGTGGCGAACGGGATACCGGCCGGTCGAACGCCGGTACGACAAGCGCTGAACATATGTCAGCTCCGCGTCCGCCGTCCAAACCCCTCCCGTCTAGAGCGGCACCAGCGTGACCTCGGTGGCCTTCACGCTCGTCCACACCGGCGCGCCGTCGGCCACGCCGAGCTCGGCGGCCGCCTCCGGGGTGATCTCCGCGACCAGGTCGGGCGCCCCGGCCGAGGCGACGAGCACGCGCAGCCGGCTGCCGGCCGAGGTGACCTCCCGTACGGTTCCCGGCCAGACGTTGCGGGGGCTGCCGCCCGGACGGTCCTGGTGCAGCGACACCGCCTCCGGGGCGATGATCGCCAGGGCCTGCGTCCCCTCGGGCAGGGTCTCCGCCACCACCAGCCGGCCGCCTCCCGGGAGCGCGAGCCCGTCGGCGGAGGCGGTGCCGGGCCAGGCGTTGCGGCCCAGCATCCGGGCCACCCACGGCGAGCGCGGATGCCGGGTGACCTCGGCGGGCGGCGCGTCCTGGAGGGTGCGCCCGTCGGCCAGGACGAGGACCCGGTCGGCCAGCGACACCGCCTCGACGGGGTCGTGCGTGACGATCAGGCAGACCCCGCCGAACCCGGCCAGGTGCCGGCGCAGGGTGTGCCGTACGTGTGCCCGGGTCGTCTGGTCCAGGGCGGCGAGGGGCTCGTCGAGCAGCAGCAGCCGGGGCCGCGCGGCCAGCGCCCGGGCGAGGGCCACCCGCTGCGCCTGCCCGCCCGACAGCTGTGCGGGCCGCCGCTGCGCGAGGTGGCCCACCCCGAGCCGGTCCAGCCACAGCTGCGCCTCGCGGCGGGCTTCGGCGCGCGGGACCCGGCGGGCGCGCAGCCCGTAGGCGGTGTTGGCCAGGGCGCTCAGGTGCGGGAACAGCGCCCCGTCCTGCGGGACCCAGGCCACCTGCCGCCGGTGCGGGGGCAGGGCGGTGACGTCGGTGTCGCCGAGCCGCAGCTCGGCGCGGGCGCGCGGGGTCAGGCCGAGCAGGGCGCGCAGCAGGGTGGTCTTGCCGGCGCCGTTCTCGCCCACCACGGCGATGGTGGTGCCGGGGCCGGCGTCGAGGGTGAGTTCGTTGAAGCCGGTGACCTCGGCGTGCAGGGGCCAGCGGCCGTCGTCCGGCACGGTCGGAGCGGGGGCCTCGTCGGGGGCGGCGGCGGGGGCGGGGGCCTCCGGCCCGGATGCCGCCCGGGTCTTCGCGGCCACGGGCGTGCCCGTCCAGCGGCCGCGCAGGGCGATGAGCACGCCCATGGCGATGGCCAGCAGCAGCAGCGAGACCGAGGTGGCCGCCTCCGGCTGGTCCTGGAGCAGCAGGTAGACCTGGAGGGGCAGGGTCTGGGTGGTGCCCGGCAGGTTGCCGGCGAAGGTGATGGTCGCGCCGAACTCGCCGAGCGCGCGGGCCCAGGTGAGGGCGGCGCCGGCGATCAGGCCGGGGGCGACCATGGGCATGGTGACCGTGAAGAACACCCGGACCGGCGAGGCGCCGAGGGACGCGGCGGTCTCCTCGTAGCTCTGCTTCAGCCCGCCGAGCGCCCCCTCCAGGCTGATCACCAGGAAGGGCATGGCGACGAAGGTCGCCGCGACGACCGCCCCGGAGGTGTGGAAGGGCAGCGTGACGCCGAAGGTGTCCTCCAGCCAGGGGCCGAGCAGTCCGCGCCGCCCGAAGCCGAGCAGCAGCGCGACACCGCCGACGGTCGGCGGCAGCACCATCGGCAGCAGCACCAGAGAGCGGACGAAGGCCTTGCCCTTGAACTCGACCCGGGCCAGCAGCCAGGCCAGCGGCACGCCCAGGAGCAGAGAAAGCCCCAGCGCCCACAGGGACACCAGCAGCGAGAGCTTCAGGGCCGTGACCACGCCCGGGCTGGTGAGGTGGGCGCCGAGTTCGCCCCACTGCGTACGGGTGAGGATGCCGACGAGCGGCAGCAGCAGGAACGCGACGGCGAGCAGCGCGGGGAGCGCCAGCGTCACGGGGGGCCGGGTGCGGGTGCGGAGTCTGCTCATGGGGTGATGGGGGTTCCTGGTCGGGTCCGGGGCCGGGGCCGGGGAGGGATCCTACGGAGCGTACGGGCGCGGCGCGGGCGCCGGACACGCCGAGGGGGGCCGCCCGTCCCCCCGGACCGGGCGGCCCCCCTCGCGGCCGTGCCGCCTAGGCCTTCTGGAAACCGGCGTCCTGGAGGATCTTCTGCGCCTCGGGGCCGCTCAGCCAGGCCACGAACGCGGCGGCGGCCTCGGCGTTCTTGGACTGCTTGAGGGTGGCGGCCGGGTAGGAGGCGACGGCGTTCTGCTCGTCCGGGATGTCCACGGAGACGACCTTGTCACCGGACTTGACGGTGTCGGTCTTGTAGACGAGGCCGGCGTCGGCCTCGCCCAGCTCGACCTTGCTCAGGACGGCGCGGACGTTGGGCTCCTGGGAGACCGGCTTCACCTCGATCTTCTGGGCGTCGAGGATCTGCTTGCTGTAGCGGCCGACCGGGACCTCGGGCGCCGCGAGGACGACCTTGATCTTGGAGTCGGCGAGGTCCTTGAGCTCGTCGACCTTGAAGGGGTTTCCCTTGCCGGTGGCGATGACCAGGCGGTTCTTCGCGATGACCGTGGCGTTGTCGGTCTCGGCCTTCAGGCCGTCCATGGTCTTGGTGTCGGCGGTGACCAGGGCGTCGGCCGGGGCGCCCTGCTTGACCTGGGCGGCGAGCTCCTGGGAGCCGGCGAAGGAGATGGTCACCTTGGTGCCGGGGTGGGACTTCTCGTAGGCGGCCTTCGCCGTGTTGAACACGTCGGTGAGGGAGGAGGCGGCGAGCACCGTGAGGTTCGCGGCCTTGGCCCCGGCGGAGGCCGGGGCCGAACTGGAGGGCGAGGCGGCCTCGTCGGCCTTCTTCTCGTCGCCGCCGTTCCCGCAGGCGGAGAGGGGGACGAGCAGGGCGGCGGTGAGCGCGACGGCGGCGATGCGGCGGGTGTTCGGGGTGGCGGACATGAGCGGGTGCTCCTCGGTCGGGTCGGCGGCCGGCCGGGTGCCGGAGCCGCGCGGTAGTGACCCGCGCCGGTGACGGGCGGAGCGGGTGGGAACGAGCGGGTGGGAACGAGCGGGTGGGAACGAGCGGAGGGGGACGGGCGGAGGGGGGGGCGGAGGGGGCGGGCGCCGGGTCTCGGTCCGGCGTCGCCGGGCCGGGTCAGGCGCGGTCGATGTGCACGCTGGTCGACTTGACGCGGGCGGTGGCCCGCATGCCGACCTCAAGCCCGAGTTCCTCGACGGCCTCGCGGGTGAGGAGGGAGACCAGCCGGTGGGGACCGGCCTGGATCTCCACCTGGGCGGCGACGTCGCCGAGCCTGACGGCCGTGACGATGCCGGGGAAGGCGTTGCGCACCGAGGTGTAGGACTCGCCGTCCTCGGTGTGGGCGCCCTGCCCCACCTCGACGGAGAAGGCCGCCAGGTCGCGGCCGTCGATCAGGCGGCGGCCGCCCTCGTCGCGATGGGTCGCGACCCGGCCGGCGTCGGCCCAGCGGCGCGCGGTGTCCGGGCTGACGCCCAGCAGACGCGCCGCCTGTCCGATGGTGTAGGACTGCATGTGCGACAAGGTAGGGGGCTCGGGCCCGCATGTGCAATTCGTTTGGCTTGATCTCTATCGCATATGCCATGGCCCTTGTGGTATCTGCCAAAAACGGTTCCGCTTCGGGGCGGCCGGATCGCTAGAGTCGGGGCATGACTGACGGTACGAGCACCACGGAGACCGCGCGGGTCGACGCCTGGATCTGGTCGGTGCGGCTCACCAGGACCCGGTCCGTGGCGGCGACGGCCTGCCGGGCGGGCCACGTGAAGGTCAACGGCGAACGGGCGAAGCCGGCGCAGCAGGTGCGGGCGGGGGACGAGGTACGGCTCTTCCACGCGGGCCGCGAACGGATCGTCGTGGTCCGGCGCCCCGTGACGAAGCGGGTCGGGCCGCCGGTCGCCGCCGAGTGCTACGTGGACAACAGCCCGCCGCCGCCGACCCCGGTGGAGGCGGCGGTGACCGGCATCCGCGACCGGGGCGCGGGGCGCCCGACGAAGCGGGACCGGCGCGAAATGGAGCACCTCCGCGGCCGCTAGCCCCTGCCCTGGCCGGGCGGTGCGGGTGCCGCCGCGCGGGGCGAGGTCCCTGGGGGCTCCGCCCCCAGACCCCCGCGCCTCAAACGCCGGCGGGGCTGGATTCTCCAGCCCGCGCGGCGTTTGAGCGCAACGGGGTCAGGGGCGGAGCCCCTGGGAACGGTGGAAGGGCGGGTAGGGGACCCCGCCCCGCGCAGCGGCGCATGCGCAGCCCCCCTCGCGGGGTCACGCCTTGCGGTACGCGTACGCCTCCTCGGCCGCCGCCACGACGGCCTCCAGCGGGGCCCCCGCCGACGCGGCGACCACCGCCGCCACCGCGCCCTCCAGGAACGGCGCGTCCACCAGGCGGGAGCCGGCCGGGAGTTCCTCGTCCTCCAGGAGCGCCTTGACGGTCAGCACCGAGCTGCCCAGGTCCACCAGCAGCGCGACCCCGGCCCCCCGGTCCACTGCCGACGCGGCCGCCGTGATGAGCTCCGCGCTCGTGCCGAGCCCGCCGTCGGCGGTGCCGCCCGCCGGGGCCACCGGGGCCACCGCCCCGCCCGCCGCGATGCCCCGCGCCAGCTCCGCCACCGACCCGGCGACCCCGGCGCTGTGCGACACCAGCACGATCCCGACCAGCGCCCCGCCGCTCACGCCGCCCCCTCCGCCGTGTCGGCCAGCGCGCCCAGCAGCAGGGCGGCCGAGGTGGCTCCCGGGTCCTGGTGCCCGACGCTGCGCTCCCCGAGGTAGCTGGCGCGGCCCTTGCGGGCCAGTATCGGAACCGTCGCCAGCGCCCCGCCCTGCGCCGCGCCCCCGGCGGCACGGTAGGACGTACCCAGCGCCGCCACCCCAGGGACCAGCGCGTCCAGCATCGTCTTGTCGCCCGGGGCCGCCCCGCCCAGCCGGGCCACCGCGTCGACCCCCGCGTCCAGGGCTTCGCGCAGCTCCTCGTCGGAGACCTCGGCGGCCTCCCCGAGTTCCTTGCCGGTGCGCCGCAGCAGCGTCCCGTACAGCGGTCCGGACGCGCCGCCCACCGTGGAGATCAGGGTGCGCCCGGCCAGCTGGAGCAGGGCTCCGGGCGCGGCCTCCGGGTCGGCTCCGGCGAGCGCCGTGCGCACGGCCGTGAAGCCCCGCAGCAGGTTGGCCCCGTGGTCGGCGTCCCCGATGGGGGAGTCGAGTTCGGTCAGCCGGTCCGCCTCCCGTTCCACCGCCGCCGCGGCGGCCTCCATCCAGCGCCGGAAGAACTCAGCGTCCCGCATGCTCAGCACCCCCAGCGCAGGGCGGCCGTCCGCACCGGCGCGTCCCACAGCCGCAGCAGCTCCTCGTCCGCCCGGCACACGGTCACCGAACAGCCCGCCATGTCCAGGGAGGTGACGTAGTTCCCGACGAGCGCCCGCGCCACCTCCACGCCCCGCGCCGCCAGCGCCGCGGCCACCTCCGCGTGGAAGCCGTACAGCTCCAGCAGCGGGGTCGCGCCCATCCCGTTGACCAGGAGCAGCACCGGACCGGCCGGCGGGCCGGCCTCCGCGAGGTCGTCCAGTACGGCCGCCACCGCCACCTCCGCGATCTCCCGCGAGGTCATCATCGCGCGCCGCTCCCGGCCCGGCTCGCCGTGGATGCCCACGCCCAACTCCAGTTCCCCGTCGGGGAGGTCGAAGGTCGGGCTGCCCTTCGCGGGCGTGGTGCAGGCGCTGAGCGCCACCCCGAAACTGCGGGAGGAGGCGTTGACCCGCCGGGCGAGGGCGGCGACCCGCTCCAGTGGCGCGCCCTCCTCGGCGGCCGCCCCGGCGATCTTCTCGACGAAGAGGGTGCCGCCGGTGCCGCGCCGGCCGGCCGTGTAGAGGCTGTCGGTCACGGCGACGTCGTCGTCGACGAGCACCCGCTCCACCCGCAGGCCGTCCTCCTCCGCCAGTTCGGCGGCCATCTGGAAGTTCAGCACGTCGCCCGTGTAGTTCTTGACGACGAACAGCACCCCCTGGCCGGCGTCCACGGCACCGGCCGCGTACAGCATCTGGTCGGGCACCGGCGAGGTGAACACGGCGCCGGCGCAGGCGGCCGAGAGCATCCCGGGTCCCACGAACCCCGCGTGCAGCGGCTCGTGCCCGGAGCCGCCCCCGGAAACCAGCCCGACCCGCCCGCCGGCCCGCGCGTCCCGGCGCACGACGACCTGCCGCTCCACGTCGACGTCGAGCTCGGGGTGCGCGGCCGCCATGCCGCGCAGGGCGTCGGAGACCACGGTGTCTGGTGAGTTGATGAGCATCTTCACGTAAGCCTCCCGGTGCGGTGGAGTCGTGTTCTGCGACCTGCTGCCGACCGTATGGCAGAGGGCCCCGCCGAGGTGGCGGAACGCGGACGCGGCGCGGCCGGCGCACACCGGCCCTGGCATGATCAGGCCATGGGTCTGAACGTGGTCGTCGGGGTGCTCGCCGACGCCGAGGACGAGTACGCCGACATGGTCCGCGCCGACTTCGCCGCGATCGGCGGGCTGCTGCAACGCGCGGGAGCGCCGCCGTGGACCGAGCCCGAAGGGCGCGCGGGGGAGTCCGCCGAGTTCGAGTCCTGGGGCTACTCGGGGCTGCACGCCCTGCGCCGTCTCGCCGTCCACCTGGCGGCGCACGGGCAGCTGCCCGAGCCGTTGGCGGAGCCGCACCGGGCGACCGCCGACCCGCTCCTGAGAGAGGCTTACGGCGCCCTCCCGGCAGCTCCTCCCGGACCGTACGACCACCTGATCCACCACTCCGACTGCGAGGGCTACTACGTCCCCGTGGACCTCGCGCACGTCATCGTCGACGAGCGGGCTCCGGGCGGCGGCCTCGGCTCCTCGGTACGGCTCCTGGCGGAGACCCGCCGGCTCGCCGCCGCCCTCGGTCTCCCCGAGGACCTCGACCCGCACTCCGAGGAGCTCTTCGAGGCCGCCGACGCGGCCGAGCCGGCCGCCGCGGGCTGGCAGCGCCACGGAGTCGAGTCCTACGTCTGCGTACAGCTCCTCCGGGCCGCCGAACTGTCGGTCGCCACCGGGATGGCCATCGCCTTCACCTGAGCAGGCGGGCCCGTTCGCGGCGATGATGGCGGCCAACCTCCCGCACGCCCTGGGCCTGCGCCCCGAGTCCCCCGCCCCCGACGCCCCCTGGTCCCGCCCCGGGCTGCCGGGCCAGGCGGTCAGGCGCCCTGTTCGCGCAGGCGGCGGCTGACCTCGCCGAGGCCGTCGGCGAGGGCGTCGAGCTGTTCGGAGGTGAGGACGTCCACGAGGGCCTCGCGGACCGCCGTGACGTGGCCCGGGGCGGCCTCCTCCAGGCGGGTGCGGCCCGCGTCGGTGAGGACGGCGAAGACGCCCCGGACGTCGGAGGGGCAGCTGCGGCGGCGGACCAGGCCCGCCTTCTCCATCTGGCCGACCTGGTAGGTCAGGCCGCTCTTGGAGTTGATCAGCCCGTTGGCGAGCTCCGTCATGCGCAGCTCCTGGTCGGGTGCCGCGGCGAGCCGCACGAGGATCTCGTACTGGGGGTGGGAGAGTCCGGAATCATCCTTGAGCTGCTGGTCGAGCCGGCGGTTCACCAGGGCGGAGGCGGCCAGGAAGCCCCTCCAGGCGCGCATCTCCCGGTCGTCAAGCCATCTCGGTTCGTCCATGGCGCCAGGGTACACGAGTTGTTCGAATTTGAATCAACGGCTCGTCCGTGGCTATGGTCGGACTCAAGCAGGTTCGAATTTGAACCAATCACCTCGGGCCGCCCGACCGGAAGGACCCCCATGAGCAGCGCCACCGCCACCGCGACGAAGACCCCGGCCGCCGCCCAGGCCGCCGCCCCCACCGCCGGCACCTCCGCCCACGACGCCGGACTGCTCCTGCTGCGCGTCGTCCTCGGTCTCACCGTGGCCGCCCACGGCACCCAGAAGCTCTTCGGCTGGTTCGGCGGCGGCGGGATCAGCGGCACCGGCCAGTTCTTCACCGCCAGCGGCTACCCGGCGGGCGACGCCATGGCCGCCCTCGCCGGCCTGACCGAGACCCTCGGCGGCCTCGGCCTCGCCCTCGGCCTGCTCACCCCGCTCGCCGGTGCGGCCGTCACCGGCACGATGATCAACGCCCTGGCCGTCCACGGCGCCGGCGCCTTCTTCGCCCCGAAGGGCATGGAGTACGAGCTCCTGCTCGCCGCGGCCGCCGCCGCCCTCACCCTGGCCGGCCCCGGCCGCCTCGCCGTCGACCGGCTGCTGCCCGTCCCCGCCCTGCGTACCCACCGCCTCGCCCTCGGCGCCCAGGCCCTCGCCCTCGGCGTGCTCCTCGCCGTCGTGACGCTCTTCATCCGCGGCTAGGGTCCCGCCGACGGGCGGCGGCGGGCGGCCGCGGGCTGATTGACCCCAGAGGTTTGGGGGAAAAGCGGATGAATGACACAACCCATCGAAGACTACGCACTCATCGGCGACCTGATGACCAGCGCGCTGGTCGGCCGTGACGGGTCCATCGACTGGCTGTGCCTGCCGCACTTCGATTCCGCAGCCTGCTTCGCCGCCCTCCTCGGCACCAAGGAGAACGGCCACTGGCGCATCGCCCCGGCCACCGCAGAGAACGGCGAACGGTGCACGCGGCGGGCCTACCTGGACGGCTCGCTGGTCCTGGAGTCGTACTGGGAGACCGACGAGGGCACCGTCAAGGTCGTCGACTTCATGCCGCAGCGCGACGAGGCACCCGACGTCATGCGGATCGTCGAAGGGGTCTCCGGCCGGGTCGTCGTCCGCAGCACCCTGCGGCTGCGCTTCGACTACGGCCACGTCGTCCCCTGGGTCCGGCGCAGCGAGGGCGACCGGGTCGCGGTCGCCGGACCCGACTCGGTCTGGTTCCGCAGCGAGCCCCCCGTGCGGACCTGGGGCGAGGACCGCAGCACCCGCTCGGAGTTCACCGTCGGCCCCGGCGAGAAGGTCGCCTTCGTGCTGACCTGGCACCCCTCGCACGAGCCGCGCCCCGAGCCCGTCGACCCGTACGGGGCGCTGGAGCAGAGCCTCGCCGACTGGCGGGAGTGGGCCGGCCAGTGCCGCTACGAGGGCCCGTACGAGGAGGCCGTCACCCGCTCGCTGATCACCCTCAAGGCCCTCACCTTCGCCCCCACCGGCGGGATCGCCGCCGCCGCGACGACCTCCCTGCCCGAGGAGATCGGCGGGGTCCGCAACTGGGACTACCGCTACTGCTGGCTCCGCGACGCCACCCTGACCCTGGGCGCCCTGCTGTCCACCGGCTTCCTGGACGAGGCACGGGCCTGGCGGGGCTGGCTGCTGCGCGCCGTCGCCGGCGACCCGGCCGACCTCCAGATCATGTACGGCATCGCCGGCGAGCGCCGCATCCCCGAGACCGAACTGCCCTGGCTGCGCGGCTACGCGGGCTCCGCCCCGGTCCGGGTCGGCAACGCGGCCGTCGACCAGCTCCAGCTGGACGTGTACGGAGAGGTCCTGGACGCCCTGCACCTGGCGCGGGCCTCGGGGCTGGCCTCGGAGCGGCACGCCTGGAAGATCCAGCTCTCCCTCCTCGACTTCCTGGAGCGCAACTGGCACCGCCCGGACGAGGGGCTGTGGGAGGTGCGCGGCCCGCGCCGCCACTTCACCCACTCCAAGGTGATGGCCTGGGTGGCGGCCGACCGGGCCGTACGGACCCTGGAGAACGCCCCGCACATGCCGGGCGACGTCGAGCGCTGGCGGGCCATGCGGGACGAGGTGCACCGCGACGTCTGCGACAAGGGCTACGACCCCGAGCGGGGCACCTTCACCCAGTACTACGGCTCGCGCGAGCTGGACGCGGCCACCCTGCTCATCCCCCGCGTCGGCTTCCTCCCGCCCGACGACCCCCGCGTGATCGGCACCGTCGACGCCGTCCGGGCGGAGCTGGGCAGCAGCGGCCTGGTCCGCCGCTACAGCACCGAGGGGCCCTCCGTCGACGGGCTGCCCGGGGACGAGGGCACCTTCCTGGCCTGCTCGTTCTGGCTGGTCGACGCCCTGCACATGACCGGCCGGACCAAGGAGGCCCGCGAGCTCTTCGAGAAGCTGCTCGCGGTGCGCAACGACGTGGGCCTGCTCGCCGAGGAGTACGACACCCGAGCCGGACGCCAGCTCGGCAACTTCCCGCAGGCGTTCAGCCACGTCGGCCTGGTCAACACCGCCATCGCCCTGTCCGCCGCCGAAGCGGCCGGCTGACCCCGGCGGGCACGGCCGAGGGGCCGCCGCGAACCGCGACGGCCCCTCACCCGGGCGGAAGCGGTCAGACCGCCGGCTCGTCCTCCGCGTCGGGGATGCTGACCAGCCAGCGCGAGTCCGTCCGCGGCCGCAGGTACAGCGCCCAGTAGAGGGTGGCGACGGCGGTGATGCCGCCGGTCCACAGCAGGTACTGGGTCTCCTGCTGGGTCAGGATGTACGCGAACACGAGGACCAGCGCGATCGGCACGGCCGGCCACAGCGGCATCCGCCAGGCGGCCTTCTCGCCGTGCGCGCCGCGCCGGCTGAACAGCGCGGCCACCGCCACCAGCAGGTACATGCCGGTCACCGACACGCCGGTCACCCCGTACAGGGTGTCGAGGTTGACGAAGCACATCGCCGCGCCGGGCAGGCCGACCAGCAGTGTGGCCACCCAGGGGGAGCCGAAGCGGCCCAGCCGCGACAGGCCGCGGTTGACCGGCTCGGGCCAGGCCTTGTCGCGGGCCGAGGCGAAGAGCACCCGGGAGTTCTGGATGACCATGACGATGCCGGCGTTGACGATGGCCAGGGCCACGCAGAGGCTGACGAAGGTGCCGACGGCCGAGTTCGACCAGGCCGTCACCATCGCGCCGAGGTCGCCGGAGGTCAGCGCCTCCAGGTCCGGGGCGCCCATGGTGATCGCGATGACCGGGACCAGGATCACGGCGGAGGAGATCGCGAGGGTCGCGAGCACGGTCCGCGGGACGTTGCGGCGCGGCTGCTCCAGCTCCTCGGAGAGGTAGACGGCGGTGGAGAAGCCCTGGGTGACGAACAGCGCGATCGCCAGCCCGGAGACCACCATCATGGCCGTCACCGTGGAGACGCCGCCGCCCTCGGCGGCCACCGAACCGTGCACGAGGGCGTCGGCGCCCCGCTCGCTGTGGGCGAAGCCGAGCACGGCGACCAGCGCGGCGGCGACCACCTCCAGCACCAGGAAGATGCCGGTGATCCAGGCGTTGGCGCGCAGGTCCAGCAGACCGGCGAGGGTGGCGAGCAGCATCACGCCGGCGCCGGCCACCGGGGCCGGTACGTCGATCACGGGGGAGAGGTAGTCGGCCGTGCCCATGGCGATCACGGGCGGCACGATCATCACCACGAGCAGGGACAGCACGAAGACGAGCCAGCCGGCGAGCCGGCCCGCGAGGGTGGAGACCATGGCGTACTCGCCGCCGGCGCTGGGTATGAGCGTGCCCAGTTCCGAGTAGCAGAAGGCCACGCCCACGCAGAGCAGCGAGCCGATGGCGATGGTGAGCGCGGTCCAGGTGCCGAGGCCCGAGAAGAGGTCGGGCACGACGACGAAGAGGGTCGAGGCGGGCGTCACGCACGACAGCGTGAGCAGGGTCCCGCCGACGACGCCGATGGAACGCTTGAGCTTCTGCGGGGTGGGACCGGTGGCCGGGGCGAGGGCCTGGGGTGCGCTGATCGTGTCAGTCATCGGTGCGAGGTTCCGATCGGCAGTGTGGTGAAGGAGTGCGGGAGCGGTATCGCCTCCGGGGCGGTGGTGGGTACTTCGTTCGCGTGGCTCCCGGGCCGCTATGCAAGCTCCACGAGATCCGCAGGTCAATAGCTGTTCACCTGCGGAATCCATCGTGGATCACCCCTCCGGCGCACCGGCTTCGGTGTTAAGGCCGCGTAAATATTGACCGGGTGGGGGGTGCGGGAACCGCAGCGAGATCCAATGAATTTCCCTCCGCTTTGCCTGCGGGGAGGAGACCTTCCCGGGCGGCCGGACGGGAGCGCGGCGGGGGTTGTGACGGGGCCTGGGGTCCTGTGCCGCATGCGCCGGGATCGTCCCAGGGGGCGATGGGCGCGCGGCGGCGGGCCGTGAGACTTCCGGGACGAGACCGCTCGGCGGCCCCGGGCGGCCGCCGTACTGATCCGGGAGATCCGCGTGGCACGTGTACAGCAGCAGGGGCAAGGCCGGTTACGGGGCGCGGTGACGGCCGCGGCCGTCGGACTGCCCGGGGGCTCCGTCAGCGGTGCGGGAGGCCAGCAGCAGGGCGATGTCGTCCGGGCGGTCCGGCGTGCGGGCGGCCTCGGCGACCAGGCGGTCGGCCGTCTCCGTCAGCGGGGACGGCCGGGCCGCGGCCAGCGCCGCCCGCAGCCGTTCCACCCCGTCGTCGATGTCCGCCCCCGGCGTCTCCACCAGCCCGTCCGTGTACAGGGCGAGCACCTCGCCGGGCGCCAGCGCCACTTCCGTCACCGGGTACCGCGCCCCCGGGTCGATGCCGAGCAGTACCCCGCCCGCCAGGTCGAGCACCTCCGCCCGGCCGTCGGCCCGCCGCAGCAGCGGCTGCGGGTGCCCGGCGCGGGCGGCCAGCGCCCGGCCGGAGCCGGGGTCCAGCAGCACGTAGCAGCAGCTGGCGAACTGGCCCGGGTCGAGGTCGATCAGCAGCTGGTTCGTACCCCGCACCACCTGGTCCGGGGCGTTCCCGCTGAGCGCGAAGGCCCGTACGGCGCTGCGCAGTTGGCCCATGGTCGCGGCGGCCGCCACCCCGTGGCCCTGGACGTCCCCGATGACCAGCGCCAGCCGGCCCCCGTCCGTCTCGATGACGTCGTACCAGTCGCCGCCGACCTCCATGCCGTCCGTCCCCGGCAGGTACCGGCCCACCGTGGCCACCTCCCCCCGAACCGGCAGCCGGTGCGGCAGCAGGGCCGCCTGGAGCCCCCGGGCCAGCGCCGCCTCGCTGTCGTAGCGCCGGGCCCGCTCCAGGGCCTGCGCGATCAGGCCCGCCAGTGCCGTGAGGACCGTACGCTCCTCGGGGCTGAAGCCGCGCCGCTGGTCGAAGCCGAGGATGCAGGAGCCGACCGGGCGGCCGGAGGCGATCAGTGGCAGGAAGGCGCGGGCCCCCACCTCGGCGTCCAGCGGGATCCCCGGATAGGCCGCGGCGAGCTGCTCCATCGACTCGAAGAACAGCGGCCGGCCCGAGGTCAGGGTCTCCACCCCCGGCAGCCGCTCGTCCAGCGGGACCCCGTCGAAGCGGTCCAGGAACCCCACGGGGAAGCCCGTCTCCCAGGCGAGGTAGAGGTGCCGCTCGTCGAGCATGTAGATGGCCAGCTGCCGGCCGCCGAACGCGGGCAGCAGCTCCTCGGTGACCACGGCCGACACCTGGCGCGCGGTGACCGCCTCGGTCAGCGCGATCGCCAGGGCCACCGGCCGGTACAGGGCGGAGGCCCGGTCGGCGGGTGAACCGAGGCCGGGGCCCGGCCGGGCCACCGAGGCGGGCGCGTAGGCGGGCGGTTCGGCGGCCTCCAGGGTCACCGTCACCCCCGAGGGGCCCGGGTACAGGCCCACCGACAGCCACTCGGTGCCGGTCCGGTCCGCGTCGGACCCGGCGTCGGCATCTGCGGGCCCGCACCGGGCCGCGAAGCGCGCGGGCTCCCCGGAGACGAACACCCCGCGCACGTGGTCCTCGTACGCGGACTGGCCGAGCCACGGCAGCACCTCCCACAGCGCGCGCCCGTGCAGCAGGGCCGCGGGCCGCCCGAGCAGTTCCCCGGCGGCGGTGTTGGCGAAGCCGACGGCACCCTGCCGGTCCACGGACAGCACCGCCGCCCCGAGCCGGTCCACGGCCTCCCGGGCGGCCTCCGCACCGGCCGCGGGCCAGGGCACGCACAGCGGATCACCGTCCCACAGCACCGGCTCCCCGGCGGCCCGCAGCGCCTCCAGCTCCCCGGCCAGCCCGGCGGCCGTCGCCCGCAGCCGCTCCCGCTCACCGGCCCCGAGCACCGCCCCCGGCGTGGCCGGCCGCAGCACCAGCAGCACCCCGAACCGCTCCGGCCCGGCGCCGACCGGCTCGTAGAACGACCCGAAGCGGAAGGGCAGCCCGGCCATCAGCTGGGGGAAGCGCCGCATCGCCGATTCCGCGTCCGGCAGGTGCACCGCCTGCCCGGTGCGGTACGCCTCGGCGACCGGGTACGGCCGGTTCACCTGCATCCGCCACCACGGCCGGAACAGCCGCCCCGGCAGGCCCGTGACCACCGCCATCCGCAGCAGCCCGTCCGTGCCCGAGCGCAGGTAGACCCCGCCCGCGTACCCGTCGACGGCCCGGGCGGCGCCCACCGCCGCCCGCGCGAGCGCCCGGTCCCTGGCGGCGGGGGCCGGGCCGGAACCGTCCGCTCTCGCCGTCACACAGTCAGGATGCGCCCTCGCCCCCGGCGGCTGCACCCGTTCGTCCCGGGCCGCTCCCGCGGAATCCGCGGACCACCCCCGCCGCGGCGACGAGCAGCACGCACGCCACCGCGCGCAGCGCCACCCCCATCGCGTCGGTGAAGGCGGCCGCCTGCGCGGGATCCGACGGGTTCCCGTGGAAACGGGAGGCCAGCACCGTGCCGACCACCGCCACGCCCAGCGCCGCGCCGATCTCCCGGGCGGCGGTGTTCAGCCCCGAACCCAGCCCCGCCTGGTGCGGCGGCAGCTGCGAGACCACCGTCAGGGTCAGCGAGGGCGCGCACAGCCCGGTCCCGGCCGACAGCACCAGCAGGTAGCAGCCGTAGACGGCGTACGGGGTGCCCCCGTCGGCGGTGGACACCAGCAGCAGCCCGGCCGCGATCAGGAGCAGCCCGGCCCCGACCGGCAGCCGGGGCCCGGTCCGCTGGGCGAGCCGCGCGCCCAGCCGGGGCACCACCGCCATGCCGACGGTGAGCGGGACGATCGCCAGTCCCGCCAGGGCCGGCGAGAAGCCCTTGGCGTACTGGAGGTACTGGGCGTTGACGAAGAACAGGGAGAACAGCCCGAAGAAGGCGGCCCCGATGCCCAGCGTCCCCGCCCGCAGCCCGCGCGAGGCGAACACCCGCGGGTCCAGCAGCGGGCGGGCGGCGCGCAGCGCGTACCCGGTGAAGGCGGCCAGCAGCACCGCCCCGGCCCCGAAGGAGCCCAGGACGCGGAGCGAGGACCAGCCGTACGAGGGCCCCTCGATGATCCCGTGGACCACCGCGAACAGCGCCCCGGCCAGCACCAGGGCCCCGAGCGGGTCGACGGCCGCGTCGGCGCGCGACGGCGTGCGCGGCACCGCGAGGGCCACGGCGAGGGCGAGCAGCGCGCCCACCGGGACGACCCCCCAGAACAGGGCTCGCCAGGTGAGGAACTCGCCGGCCAGGCCGCCGAACACGTTGCCCGCCAGGCCCCCGAGGCCGGCGGACAGCGTCCAGGTGGCCAGCGCCTGCGCGCGCCGCTCGGGCGGGGTCAGGTGGACCAGCACGGACATGGTGGCGGGCATGACGAGCGCCGCCCCGGCCCCGGACAGCCCGCGTCCGGCGATCAGTACCGCCGGGCCGGGGGCGAGGGCGCTGAGTGCCGCGCCGGCGGAGAACAGGCCGAGCCCGGCCAGCAGGGCGCCCTTGCGCCCGTACCGGTCGCCGAGGGCCCCGGCCGGGATCAGCAGCGCGGCGAAGACGATCACGTACGCGTCGACCGTCCACAGCAGCCCGCCCGGGGACGGGTGCAGGGCGGAGGCGGCGAGCTGGGGGATCAGCAGGTTGACGGCGGCGACCATGCCCTGGGCGACGAGCACGCAGGCACACAGCACCAGCAGGGCGGGGCGGGACAGGCCCGGGGTGGCCGGCTCGGACGGTCCGGGCGGTCCGGCCGGGGGCTCCGTTCGGGCGGGGGCGGGGGCGGGGGCCGGGGCGGCGGCCGGGGGCCGGGCCGGGGACGGTGTGCGGGCATGGCGGAGCACGGCTCCTCCTCGGAGTCGTCGAAAGGCGGTGGAAGGGGGGCGGGGGAGGGCCGGTCCGGCCCGATCGCCCCGGAAACCACCGTAGGGTTGGCCCGACCTGCTTTCCAGTGCAAGTTCTGCAAGGGATGAATGCGTGTGACGCAATCCGGATCCGGCCTGCCCGGGGTGGACCTCAACCTGCTCGTCGCCCTGGACGTCCTCCTGGAGGAGTCGAGCGTCTCCCGGGCCGCCGCCCGGCTGCACCTCTCCGAGCCCGCCATGAGCCGCACCCTGGGCCGGATCCGCAAGGCCCTCGGCGACCCCGTCCTCGTCCGCGCCGGGCGCACGATGGTCCCCACCCCGCACGCGCTCTCCGTCCAGGGGGAGGTCCGGGCCGTGGTGGAACGCGCCCGCGCCCTGTTCCTCACGGGCGGCCGGGTCGACCTGGAGACCCTGACCCGCACCTTCACCGTCCTGGCCCACGACTCCTTCGCCGCGGCCTTCGGCGCCGCGCTCTTCCGGCGGGCGGCCGGCGAGGCGCCGGGGGTGCGGCTGCGGTTCCTCTCCGAGAGCCACGTCGACCTCCCGCTGCTCCGCGAAGGGGCCGCGGACCTGGAGTTCGGCGTCATCGACTCCCGCTCGCCCGAGGTGCGCACCGAGCACCTCTTCGAAGACCGGGTGCTCGGCGTCGTACGCGCCGGACACCCGCTGCTGCGCGGCCGGATCACCGCGCGCCGGTTCGCCGACGGGGAGCACCTGACCGTGTCGCGGCGCGGCCGGCTGGAGGGGCCGGTGGACGACGCCCTCGCGGAGCTGGGGCTGGCCCGCCGGGTGGTGGGCAGCATGGCCTCGTTCTCGGCGTCCCTCTTCGTGCTGCGCCAGACCGACCTGATCGGCCTGGCCGCCTCCAGGACCGTCCCGCAGACCGAGGCGCTCGGCCTCGTCACCTTCGAGGTCCCGCTGGAGCTGCCGCCGCTGCCGGTCGGTCTCGCCTGGCACCCCCGCCACGACGCCGACCCGGCGCACCTCTGGCTGCGCACCTGCGCCCGCGAGCTGCTGCCCGCCTGACACCCCCAGGCGCTGCGATGCGCCGAACGCCTCCCCCGAAGGGGGGAACAGGCCGCCGGGCACGCCGTCGGCCGCACCCCCGCCGGGGAGGCTTCCGGCATGCGACACCAGTACGACGACACGCACCCGGCACCCCGCGCGGCGTTCACGGCGGCCGACGCCTTCACCCTGCGCACCGCCCTCGACGCCCTCGGCGGGGTCCGCGACCTCGACACCCTCGACGTGGCCTGCGGGCACGGCGGAACCGCCGCACTGCTGGCGAGCGGCGGCGCCCGGCGCACCGTCGGCGTCGACAACTGCCCGGACCGGGTCCGCCGGGCCCGGGCGTCCGCGCCGTCCTCCGCCACCGTCGAGTACGTGGTCGCGGACGCCGCCGACATGCCGCAGCTCGGCCCCTTCGACCTGGCCACCGCCGTCTACCTGTTCAGCCACGCCCCCGACCGGGCGGCCCTGCACGCCATGTTCCGCGGCATCCGCGCCAACCTGCGCCCCGGCGGGCGGCTGCTGTCGCTCGTCCGCAACCCGGGCGCGTACCCGCGCGTGGACTGGTCCCCGTACGGGATGCGCATCCTCGACCGGCTGCCGGAGGGCGACGCCCCGCTGCTGAAGGCGCAGTTCCTGACCGAGCCCCCGCAGCACTTCGAGTACCGCGAATGGGCGCACGCCGACTTCGCCGAAGCCGCCGTCGACGCCGGCTTCAGCACCGTCGGCTGGCAGCCCTCCCGCACCCCGCCCGCCGACGCCGCGCGCGACGAGGCGTACTGGACGGCGTACCGGGCCTGGCCGGTCAGCTCGCTGATGACGTGCACCGCGTAGGCGGCGGCCCCCGG
Source organism: Streptomyces sp. NPDC044002 (assembly GCF_056434525.1). NCBI lineage: Bacteria > Bacillati > Actinomycetota > Actinomycetes > Kitasatosporales > Streptomycetaceae > Streptomyces > Streptomyces sp. NPDC044002. Next base: position 44,192 of record NZ_JBWKEZ010000003.1, read on the forward strand.
ATCAGTCCTGCTCGGCGGTCTCCCCGATGAGCTCGACGATCCTCTCCCTGGCCGCCCGCCCCTCCGGGACCGGCAGCAACGGGTACCCGTGCGGCATGCCCGGCTCCTCGTGCCACTCCACCCGCGCCCCGGCCGCGGCGGCCCGCCGCCGCAGCTCGTGGCTGTCGGTGGCCAGCACGTCCCGGGTCCCGGTGAACACCGTCAGCGGCGCCAGCCCCTCGAAGGAGCCGTGCAGCGGGCTCACCCGGGGGTCGTCCGACGCGAGGGTCCCCGCGTACAGCCGCCCCGCCTCGGCCAGTCCCGCCCGGGCCAGCACCGGATCGGCCGCCTCCAGCGCGGCCTGGCCGGGGTGGCTCATGCTCAGGTCGAGCCAGGGGGAGATCAGCACGATCCGCGACGGCTGCGCCCCGGTCCGCTCCCGCAGCCGCTGCGCGGCGGCCAGCGCCAGCCCGGCGCCCGCGGAGTCCCCGATCAGCACCGTCCCGCCGGCGCCGCCGCTCTCGATGAGACCGCTCAGCAGATCGGCGGCCACCGGGACGTTCCGGTCGGCGGTGCCGCGCGGGGCGAGCACGTACGCCGGGACGACCACCCGGGCCCGGGCCCGGGTCACCAGGGTCCGGATCAGCGACCAGTGCGGCCGGACCAGCTCGTCGATGTACGCCCCGCCGTGCACGTACAGCACCCGCGCCACGGGCTCCTGCCCGCGCGGCGAGGCGTCGTACACCGGCCAGGCCCCGACGAAGGTCCGCGACAGCTCCGCGACCCGCCCCAGCGAGCGCGGCGGCAGATGCGAAGCGGGCCTGCGGGCCGCCTGGGCCACGGCCGCCCGGACCGCCTCCGCGGTCGCGAAGCGTCTTCGCCGCCCCGTCGCCACCAGTGCGGCCGAAAGCGCCCTGCTGCGCAGACTCGGCACGCCCCTCACCTCCCCTTTTCCCCGGTGAGGGACCATAGCGCGGCTTCCGCCCCCGGGCCCCATCCCCGTCCAGGGAGGAGCATAGGCGTGAAGCTGCGCTGTCGACCCGCTTAAGAAAGTCTCGATGGACTGATCACCGCGACGATCGGCAGATTGGTGCCCGTCACCAACGCCACCCGCGTCACAGCGGGAGCGGCAACACCCTTCGCACGCCTGGAGCCACCGCCATGAAGGCACTCGTCAAGCACAAGGCCGAGCCCGGGCTGTGGCTCATGGACGTCCCCGAGCCCGAGTACGGCCCCGGCGACGTGCTGATCAAGGTGCTGCGGACCGGTATCTGCGGCACCGACCTGCACATCCGCGCCTGGGACGGCTGGGCGCAGGGCGCCGTCAAGACCCCGCTCGTGCTCGGCCACGAGTTCGTCGGCGAGGTCGCGGCGGTCGGCGCGGACGTCCGCGACATCGAGACCGGCGCCCTGGTCAGCGGCGAGGGCCACCTGGTGTGCGGGAAGTGCCGCAACTGCCTGGCCGGCCGCCGCCACCTGTGCCGCTCCACGATCGGGCTCGGGGTCGGCCGTGACGGCGCCTTCGCCGAGTACGTGGTCCTGCCCGCGCAGAACGTGTGGGTGCACCGGACCGCCGTGGACCTCGACGTGGCGGCCATCTTCGACCCCTTCGGCAACGCCGTGCACACCGCGCTGTCCTTCCCGCTGGTCGGCGAGGACGTGCTGATCACGGGGGCCGGCCCGATCGGCATCATGGCGGCGGCCGTCGCCAAGCACGCCGGCGCGCGGAACGTGGTCATCACCGACGTCAGCCCCGAGCGGCTGGAGATCGCCCGCAAGGCCGGCGCCACGCTCGCGGTGAACGTCGCCGAGTCCTCCATCGCCGAGGCGCAGACCCGGCTGGGGCTGCGCGAGGGCTTCGACATCGGCCTGGAGATGTCGGGCCGCGCGGAGGCGATGCGCGACATGATCGACAACATGACGCACGGCGGCAGGATCGCGATGCTCGGCCTGCCGGCCCAGGAGTTCCCGGTGGACTGGGCGAAGGTCGTCACCTCGATGATCACCATCAAGGGGATCTACGGGCGTGAGATGTTCGAGACCTGGTACGCGATGACGGTGCTGCTGGAGGGCGGGCTCGACCTGTCCCCGGTCATCACCGGCCGCTACTCGCACCGCGACTTCCAGGCCGCCTTCGACGAGGCCGCGACCGCCCGCAGCGGCAAGATCATCCTCGACTGGACCGCGTAGCCCTCCGGCGGCAGCCCGGCCGGGCCCCTGACCTTGACCCGGACCCGGGTCCCGGGCGGCGGCCGCCCCGGACCCCCGCACACGGGCCTCGGCCCGGGGCATGGGCCGGAAACGGTCAGGGTCCTGTTCCGGGTGTCCCGGTCGGGACTCCGGGACAGGGCCTCGGCCCCGGGCCGGGACTCCGGGCCGGAGGTCCGACGGCGGAGCCGTCCGCGGGCCGACGGCGCGGGGCGGCCGCGTACGGCCCGAGCCCGCCGCCGCAGGGGTCGGGAGTCGCCAACGTCGTCCCTGGCGGGAGCCGACCGGCCGGCCGCCGCAACCACAAGACCATCTCCCTCCGGGCCGGGCCCCGCACACCCTCCCCCCTCCGCGGGGCCCGGCCCCCCTCAGACCACTCCCGCCCCGCCGGGCGGCACCCGGCCCCCTCCTCCCCGTCCGCCGGACGGCGACCCGCACAAGGAGAAACCGAAGCCCATGTTCGAGTCCGTACGCGAAGACCTCCGCACCACCCTCGACGAGATCCGCGCCGCGGGCCTGCACAAGCCCGAGCGCGTCATCGGCACCCCGCAGAACGCCGCCGTCGCCGTCACCGCGGGCGGCGCCCCCGGCGAGGTGCTGAACTTCTGCGCCAACAACTACCTCGGGCTGGCCGACCACCCCGAGGTGGTCGCCGCCGCCAAGGACGCCCTCGACCGCTGGGGCTACGGCATGGCCTCGGTCCGCTTCATCTGCGGCACCCAGGAGGTGCACAAGGAGCTGGAGGCCCGCCTGTCGGCCTTCCTCGGCCAGGAGGACACGATCCTCTACTCCTCCTGCTTCGACGCCAACGGCGGCGTCTTCGAGACCCTGCTCGGCGCCGAGGACGCGGTGATCTCCGACGCCCTCAACCACGCCTCGATCATCGACGGCATCCGCCTCTCCAAGGCCCGCCGCTTCCGCTACGCCAACCGCGACATGGCCGAGCTGGAGGCCCGCCTCAAGGAGGCCTCCGAGGGCGGCGCCCGCCGCAAGCTCATCGTCACCGACGGCGTCTTCTCCATGGACGGCTACGTCGCCCCGCTCCAGGAGATCTGCGACCTCGCCGACCGCTACGACGCCATGGTCATGGTCGACGACTCGCACGCCGTCGGCTTCGTCGGCCCCGGCGGCCGCGGCACCCCCGAGCTGCACGGGGTCATGGACCGCGTCGACATCATCACCGGCACCCTCGGCAAGGCCCTCGGCGGCGCCTCCGGCGGCTACGTCGCCGCCCGCGCCGAGATCGTCGAGCTGCTGCGCCAGCGCTCGCGCCCGTACCTGTTCTCCAACTCCCTCGCCCCGGTCATCGCCGCCGCCTCCCTCAAGGTCCTCGACCTGCTGGAGTCCGCCGGCGACCTGCGCGAGCGCCTCGCGGACAACACCAAGCTGTTCCGCACGAAGATGACCGAGGCCGGCTTCGAGATCCTGCCCGGCGACCACGCCATCGCCCCCGTGATGATCGGCGACGCCGCCGAGGCGGGCCGGATGGCGGAGCTGCTGCTGGAGCGCGGCGTGTACGTGATCGGCTTCTCGTACCCGGTCGTCCCGCTCGGCGCGGCCCGCATCCGCGTCCAGCTCTCGGCGGCCCACTCGACGGCCGACGTGGAGCGCGCGGTGGCCGCCTTCGTGGACGCCCGCGCGGCGCTTTCCGCTGCTCAGGGCTGACATCATGGGGGTGTGATCGACCCCCGCCGGCTGCGCATCCTGCGGGCCGTGGCGGACCACCGTACGGTGACCGCCGCGGCCGCAGCGCTGTACCTCACCCCCTCCGCCGTCTCCCAGCAGCTCGCCGCGCTGGAACAGGAGACCGGCCACGCGCTGCTGACCCGCAGCGGCCGGGGCGTACGGCTCACCGCGGCCGGGGAGATCCTGCTGGGCCACGCCCACGAGGTGCTGGCCCAGCTGGAGCGCGCCGAGGCGGAACTCGCCGCCTACGCGGGCGGTTCCGCGGGCGAGGTCACGGTGGCGGCCTTCGCCACCGGCATCGCCGAGGTGCTGGCCCCCGCCATCGCCCGCCTCGCCCTGGAACACCCGGGCATCCGGCTCCGGGTCCGGGACGCGGAGGGCGACCAGAGCCTGCCGCTGCTGCTCGACGGGGAGGCCGACCTGGCCCTCGCGGTGGAGTACCGGGGCGCGCCCGGCGCCGACGACGGCAGGCTGTCGGTTCTCCCGCTGTACGCGGAGCCCTTCGACGCGGTGCTGCCCGCCGGGCACCCGCTCGCCGACCTGCCCGCCGTGGCGCTGGCGGACCTCTCCGACTCGGACTGGGTCGGCCAGTACCCGGGCAACCCCTGCTACGACGTGACCCTGCTGGCGTGCGAACTGGCCGGGTTCCAGCCGCGCTTCGTGCACTCCTCCGACGACTTCCGCGCGGTGACCGCCCTGGTCGGCGCGGGCGCGGGGGTGGCGCTGGTGCCGCGTTCGGCGCTGCGCGGCATGGACCTCAAGGAGGCCCGGGTACGCCCGGTCGCGGGCCCGGCCGCCACCCGCCGGGTCTTCGCCGCCACCCGCCGCGGCGCCGAGTCCCACCCGCTGATCGCCCCGGTCCTGGCGGCCCTGGCCCGTGAGGCCCAGCGGGTCCCGGCGCACTGAGGACGCCCGGCCGAAACCCCCTGGCCAAGCGGCGGGCGGCCGCCCTACGGTGGCGCGGTGACCATTCGGATGATCGTTCTCAACGGCGCGTCCAGCTCGGGGAAGTCCGGGATCGTGCGCTGCCTCCAGGCCGAACTGCCCGAGCCGTGGCTGGCGTACGGATGCGACTCCTTCGTCGACTCCCTTCCCGCGAGGATGCGGGGTTCGGACGGGGGGATCGTCTTCGCCGAGGACGGCGGCGTGGACGTCGGGGCGGACTTCAGGGAGCTGGAGGCGGCCTGGATGGAGGGCATCGCGGCGATGGCCCGGGCCGGCGCCCGGATCGTCGTCGACGACGTGTTCCTCGGCGGGGCCGAGTCCCAGAAGCGCTGGCAGCGGGCCCTGGACGGCCTGGACGTGCTGTGGGTCGCCGTCCGGTGCGACCCCGGGGCCGCCGTGGGCCGGGAGATCGCCCGCGGCGACCGCATCCCGGGCATGGCCGCCTCTCAGGCGGCCGTGGTCCACGTGGGCGTCACCTACGACCTGGAGGTCGACACCACGCACACCGAGTCCATGGCCTGCGCCCGCACGATCGCCGCCCGTCTGCGCCAGGGGGCGTCCGCCCGGCCCGGCGATCCGCTCCACGGCTGAATCCGCGGCGGCCGCGGCCGGGGCGGCGGGCGTGGCGTCGGGATCCGTACCGGTCGTCGGGGGAGGATGGCGCGGTGCGACTTGATCACGTGTCCTATGCGGTGGCCCGCGACAGCTTCGTCTCGACCGTTCAGTGGATCGGGTCGGCCCTCGGTGCCGGGTTCGTCGACGGGGGCGTGCACCCGCGGTTCGGCACCCGCAACTTCATCCTCCCGCTGAGCGGCGGCACCTACGTCGAGGTCGTCACCACGCTCGACCACCCCGCCGCCGACCGTGCACCCTTCGGCCGGGCGGTCGCGCGCCGCGCCGCCGAGGGTGGCGGCTGGCTCGGCTGGGTGGTCTCCGTCGACGACATCGCCCCGGTCGAGGCCCGCCTCGGCCGCACTTCGGCCGAGGGCCACCGCGTCCGCCCCGACGGGTTCGACCTGAGGTGGAAGCAGATCGGCCTGCTGGAGCTGATGGAGGACCCGCAACTGCCGTACTTCCTCCAGTGGCTGGTCCCCGCCGAGGAACGCCCGAGCGCCGACCCGCGCACCCCCACCAGCATCCACGGGGTCTCCCTCGCGGGCGACGCCGCCTCCATCGCCGAATTCCTCGGCGAACCGGCCGACCACCCGCTCGACCAGATCGACGTCACCTGGGTCGAGGACGAGGAACCGGGCCTGGTCGCGGTCGAGTTCGCCACGGCCAAGGGCCCGGTCACGATCTGACCGGTCCCCGACCCCGGCCCCGACCCCGACCGCCCCGCGCGAGCGGCCGGCCGGGGTTCAGGCGCGCAGCGCCGCGAGGAGGCCGGTGCGCAGGAGCCGTACGGCCGGGGAGTGCTGGTCGGGGCGGGTGACGAGGCCGAGCCGGGCGTGCGTGGCGGCGTCGGTGAGCGGGACCGTCCGCAGGCCGGAGCCCTGCGCGGAGGAGGCGCTGAGGACGGCGACGCCCGCGCCGCGCTCGGCGAGGCGGAGCAGGGCGGCGGGGGAGCTGGCGTCGAGGTCCACGCGGGGGTCCAGGCCGAGCCGGCGGCAGGAGTCCTCGTAGGCGGCGCGGATGCCGGTGCCCCGGGACAGGCACAGGACCTTCTCGTCCCCGAGGCCGGCGAGCCGCAGTGCCGGCCGGTCGAGCGGGTGCCCGGCGGGCACGACGGCGGCGAGGGGCTCGTCGATGACGACGTCCGCCTCCAGGCCCGGGGCGGCCTCGCCCGCGTAGCCGATCAGGGCGAGGTCGAGGGCGCCGGCCAGGACCTGGGACTGGAGGGCGTCCGAGTGGTCCTCGTGCAGGCTGAGCTCGATGCCGGGGTGGGTGCGGCCCAGGTCGGCGACGGTGTCCAGGAAGGGCGCGATCGAGCAGCCCGCGATCATGCCGAGCCGGACCCGGCCGCGGACGGCTTCGGCGAACTCGGCGGCGGTGTGCCGGATGGCGTCGAGGGTGGCGAGGGCGTTCTTCGCCAGGGGGAGGACGGCTTCGCCGGCCGAGGTGAGGGCCACCCGGCGTCCGCCGCGGTCGAGCAGCTGCTGCCCCAGCTCGCGCTCCAGCTTCGCCACCTGGGTGCTGATGCCCGACTGGCTGACGTGCAGGCGCTGGGCGGCACCGGTGAAGGTGCCCTCGTCCACGACGGCGGCGAAGTAGCGCAGCTGATGCATCTCCATATCCAGTGATGATAGTTCCCATCGGAACCATCTGTTGGACGGATGGAGGAGCCCGGCGGAAGGATGGGGGCATGACGACGACGAAGACCGCGCGAGAGCTTGCCGAGACCTACTTCACCGCCTGGGAGGCGGGCGACTTCGAGACCCTGCGGGGGCTGCTGGCCGATGATGTCGACTTCGTCGGGACGCTGGGCAAGGCGTCGGGGGCGGACGAGGCGCTGGCCGGACTGAGGCGGATGGGCCGGGTGCTGGAGCGGATCGACGTGAAGGCCCGGGTGGCGGAGGGTGCCGAGGTGATCACCTGGTTCGAGCTGTGCAGCAGCATCGCGCCGCCGGCCCCCACGGCGAACTGGATGCACGTGGAGGACGGGAGGATCGCCCGGATCCGGGTTACCTTCGACCCGCGCGAACAGCTGGCGGGGTTCGCGAAGACGGAGGGCCAGGCGAAGGGTTAGCCGAAGGGCCAGGCGAAAGCCAGGCGAAGGGCTGGGCGCCCCTCCCGAGCCGGGTCAGACGCGTACGACCTCCACGCCCGCGTCCCGGAAGGGCCGGGCGGCGGCGTCCGTCAGGGCGGTGTCCGTCACCAGGACGTCCACGGCGGAGGTGGCGCAGATGCGGGCGAAGGCGCGGACGCCCAGCTTCGTGGAGTCCGCCGCGACGACGAGGCGGCGGGCCCGCTCGCACAGCAGGGCGTTGACGGCGGCCTCGTCCTCGTGCCGGGTCGCCGCGCCGTCGGCGGGGTCGAAGGCGTCCACGCCGAGCACGGCGGTGTCCATCGAAAGCCGGCTCAGCGTCTGCTGCGCCAGCGGGCCGGTCAGTTCGTACGACTGGGGGCGGGCCACTCCGCCCGTCAGGACGATCTTGAACTGCGGCCGGATCACCAACTCGCCCGCGATGTTGAGGGCGTTGGTGACCACCGTGAGCGCGGGCGAGCCGCCCGCCGGCGCGCAGAGGTCGGGGCGGGCCGCGAGGGCGCGGGCGACCTCCGTCGTGGTGGTGCCGCCCGTCAGGCCGACCACCTCGCCCGGCGCGATGAGCGCCGCGACCGCCTCGCTGATCCGGCGCTTCTCGGCGGCCCGGCGGGAGGTGCGGTAGCGCAGGGGGAGTTCGTACGAGACCCCGTGCGGCACCGCCCCGCCGCGCGTGCGGACCAGCAGCTGCTGCTCGGCGAGCTGGTCGAGGTCGCGGCGGATGGTCGCCGCGGACACGCCGAGCGCCTCGGCGGCGGCCTCCACCTCCAGTCCGTCCCGCTCCACCAGCAGGTCCAGCAGTCTCCGCCAGCGTTCCTCGCGGGTCATGGCGCCCCTCCCTGTCGTCCCCCGGCATACCGCCGGGCCCCGCCGTCGAGATTAACCCAGCGGATCACCCCGTAGATGCTTGAAGTTGCGCGAAACGGCCCGCTACCTTGCAGGAACACGCAGGGAAGTCCGGTCGGTTCGCAGCCGACGTACGCATCACACGCGCAAGGAGCCCGCATGAGTCACGTCGCGTACGAGTTGGCCACCCAGCCCGACAGCTGGGAACGGGCCGCCGAACTGGCCCCGGCCCACCGGGCGGTGCTGCCGGGGGCCGGCGAGCGTACCGCGGTCATCGGCTGCGGGACCTCGTACTACATGGCACAGGCCGCCGCCGCCCTGCGCGAGGAGGCCGGGCACGGGGAGACCGACGCCTTCCCCGCCTCCGAGTTCCCCCGCCACCGCCGCTACGACAGGGTCGTCGCCCTCACCCGGTCCGGGACCACCACCGAGGTGCTGGACCTGCTGGCCGGACTGCGCGAGGCCGGGATCCCGACCACCGCCGTCATCGGGGACCCGGACACCCCGGTCGCGACCCTCGCGGACGACCTCGTCGTACTGGACTTCGCCGACGAGCGGTCCGTCGTCCAGACCCGCTTCGCCACCACCGCCCTCACCCTGCTGCGGGCCCACCTAGGCGGGCACACCCCGGGCGTGGTCGCCGACGCCCGCACCGCCCTCGACCTGCCGCTGCCGAACGGGCTGGAGGCCCGAGGCCAGTTCACCTTCCTCGGGCGGGGCTGGAGCGTCGGCCTGGCCCACGAGGCCGCCCTGAAGATGCGCGAGGCCTCCCTGTCGTGGGCCGAGGCCTACCCCGCGATGGAGTACCGCCACGGCCCCGTCAGCGTCACCGGGCCCGGCTCCGTCACCTGGTCGCTGGGCGGCACCCCCGACGGCATCGCCGAGCAGGTCCTGCGCACCGGCGCCGAATGGGTGGACGGGGAACTCGACCCGCTCGCCGAGCTGGTCCGGGTGCAGCGCCTCGCCGTCGCCGTCGCCGCGCACCGGGGACTGGACCCCGACGCCCCCCGCAACCTCACCCGCTCGGTGATCCTCACCGCGGGCGAGGGGGCGGTCCGATGAGCCTCGCCCCCGCCGGGACCCTCGTCGCAGAGGCGGCCGCGGCCGGCGGCGCCGTCGCCGCCTTCAACATCATCACCCTGGAGCACGCCGAGGCCGTCGTCGAGGGCGCCGAACGGGCCGGCCTGCCCGTCATCCTGCAACTCAGCGAGAACGCCGTGAAATTCCGCCGCGGAGCCCTGCTGCCCATCGCCCGGGCCGCCGCCGCCTGCGCGGAGGCCGCCCGGGTGCCCGTCGGGCTCCACCTCGACCACGTCAAGAGCCCCGACCTGCTGCGGCAGGCAGCCGACGCCGGCTTCGGATCGGTGATGTACGACGCCGCCCACCTGCCCTACGCCGAGAACCTGGAGTCCACCCGGTCCGCCGCCGACTGGGCCCACGCCAACGGCCTGTGGATCGAGGCGGAACTGGGCGAGGTCGGCGGCAAGAACGGGGCCGCGCCCCTCGATCCGCACGCACCGGGCGCCCGCACCGACCCGGACGAGGCGCGGCGGTTCGTCGCCGACTCCGGGGTCGACGCCCTGGCCGTGGCCGTCGGCAGCAGCCACGCCATGACCACCCGGACCGCCTCCCTCGACCACGCCCTGCTGGCCCGCCTCGCCAAGACCCTGGACGTACCGCTGGTCCTGCACGGCTCCTCCGGACTGCCCGACCGGGAACTCGCGGCGGCAGTGGCCGGCGGCATCCGCAAGGTCAACATCGGCACCGCCCTCAACCTGGCCATGACCGACGCCATCCGCACCCACCTCACCCCGGCCGACCCCCGCCCCTACCTCACCGCCGCCCGCACGGCGATGGCGGCGACGGCCGAGGCGATGATCGGAGTCCTGGCCCGGCCCTGACACCCGGGCCCCACCCGGAAATCCCACTGAGCGGGAGGACTGCACCGCTTCCGTTGCGGGGGCGGCGCGCGCGGTGTTGGGTCGGACGGCCGTCCGCGCCGTCCGAAGGGGCACCGCACATGCCGCAGCCGTACCTGCCCTCCCGCTTCGGGGTGTTCCTCGCCCCCTACCACCGGCCCGACCGCGACCCCGCCCTCCAGCTGCGCCGCGACCTCGACCTCGTCGTCGAGCTGGACCGGCTCGGTTACGAGGAGGTGTGGGCGGGGGAGCACCACTCCGCCGGGTACGAGATCATCGCCTCGCCGGAGCTGTTCCTGGCGGCCGCCGCCGAACGCACCTCCCGGATCAGGCTCGGCACCGGCGTCAACTCCCTTCCGTACCACCAGCCCCTGATCCTCGCCGACCGCATCTGCCAGCTGGACCAGCAGTCGCGCGGCCGCGCCATGCTCGGGGTCGGCCCGGGACAGCTGCCCTCCGACGCCCACATGACGGGCGTCGACCCGCTGGAGTCCCGCGCCATGACGGCCGACTCCCTGGACGCCGTCACCCGGCTGCTGCGCGGCGAGACCGTCACCGCCGCCACCGACTGGTTCACCCTGCGCGAGGCCCGGCTCCAGCTCGGGCCCTACCGGGGCCGGGAGCTGGAGGTGGCCGTCGCCTCCGCCGTCTCCCCGACCGGCGCCCTCCTCGCCGGGCGGCACGGCGCCGGGATGCTATCCCTGGCCGCCGCCGACCCCGCCGGGTTCGCCACCCTCGACACCAACTGGGCCGCGCACGAACGGGCCTGCGCCGAGAGCGGCCGCACCGCCGACCGGGCGGGCTGGCGCCTGGTCACCCCCGTCCACCTCGCCGAGACCCGGGAAGAGGCCCTGCGCCAGGCCGAGTTCGGCACCCCGGACCTGGTCGCGTACATCGAGGCGCTCGGCGGCGCCCGGCTCGACGGCTGCGCCACCCCCGCCGGCGCCGTGCGCCGCTGGACCGAGGAGGGGCTGCCCACCTTCGGCCGCGCCGTCATCGGCACCGCCGACGACGCCGTCGAACGCATCCGGCAACTCGCCGCGAAGACCGGCGGGTTCGGCACCTTCCTGATCCTCCAGCCGGACATCGCCGAGCCCGCCGCCGCCCTGCGCAGCCTGGAACTCTTCGCCGAACGGGTCGTCCCCCGCCTCACCGGCACCACCGACGCGCGCACGGCCAGCCTCGACTGGGCCGCCCGCAACAGCGCCGGCTTCACCGCGGCACTGCGGCAGGCCACCGCGCAGGCCATCGCCTGCAAGGGAGAGGTCCGTTGAGGGCGGCGGTGTGGGCGGACGGCCGTTTCGCCGTGGCCGAGCACCCCGACCCGGTGCCCGGACCGGGACAGGCCCTGGTCGAGACCGCGGCCTGCGGCATCTGCGGCTCCGACCTCAGCGCCGTCGCGCACACCGCCGACTTCCTGCGCGCCTCCCGCGACAGCGGCACCACCAGCTTCCTCTTCGACCCGGCCCGCCCGCTGGTGATGGGCCACGAGTTCGCCGGCCGGGTCCTCGGCTACGGCCCCGGCGCGAGCGGGCCCGAACCCGGCACCGGAGTGGTCGGCCTGCCCTGGGCCGTCGACCCCGCCGGCGTGGTGCGCACCGTCGGCTACAGCAACGCCTTCCCCGGCGGATTCGGCGAGCGGATCGTCGTACAGGCGCAGGCCCTGCTGCCCGTCCCGGAGTCGCTGGACCTGGCCCTGGCGGCCCTGACCGAGCCGCTGGCCGTCGGCTTCGGCAACATCGCCCGCAGCGCGGCCGGCCCGGGCACCCCCGCCGTGGTCGCCGGCTGCGGGCCCGTCGGCCTCGGCGCGGTCGCCGCCCTGCTGGAACGCGGAGCCGGCCCGGTCGTCGCCTCCGACCCCTCGGCGCTGCGCCGCGCCGCCGCCGCCCGGCTCGGAGCGCACGCGGTGGTGGACCCCGCCGGGGGAGAGGACCCCGTACGGCGCTGCGCCGAACTGGCCGGGCCCCGCCCGCGCCCCATGGTGGTGGTCAACTGCGTGGGCGTGCCCGGCATGCTGGACCGGCTGCTGCACACCGTGCCGCGCGGAACGGAGATCCTGCAGATCGGCGGGGTGATGACCGAGGACGTGATCCGGCCGGTGGTCGGCATCTACAAGGACGTCACCATCCGCATGTGCCTGACCTACCCGCCGCGGGAGTTCGGCGCCACCCTGGCCCGGCTGGCCGACGGCCGCCTCGACCCGGGCGCCCTCGTCACCGGCGAGGCCGGGTTCGGCGCCCTGGAGGCGGCCTTCGCCTCCCTGCGGCGGCCCGAGGAACACATCAAGGTCCTGATCCGGCCGGGCCTGGACGGTGCGCAGGTGCGGGGGAGCGGCCGCTGAACGGCGCCCCCGCCCCACCCTCCTGAGCTACTTGCGAGTACCGCATTTGCCAGGAGAAGGCAGCGTTCCCCGCTTACATGCTGGCTTATCTGACTGCTACATTCCGCAGGTGCCATCTGCGTACCGGACGGCCGGGCGGCCCATGACCTGGGTCGCACCGGCCGTCACGTACGCGGCGCCGCGCTCTCCCCGCAAGGCCAGTCCGTCCGCTGATCCAGCGAGCAGCCCGCTGCGGCACCGGTCCACGCCGCTCCGGCGCCGTGCCGACCACGACCCGACCAGAGCGGAACCCTTCCCGACGCGACAGCGCCGGCCCCGGAGCCCCCTCCGGTGCCCCGGCGCGCCCGCGTGCGGTTCCGCCTGCCCGCATCCACCTCCGAACAGGGAGAACTCGATGGACCGCTTCCTCCTGCGGCGCCCCTTCGCCGGAAGGGCCCTGATCCTGGGCGCCCTCCTGGCCCTCGCCGTACCGGGAACCGCCCACGCCAACACCGTCGGTGTGACGGTGAAGACCCCCGGGGCCACCTCCGGCCCCGGCTCCGCCTTCTCCGAGATCTCGACCAACGCCCAGTGCAGCAGCGGCCTCATCTCCGGCGGCGGCATCAACCAGGCCATCGGCACCGGCACCTCGTCGAACGGCAACAAGATCAACGGCACCTCGCCCAGCCCCGACGGCAGCACCGAGTACACCGGCTCCACCGGGGTCGTCGGCACCGACGTCGCGTACTGGCTCGGCATCGGCGGCAGCGGCGGCGCAGTCAATGCCTCCTTCTCCAGCACCCCGTACGCGATGTGCTTCACCAGCAACCTGATCAACCACACCCAGGTGGTGATGAACAAGGTCGCCGGACCCACCACCGCCTCGACGGTCGGCCTCGTCACCGCGACCTGTCCCTCGGGCACCCGGCTCCTCGGCGGAGGGGCGCGCATCACCCCGGCCTCCGTCGGCAGCCTCAAGCCGATCGCCAGCTTCCCCACCTTCAACGACTCCGCCCACGCCTACGGCCAGAAGGCCGCGGCCGACGGCGAGACCAACCCCGACTCCTGGAGCGCCGTGGGCTGGAACGGCGGCGGCGGCGACAGCGGCAACACCACCTACGCGTACGCCATCTGCAGCGGCAACAACATCGACATCAGCGGGACGACCGTGAAGGTCCGCTTCTCCGAGGTCAGCGGCCCCACCGCCGGCACCACCGGGGCCACCGTGACCGTGGGCTGCGGCCAGAACGACGGCAAGCTCGTCAGCGGCGGAGCCGCGATCAGCGGGGGCAGCGTCACCACCACGAACTTCACCGGTCCCGGCTCCCCGGGCGACCACCTCAACGGCAGCTACCCCAGCGACTCCGGCGGCAGCCCGGTCTCGGACGGGACCACGACCGCCGTGTACTGGTCGGCCTTCACCCACACCGGGGCCCCCAGCTCCCCGAACACCTACTCCGACGTCTGGGCGCTCTGCGCCGACGACGGAGTCTGAGCCGCCCGTAGCACGGTCGCGGGGGGGGGGGGGGGGGGGGGGGGGGGGGGGGGCTGCCCCCCCCCCCCCCCCCCCCCCCCCCCCCCCCCCCCCCCCCCCCCCCCCCCCCCCGGCCCGCACGCGCACGCCCCACCCCGCACCAACCGTCGTTTGGAACCCCCTTGAACATGCACCGATCGAAGATCCTGAAGGCGGCCGGCGCGGCCGGCCTCGTGGCCGCCGCGATGACGCCCCTTCCCGCGACGGCCGACCCGGCCACCGTCAACCCCTGCGGCACGGGCGGCGTCTTCACCGCCTCCACCCCCACCTGCACCTACACCGACGTCGGCACGGACACCTTCACCGTCCCGGCCGGGGTGACCGCGGTGACGGTCGATCTCTTCGGCGCCGAGGGCGGCAGCGCGGCCGGCTTCGTCCTCCCCAGCCCCCCGAACGACGGCGCGCCCGGCGGTCTGGGCGGCGAGACCCGCGCGGACCTGGCCGTCACGCCGGGCCAGACCCTCCAGCTCACCGTCGGCGGAGCCGGCAGCCCGGGAACCTCCCGCAAGGGCGAGTACGCCCGGCCCGGCGGCCGCGGCCACGGCTCCGGAGGTGGCGGCGCCCACGGCGGCGGCGGTTCCGGCGGCGGCGCCAGCGACCTGCGTACGGGCGCCTTCGGCGGGACCGACCGGGTCCTCGTCGCAGGCGGCGGCGGTGGCGCGGGCAACGGCGGACCGCTGCTGCGCGGCGGCCACGGCGGTGGCCCCGAAGCCGATGCCGGGGGCCAGGGCGCCGGACCGGAGGGGTCGGGCCTCGCGGGCGGCGGCGGCACCCAGTCCGCCCACGGCGCGGGCGGCCCCCGCAACAACACCGTCGGAGCCCCCGGCGGCGCGGGCAGCGACATCGACCAGTACGGCAGCCGGCCCAACCCCGGAAGCGGCGGTTCCGGTGGCAACGGCGGTGCCGGCGGCTCCGGCGGCGGTGGCGGTGGCGGCGGGTACTTCGCCGGCGGCGGCGGTTCCGGTGGCGGCCGTCCCGCGCCCGGCGCCCCCGCCAACCTTCCCGCGGCCGGCGGCGGCGGTGGCAGCAGCCACGCGGCCCCGACGGCCACCGGCGTCTCCCTCCTCAAGGGCGTCAACCGGGGCAACGGCAAGGCCGTGGTGTCGTTCCGGTACGGCACCACCGTCACCGTCACCGCCGACACCACCACCCCGCTGTTCGGGCAGGCCGTGACCCTGACCGCCGCGGTCGCCCCGGCCGGCCCCGACGCCGGCACCCCGACCGGCGAGGTCACCTTCTTCGACGGGGCCCTCCCGCTGGCCACCGTTCCGCTCCGGGACGGCCGCGCCACCACCCGCACCGGCGTCCTCCAGCCCACCACGGGCCACCCCGTCACCGCGCGCTACAGCGGTGACACCGCCTTCACCCCGGGCGCGACGGCCGAACCCGCCGGCATCACCGTCGCCTTCACCGAACCCTGCCTGACCGGGCCGCACACCGGCCCGCTGACCGTGGCCCCCGGCGAGGCCCGGTGCATCGCCGCGGGCGGCAGCCAGGCCGGCCCGGTCACCGTCCGGCCCGGCGGGGCGCTGGCCGTCACGGACGCCACCGTCACCGGCCCGTTCTCCGCGGACGGCGCGCTCGCCCTCACCGTCTGCCGCTCCTCCCTCACCGGCCCGTTCGCCGTCGAGCGGAGCACCGGCCCGGTCCTCCTCGGCTCCGGCCGCGCCGAGGCGTCCTGCTCCGGCAACACGGCCCAGGGCCCGGTGACGCTGGGCGCCAACACCGGCGGCGTCGAAGCGTCCGCCAACACGGTCAACGGCCCGCTGCGCTGCGAGGGGAACAGCCCCGACCCCCTGGTGTCCGGCACCGCCGGCACCGGCCCCCGCACCGGACAGTGCCGCAAGAGCTGACCCGAAGGGCACCGCAAGGGCCGGGAGTTCCGCACGGAACTCCCGGCCCTTCCCAATTCCTGTAACGGGTTCTACTCTGACCGCCGCCACCACAGCGACCGGCAGTGCCGCCAGACCTCCGGAGGGGCCGTGCACCTCGAATACACGCCTGAGCAGCAGCAGTTGCGCGCCGAACTGCGGGCCTACTTCGCCGAGCTCGTGCCCGAGGACGTCTACGCCCGCTACGAGGACCCCGCCGCGCAGAAGCGCTTCTACCGGGAGACCATCCGCCGCCTCGGCGCGGACGGCTGGCTCGGCGTGGGCTGGCCGAAGGAGTACGGCGGCCGCGGCATGTCGGCCATGGACCAGTTCATCTTCTTCGACGAGGCCGCGCAGGCCGTCGTCCCGCTGCCGCTGATGGCGCTGAACACGGTCGGCCCGACCATCATGCAGTTCGGCACCGACGAGCAGAAGGCGTACTTCCTCCCCAGGATCCTCTCCGGGGAGATCGACTTCGCCATCGGCTACAGCGAGCCCGACGCCGGCACCGACCTGGCCGCCCTCAAGTGCAAGGCCGTCCGCGAGGGCGACGAGGAGACCGGTACCTACGTGGTCAACGGCCAGAAGATCTGGACCACCAACGGCGACACCGCCGACTGGGTCTGGCTCGCCGTCCGCACCGACCCCGAGGCCCCCGCCCACAAGGGCATCACCATGCTCCTGGTCCCCACCTCCGACCCCGGCTACAGCTGCACCCTGATCAACACCCTCGCCTCGCACGACACCACCGCCAGCTACTACGAGGACATCCGCGTCCCCGCGAGCCGCCGCGTGGGCCAGGAGAACAAGGGCTGGCGCCTGATCACCAACCAGCTCAACCACGAGCGCGTCACCCTCGCGGCCCACGGCACCATGGCCATCCGCGCCCTGCACGACGTGCAGCGCTGGGCCGCCGCGACGAAGCTCGCCGACGGGCGCCGCGTGATCGACCTGTCCTGGGTCCGCGGCCGCCTCGCCCGCACCCACGCCCGCCTCGACGCGATGAAGCTGCTCAACTGGCGGATGGTGAACGCCGTCCAGTCGGGCACCCTCACCCCGCAGGACGCCTCCGCCGTCAAGGTGTACGGCTCGGAGGCGCGCAGGGACGCGTACGCCTGGCTGATGGAGGTGGCCGGCGCGGCCGGCCCCCTCAAGGACGGCTCGGCGGGCGCGGTCCTGCACGGCGAGCTGGAGCGCGGCTACCGCAGCGCCGTGATCTTCACCTTCGGCGGCGGCAACAACGAGATCCAGCGCGAGATCATCTCCTGGATCGGCCTGGGCATGCCGAGGGTCCGCCGCTGACGGCCTGTGACTCACAACGATAGTCGGCACATAACGACCGTTGTTGTCACCGGACGTGCGTGCGAACCTCTCGTCGAGCCGGATAGCTGGCGTGCGTTCGGTGCCGGGCGCGCGTCAGAACGGTCGCCGGCCGGGGAAGGGGTCCGTGCGGGTGGTGCCCGGCGTCGGACAGGGGGTGTTGGATCTGGGGCGGCAGCTTGGGCGGACCTGCTGCCTCCACCGGCGCCCTTGTGTATCTGGCATCCGAGCGAAACTCACGTGGTCAGTTCAGTAGCGGGGACACCTCCTGTCTGCTTTCTTGGTAGGTCCTGCGTTGCAAGTGCGTGGAGGTCACCTTGGGCAATACCCGCAGACCCCGACCCGCCACCCGTAAGTCCACGCTCCACCGGTTGAAGACCGAAGGTCATCCCGTGGAGCTGAGCGGGTTCGTGCGTGACAGGTACCTTGGCGGCGCCGACTATGAGGTCCGGAACTTCACCCGTGAAGGCATCGAGGGATTGCTGATGACGGGAGGAGTCCCTCGCGAGCGCGCGGACTGGTGCGACACCGTCGAGTCCATCACCGGACTCGACGTCAACGAACGGAATCGCGCTGCAGCCGGCCTGGTCATCATGCGTACGGCTCGTGGGGTCTATGCCTTGAGCTACGGAGTGGGGCACCACATGCTGGACCCCTACTACCGCGACGACGAGTTCGGGCTGGAATTCGCAACCCGCTGCCTCGACGACGCCGGAGTCATCAAGGTCCGCAACCAGATCATGGACGGCCGGGGCAGGGTCGACGAGTACTCGGTCTCGCGCGGCGAACGCATCGACGATTTCGGCTTGGATCGCTTTGGCGCCGTCGTCCGCCGCATATGCGGCACCGTGAGTGGGCTGGCGCTGACCTCGCTGGAATCGGGCCGGATACGTCGCGTGCGCGTCGAATGCTCCCAGGCCACCATCAAACTCCCCCTTGCCACCAGCCTAGAGGATTTCCTCAGCGACCTGCGGACGATCGAGGACGTCTGTGCAAGGCCCGATCCACTACCCCAACTGAAGTTCGTCAGCAGGGTGCATACCCTCAACAACGGCAGCCGCAAGGCTGTCGAAGCCCAGAAGATCCTCGAGGGCCTCCTCGCGGACCCGGACAGTCCCCGCCTGACCACCGGAGTTCCCGACGCTTGTCAGGAAAGCCACAGCTCGGCCCAGGCATTCCGCATCCGACGCGGAGCCCAAGTGATCGAGGCGAGCGAGCTCGAATTGAGGCACCTGCTTGCCTTCGTGAAGGACAAGCCGCAAGGCGAACGCCTCAAGGCACTCGCTGACGTCCGGGTGACCATGTTCAGCGACGACGACTGCCAAACCCCTGCAGGTGTCGCCACCAATGGCAAGGAATGGCTGATAGCCGACATACAGGCCAACCCCGACCGGCTATTTTACGGCAACGGTAAATGGTTCGAGGTGGGGGCAGGTTTCATCGAAACCCTCGAAGAGGAGCTCACCAGCCTCTTCGCGGCACCGCGAACCGTCACGTTGCCCTGCTGGACGAGGGGACCGCTCAACTCAGACGGTCAAGATTCCCACGATGAAGATTGGTTCAACCATCGGGCAGCAGAACGGGACGGATACCTCCTCTTCGACAAGAAGAATGTCCGCACCGGAAAATTCAAGGGTGGAGGGTTGGAGATCTGCGACGTCTTGGGCCCTGACAGTCAGCTGATCTGCGTCAAGAAGGCAACCTCGAGTACAGCTCCCCTCAACCACCTCTTCCCAAGGCGTGGTCGCCGTGGAGACCTTGCGGAGCGATGCGGAGGTGCGAGCCAAGTTCCTCAAACAGGTCGCCGCCCACAACCCGAACCACCGCCTCATCCAGGACTTCGGCACGCTCCGCGTGGTCTTCGGCATCCTGCTGAAGGACGGCGAGGACATTGCCGTCGACTCGCTCTTCGCCTTCGCTCAGGTCTCGCTGCTACAAGCGGTGCGGAGGCTGCGTGCCATGAATGCGGACGTCGAGGTCATCGCCATCCGGCGCTGACCTCGCAGGTTGCTGATGGCGTCGCTGCGCTCCTCGTTGGTACGGGCTCTGCGCTGCATCGCCCCGGCACGGCGCCGCGGGTCGGACTTCACGCTTCGGCCGGTGCATCCAGTCGGCAGTGGACGCCGACGACGCCTTCGACGGAGTGGGTGAGGCGCTCGGCCAGTGGGATCAGGTTGCCATCGCGGACCGCGCCGGTCAGGGTGGCAATTCCTTGGGCCACGGTGACCTTGACGGCTTCCTGGGAGAGCGGGAAAAGGCGCTCGACGACGGTGCGGCGGATCTCGGTGGCGAGTTCTTCGTCGCTGCGGAGGAAGACCTTGAGGAGGTCTGCGCGGCTGACGATGCCCTTGAGGGTGCCGTCGGCGTCGACGACCGGGAGGCGCTTGATGTGCCGGTCGGCCATGAGGCGGGCGGCCTGAGGCAGGGTGGCGTCGGGGCGGATCGTGACAGCCGGGGTGGTCATCATGCTTTCGGCGTGGGTGGATCCGGCCTTGGCGGTGTCGCCGAGGCGGCGCATCTGTTCGATCAGGCCCGGGCGGTGCTCGTGGAACTCCTCCTTGGGCAGGAGGTCTGCTTCGGAGACCACGCCGACGACGTGGCCTTCGCCCTCGATGACGGGTAGGGCGGTCACCTTCCACCGTTCCATCGCGGTGGCGATGTCCTTGAAGCCGGTCGAGGGGGTGACGGCGATGACCTTGGTGGTCATGACGTCGGCGACGGTGTACGGGGTGGAGGTCATGACGGGGTCCTCAGCGTGCGTAGGCGAGCGGGGTGCCGCTGCCGTGAGGGGCGAACCGGTCAAGGAGCCGGGTGCGGGCGGAGTCGAGCCGGTCGGCGATGACCGCGGCAACTGCGGTGGAGACGGACCGACCGACGGCTGAGTCCTCGTTGCACAGCTCCCGTACCGCGGCGGCGTCGAACTCGAGGGCGATGACCTCGCGGGTAGCAGTGGCGCCGAGGTGCCAGCTGTAGGGGCGGAACATCCAAGACCAGCCGAGGAGCTCGCCGTACCCGAGGGTGTCGACGACCACGTTCTTGTGGCCGGGCACGTGGGTGTCGAGGTCGACGGTGCCGCTCTGGATGATCCAGAACTTCTCGGCCCGCTGGTGCTCCTTGAAGATGCGGGTGCCGGCCGGGAGGGTCACCTGGTGGGAGTGGGCGAGCAAGGCTTCGCGGGCTTCCGGTGCCATCGCTTCGAGGATGCTGTGCATGGTGCTCATGGAGTGCCTCCAACCCTTCGCATCCACCCTGCTCGGTGGGACACCGTGGCAGGGAGGGCCGCGCGGTGCACACCGCCGGGGCCGTCCGGCCCCGGTCAGCGGACCAGGACGGCCTCTCCGGACTTGGGTACGACGGCCGTCCAGCCCAGCTCGTCGTCGATCCGGTCGCGCAGGGTCTCGGAGGCACTCTCCTCACCGTGGACGAGGTAGGTGGTGTGCGGGGCCGGGGCGCCTCGCAGCCAGTCGATGGTCTGGCCGGCGTCGGCGTGGGCGGAGAAGTGCGGGACGTCGGCGACCTCGGCGCGTACGGGGACGTACTCGCCGAACATCTTGAGCGTGCGTGCGCCGTCCACGAGGTCGCGCGAGCGGGTGCCGGCGGCTGCGAAGCCGACGATGACCACGGCGTTGCGGGGGTCCGGCAGGATCCGGTGGAGGTGGTGCAGGACCCGGCCGCCGGTGGCCATGCCGGCGGAGGAGACGATGACCGCCGGCCCGGTGGAATTGTTGATGTCGATCGACTCCTGGACGGTCCGCGCGGCCTGGAAGGGCTCCGGGCTGATCGCCGCCTCGCCCTGGGCGAGGATCTCGGGGCGCAGCTCGGGCGAGCGGGCCCGTACGGCGTCGCGGTAGACGTCCAGCGCGGCCAGGGCCATGGGGCTGTCGACGTAGACGGGTACGTGGCGGGGCAGGGTGCCGTCGCTGCGCAGGGTGGCGAGTTCGTGCAGGACGACCTCGGTGCGGTCGATCGCGAAGGCCGGGATGACCACGGTCCCGCCGCGGGACAGCGCGCGGGTGATCACCGAGGCGAATTCCCGGCGGGCGCTCTCGTGGTCGTGGCGGCGGTTGCCGTACGTCGACTCCATCAGCAGGACGTCGGCGCCGGAGAACGGCTCGGGCGGCAGGAGGAGTGGGTGGCCTGGGCGGCCGAGGTCACCGCTGACGGCCAGGGTGTGGCCGTCTTCCAAGGTCAGGTGCGCCCAGGCGGAGCCGAGGATGTGCCCGCCGTGGTGCAGCATCAGCTTCGTGCCGGCCATGATCTCGATCTCGCTGCCCACCGATACCGGGTCGAAGTACTTGATCGTGTGGTCGACGTCGTCATCGTCGTAGAGCGGCTTGGCGGGCCGGTGCTTGGACCAGCCGTGCTGGTTTGCGTGTTCGGCGGCCTCCATCTGCAGCTTCGCGCTGTCGCGGAGGACGATCTCGGCGAGCCGGGCGGTGGTGGCGCTGGTCAGGATCGGGCCGCGGAATCCGTGCCGGACCAGTCGCGGCAGGTACCCGCAGTGGTCCAGGTGGGCGTGGGTGACGACGACGGCGTGGATGTCCGAGGCATCGCAGGGGAGCTTGTCCCAGTTGCGGCGCCGTAGGTCCGCGACACCCTGGAAGAGTCCGCAGTCGACGAGGATCCGGGCGTGGTCGCTCTCGACCAGGAACTTGCTGCCGGTGACCGTCCGCACTCCGCCGAGGAACCTCAGCAGGGCCGGGCGGGCAGACGCGGGGGACGGAGCTGACTGGGACATGGCAGCAGCCCTCCTTTCGGAACGGATGCCGGTCTCCACCGTCGCACCGGAACGTCCTGCCCGCTGGGGACCGACCGGTCCCGGGTAGGGGCCGACCGGCCCAAGCGGGACGGAGGTATGCGGGCACAGCCTGACGGTGACTCCCTCCCGCACACACAGAGAGTAGGCCGCGCCATGAAGGCACTCGTCTTCCACGGGCCCGGACAGACCTCCTGGCAGGACGTCCCGGACCCCTCCATCAAGGACGCAGCCGATGCGATCGTCCGGGTCGACGCCGTCACCATCTGCGGCACCGACCTGCACATCATCAAGGGCGATGTCCCCGAAGTGACGCCGGGCCGCATCCTGGGCCACGAGGCCGTCGGGACCGTCGTCGAGACCGGCGGCGACGTACGCAGCGTCCGCCCCGGCGACCGCGTCCTGATCTCCTGCATCTCCGCCTGCGGCCGCTGCCGCTTCTGCCGCGAGGGCCACTACGGACAGTGCCGCGGAGGCGGCGGCTGGGTCCTGGGCCACACCATCGACGGTACCCAGGCCGAATACGTACGCGTCCCCTTCGCCGACCTCTCCGTCCACCCGCTGCCCAGCGCCCTGGCCAGCCACGACGCCGTACTGCTCGCCGACATCTTCCCCACCTCCTACGAGGTCGGCGTGCTCAACGGCAACGTGCGCCCGGGCGACACCGTCGTCGTGGTCGGCGCCGGCCCCATCGGCCTGGCCGCCATCGCCACCGCGCAGCTCTACAGCCCCGGGCGGATCATCGCCGTCGACCTCGCCGCCTCACGGCTCGCCGCCGCCCGCGACCTCGGCGCCGATGCCACCGCGAGCGCCGACGAGGAGCCCGAGCGGCTGGTGGAGGACCTGACCGACGGGCTCGGCGCGGACACGGTCATCGAGGCCGTCGGCGTGCCCGAGGCGTTCGAGATGTGCACCCGCATGGTCCGCCCCGGCGGCCGAGTCGCCAACATCGGCGTCCACGGGAAGCCCGCCGTCCTCCACCTCGAAGACCTGTGGATCAAGGACGTCACCATCACCACCGGCCTCGTCGACACCCACTCCACCCCCATGCTGCTGCGCATGATGGCCGCCGGCCGCCTCCCCGGAGCCGCGATGGTCACCCACCGCTTCGAGCTGGACCAGATGGAAGAGGCGTACGACGTCTTCTCCCGCGCCGGCGAAACCGGCGCCCTCAAGGTGGTGCTCGGCGGACCCCAGCACGACACGGTCGCCGTACCGCCCCAGGAGCAGTGAGCGCCGTGAAGAGCATGCCGAGCACCCATCCCCAGCAGTCCGGCGAGATGACCGGACGCACCGACCTGGGCCGCCGCCTGGCGGCCCGCCGTGAGGCCCTCGGCCTGAGCCGCGACGAACTGGGCCGACGGTGCGGCACCGACGGAACGTACGTCGCCTACCTGGAGGAACACGCCGCCAGTCCTGCCATCGGCACCCTCGTACGAGTGGCCGACGCCCTCGGCCTCACCGTCGACGACCTGACAGGCGCCAGCGCCCACCGCGTCGCCGGCCGAGCCACCGCCAGGCGCGACAGCACGCTCGTCGCGCTGGACGAGACCGAATGCCGGCGGCTGCTGAACACGCACGGCGTGGGCCGCATCGCCATCTTCACCCCCGAAGGCCCGGCCGTCCTCCCCGTCAACTACCTCGTCGCCGGATCCGACATCGCCTTCCGTACCTCCGCGGAAGCCGTCACCGCCAGGGCGGCCGGCACAGAGGCCGCCTTCGAGATCGACAACATCGACGACGTGACCGCCAGTGGTTGGAGCGTGCTGGCCGTGGGCGAACTGGCCGCCGTCACGGACCCGCACGAAATCCACCACCTCAATACCACGGCCCGGTCCCATCCCTGGGCCGGTGGCCCGCGCGACCACTGGATGAAGCTCACCCCCGTCCGGATCACCGGCCGTCGTGTGGTGCACGACTGATGAACGACCTACACGCGGTCGTCTTCGACACCGACGGAGTGCTCCTCGCCACGGCGGACCGCCACGCGGCCGCCTGGAAGGAGACCTTCGACGGCTGCCTCCTCGAGTGGCAGCCCTCGCACGCCGGTGCGCGACCGCGCCCGTTCGGCGCCATCCGTGAGTACCGGGACCTGGTCGACGGCAAGGCTCGCCTCGACGGCGTACGCGCCTTCCTCGCTGCCCGCCACATCGACCTCCCGCCGGGAACGCCCGAGGACACGCCCGGGTGCGCCAGCGTCCACGCGGTCGCCGCCCGCAAGGAGGAGGTCTTCTCCGCCATGCTGCGGACTGACGGCGTCCGTACCTTCGAGGACGTCCGGCCCGCGCTCGAGGAACTGCGAAGGAAGGCGATCCGGTGCGCAGCGGTCTCGGCCTCCCGGCACGCCCGCTCCCTCCTGGAATCCGCAGACCTCGTCGGCTACTTCGAGGCCCTGGTGGACGGCCAGGATGCGGCCGCACTCGCCCTTCCGGGCAAACCTGACCCTGCCCTCTTTCTCGAAGCTGCCAGCTGTCTCGGCGTGCCTCCCGCACACACCGCTGTGGTGGAGGACGCGCTCGCCGGCGTCGAGGCGGGACGCCGGGGCGGATTCCGTTTTGTGGTGGGGCTCAACCGCGAGGACGACCCACACATGAGGGACGCCCTGGCTGCGCATGGCGCCGATCTCGTCCTCCCCGACCTCGGCCGGCTGCCCGACGCACTCGAAGGCGAATGCCCGTGACCACAGCCTGGCGCTGGGAGTACCACCGCTACGACCCCAAAACCGAGCGGCTGGTCGAATCCCTGTGCACCCTGGGCAACGGCCGCTTCGCCACCCGCGGTTCAGCCCCCGAGAGCGTCGCCGACGACATCCACTACCCGGGCACCTACCTCGCCGGCTGCTACAACCGGCTCACCTCCACCATCGGCGGACGAGCCGTCTCCAACGAGGACATGGTCCGGCTGCCGGACTGGACCGCTCTGCGGTACCGCTGCCTGCCTGAGGGGGCACCGCCCGGCGACTGGCTCACGCCCGACCATCCGGCCCTGCGCCACAGCCACGTATCGCTGGACTTGCGCGCCGGTACGCTCACCCGCCACATGCTCTTCCACGACGCAGACGGCCGCCGCCTGGGCGTCACCCACACGCGTCTCGTCCACATGGGCGACCCGAACCTGGCGGCACAGAACACGGTCTTCAGGGCGTACGGCTGGAGCGGCAGCATCGAGATCGAGTCCGTACTCGACGGCGACGTCACGAACGCGGGCGTCGACCGCTACCGCGCCCTGGACGGGCGGCACCTCGTCGAGCACCGGGCCGGAGTGGAGGCCGAGGGCACCGCCTGGCTGTCCTGCACCACCACCACATCCCGGGTGCGGATCGGGCTCGCGGTCCGGACTTCGGCACGCCCTCTGGCGCCGGTAGGCGGGGCATGTACAGCCAGCACCGCCACACAGACTTTCGTCCTGCCGATCAGGCGGGCCGCTCCGGTCGTCGTCGTGAAGACCGCCGCCCTGTGCACCTCACTTGACCGACCCTCCGCGGATCCCCTGCGGCGGAGCATCGACTGCGCCACACACGCCCCGGACTTCCACTCCCTGCTGGCCTCCCACCGCGCATCCTGGCAACGCCTGTGGACCGAAGGAGAGCTGAAGGTACCCGGCGAGACCGGTAAGGTACTGCGGCTGCACGCCTTTCACGTGCTGCAGACCCTCTCGCCGCACACCGCCGAGCTCGACGCCGGCGTCCCTGCCCGCGGCCTTCACGGCGAGGCGTATCGGGGACACGTCTTCTGGGACGAGCTGTTCGTCCTGCCCTACCTCGCCCTCCACCTCCCCGAGACCGCTCGCGGCCTGCTGATGTACCGGCACCGACGGCTCCCTGCAGCCCTGGAGGCGGCCCGGCGGGTCGGGGCGAAGGGTGCCATGTTTCCCTGGCAGAGCGGTAGTTCCGGTGCCGAGGAGACGCAGCGGCTGCACCTCAATCCACGCTCGGGTCGCTGGCTGCCGGACCACTCCCACCTCCAGCGGCACGTGGGGTCGGCGATCGCGTGGAACGTGTGGCGGTACGGGCAGGCCACCGGCGATGCCGGATTCATGCAAGGCCCCGGAGCCGAACTCCTCCTGCACGTAGCCCACTTCTGGGCCGACGCGGCGACCTGGGACAAGAGCCTCGGCCGCTACAGGATTCGCGGCGTCGCCGGCCCGGACGAGTACCACGACGCCTACCCGGACGCCGCGGCTCCCGGCATCGACGACAACGCCTACACCAACGTCACCGCCGCGTGGGTACTGGCCCGCGCCATTGACCTGTACGGGGAACTCCCTGTCGCCCGACGCGCCGAGCTCCTCACACACGTCGGCATCGGCCCCGACGGCCTCAGCGCCTGGGAGGACATCTCGCGCCGCCTGTACGTGCCGTTCCATCGCGACGTGATCAGCCAGTTCCACGGATACGGGGACCTCGCCGAGCTCGACTGGGACGGCTACCGCGCCCGCTACCACGACATCCGCCGCCTGGACCGCATTCTGGAAGCCGAAGGCGACACCCCCAACCGCTACCAGGCGTCCAAGCAGGCCGACACCCTCATGCTCGGCTACCTCTTCCGTCCCACAGAACTCGAAGAGCTGTTCCTTCGGCTCGGATACCGCCTCGACGGCGACCTCTGGCGCAGGACGGTGGACTACTACCTGCACCGCACCTGCCACGGTTCCACGCTCAGCAGCCTCGTCCACGGCTGGGTCCTCGCCCGGGAACAAGGCCCGGACGCCTGGCGGTACTGCCAGGAAGCCCTGCTCAGTGACATCACCGACGTCCAGGGCGGCACCACCGGCGAAGGAATCCACCTCGGCGCCATGGGTGGGACCCTCGACCTCGTCGAGCGGGGCATCGTCGGACTCGAACCCCACCGCGACGGCCTGCACATCGACCCCGTGCCCCTCTCGGAAGTGCCCGGGTCCTCGTTCTCGATCTCCTACCTGGGGCACCGCGGCATCCGCATCCGATTCCGCCCCGGCCGGCTCGGTATCAAGGTCTCCGCGTCGCTCCTGGGGCCGGTGCCCTTGGTTCTGCCCGGTGACCGGCGCGAACGCATCGCCGCAGGTCAGGAGCGTTGGTTCAGGCTCCCCAAGGGGTAGATCGGCACCCACCACGTGCCCGCGTGGCGGTGCGTTCGCGATGCGCACACTGTGGATGTATCAGCCGTTTGGAAGGGTGAACGGAATGGACAGGCAGCATGAGGCTCCGCGGATCGTGGTGGGCGTCGACGGATCGCCCTCGTCCCAGGCCGCGCTGCGCTGGGCGGTCCGGTACGCAGACCTGGTGAGCGGGCGAGTGGAGGCGGTCGCAGCGTGGGACCTGCCCGGTGCCGCATCATGGTCGGCGCCAGCGGTGGACACCACGTTCGACGAGGAGGAAGCCGAGCGCCGGCTGGTCGAGGAGGTCCGCACGGTTCTCGGCGAGGACGGCGCCTCCTCCGTGCACCAGCGCCTCGTACGCGGCAATCCGGTCGACGTCCTGGTCGATGCGGCACAGGGTGCGGACATGCTCGTCGTGGGCAGCCGCGGACGCGGCGGCTTCAGCCGAGCTCTGCTCGGTTCGGTGAGTCATCAGACGGCGCTGCACGCGCCATGTCCGATCACCATCGTCCGGGCGGACGTGCCTGTTGAGTAGGCCCACCCAGGACGTGCTTGAGATGTTGATAGGTGCTTTGAATCCGGCATAACCTCACGGAATGGTGCAGAGCAAGGCAAGTGACGTTGACGGCTACCTGGCCGAGGTTCCTGAGGAACGCAGGGTGGCGCTGACCGAGGTGCGGCAGCTGTGCCGTGACGAGCTGGTCGGCTTCGACGAGGTCATGGCCTACGGGATGCCCGCATACGAGCGCGACGGCGTCTGTGAGATCGCGTTTGCCAGCCAGAAGCAGTACATCTCCTTCTACCTCATGCGCAGTGACGTCCGCGAAGCGTTCGAGGAACGGCTGGCCGAGCAGGACATGGGCAAGGGCTGCCTGCGGTTCCGCAGGTCGGAGAGCATCGATTTTGCCCTGTTGCGTGACCTCCTCAAGGCCACCGCTGGCCGACCTGGCAAGATCTGCTGACCCTTCCACGTCCTCGCAGTGGCCGTCGACGTCGTGGCACAGATGGACGACGTGTTCGTGTTGATGGTCCTGAGCAGGGCGAATGCACTCGTGCCGCGATCCGGGGCGGCCACCTCGGTACCGGGTCCTGGGCCGATCGGCCCCGTACCGCAGCGGCCCACTCGGCCCCGCGTGAATGGCCCCCTCGGCACTGCGGCCCCTCTGGCCTGCTGCGTGATCGTGGAACTCGGACGCCATCCCGGCGTCGCCTTCCGAAGAGGGTGACCACGATGCAGCGCATTCGGATCCAGACCCGGCCCAAGCAGCCTCACAAGCCCGCCCCGCTGGATCTGCGCACGCCGTCCGGCCGCCCCCTGCCGTACTGATCCCCGCTGATACGCAGCCCCGGAGGACGTCATGGGACACACGCGACGCGTCGTACCGTTCACCGAACTCGGCCGGGGCGACGTCGGCAGAGTCGGCGGCAAGAACGCCTCCCTGGGCGAACTGACCAGACGACTGACCGACGCGGGCCTGCAGGTGCCGCCCGGCTTCGCCACGACCGCCGACGCCTACGAGGAGCTGCTCAGCGGTCACGGCCTGCGCACCCGCATCCAGGACCAACTGGACCGGCTCCACGACGGTGTCGCGCTCGAAGACGTCGGAGCGGGCATCCGCTCACTGATCATGGGCGAGCCCCTGCCCGAAGCCCTGACGGCCGAGATCGTCACCGCTTACGAGGACCTCGGCCGAGAGCTCGGCCGCTCCGACCCGGAGGTCGCCGTACGCAGCAGCGCCACCGCCGAGGACCTGCCGGAGGCCAGTTTCGCCGGCCAGCAGGACACCTACCTGAACGTGAGCGGCGCCGTGCAGCTGGTGGACGCGGTGCACCGCTGCTTCGCGTCCCTCTACACCGACCGTGCGATCGACTACCGGGAGCGGATGGGCTTCGACCACCTCCAGGTAGCCCTCTCCGTCGGCGTCCAGGTCATGGTCCGTTCAGATCTCGCCGGAGCCGGGGTGATCTTCACCCTCGATCCCGAGAGCGGCTTCCCGAACGTCGTCGTGGTCAGTGCGGCCTGGGGGCTGGGTGAGACTGTGGTCAGCGGACATACCGACCCCGACGAGTACACCGTCTTCAAGCCCAGCCTCAAGGACCCGGCCCTGAACCCCGTCATCGACGTGCGGATCGGAGCCAAGCGCCGCAAGGCCGTCTATGCGGAACGCGGTCTGACCGACACCGTCGACACCACCCCCGACGAGCAGGCCCGGCGTGTCCTGACCGACGCCGAGGTGCGGCAGCTCGCCGAGTGGGCGGTTGCCGTCGAGGAGCACTACGGCTGCCCGATGGACCTGGAGTGGGCGAAGGACGGCATCACCGGCGACCTGGCGATCGTCCAGGCCCGGCCGGAGACCGTGCAGTCCCGTCGGCGCACCACGACCCTGCGGCGCTGCCGCCTGACCTCCGCCCCGGGCGACGCCCTGGCCGAGGGCATCGCGGTGGGCGAAGCCATCGGAGCGGGCGCCGTATGCCGCATGGACACGCCGGTGGACCTGGAACGCTTCCCGGCCGGAGCCGTACTCGTCACCTCGATCACCGACCCGGACTGGGAACCGGTCATGAAGCGCGCCGCGGCCATCGTCACCGACCACGGCGGCCGCACCTCACACGCCGCCATCGTCAGCCGGGAACTCGGCGTGCCGGCGGTCGTCGGCACCGGGAACGCCACCGCGACCCTGCGCGACGGCGCCGCCGTCACCGTCTCGTGCACCGAAGGCAGCCGGGGCCAGGTCTACGCGGGCCGTCTCCCGTACGAGGAGACCGAGACGGACCTGTCCGCGCTGCCCGTCACCCGCACCCGGGTGATGCTCAACCTCGCCGACCCGTCCGCCGCCTTCCGCTGGTGGCGGCTGCCCGCGGACGGTGTGGGCTTGGCGCGCCTGGAGTTCATCGTGGCGCACCAGGTCAAGGTCCACCCCATGGCCCTGCTGCACCCGGAACGCCTGGATGCCTCCGACCGCTGCGCCATCGACCAGCTCACCGAGGGCTACCTCGACCGCGGCCGGTACTTCACCGACCGCCTCGCGTACGGGATCGCCCGGATCGCCGCCTCCCGTTGGCCCGATCCCGTCGTCGTCCGCACCAGCGACTTCAAGACCAACGAGTACGCCAAGCTCCTCGGCGGCCGACCCTTCGAACCGGTTGAAGCCAACCCGATGATCGGATGGCGTGGCGCCAGCCGCTACTACAGCGACGGCTACCGGGAAGGATTCGCCCTCGAATGCCAGGCCCTGCACCGGGTGCGCGAGGAGATGGGCCTGACCAACGTGATCGTCATGATCCCGTTCTGCCGCACTCTCGAAGAGGCCGACAAGGTCCTCGAGGTAATGGCGGCCGAAGGGCTGCGGCGCGGCGAGAACGGCCTCAAGGTCTACGTGATGGCCGAGATCCCCGCCAACATCCTCCTCGCCCAGGACTTCGCCGAGCGGTTCGACGGCTTCTCCATCGGCAGCAACGACCTCACCCAGCTCACCCTCGGAGTCGACCGCGACTCCGAAGCCCTGGCCCACGTCTTCGACGAGAACGACCCGGCCGTCACCACCCTCATCCGGATCCTCCTCCCACGGGTCCAAACGCTGGGACGCCCGGTGGGCCTGTGCGGACAGCGGCCCAGCGACGACCCGGCCTACGCCGCCTTCCTCGTCCGCGCCGGGATCGACTCGATCTCCGTCGCCCCCGACAGCTTCGCTGCCGTCAAGCAGCACGTCGCCGCCGCCGAGGAGAGCCGCTACGGGGAGGACCGAACGGCCCCCATCGGGATCCGTCCGGCCCAAGCGGACCAGCCGTCGGCCGCGTGACAGTGGCATCAGACCCGCACAACGGAATCAAGGAGCACCCGCCATGAGCACCAAGCGAGTCCTGGTCGCCTACGGCACCAAGCACGGCGCCACCGCAGGCATCGCGGAACAGATCGGCAAGACCCTCCGCGAGGACGGTCTCGACGCCGTTGTGCTGCCCGCCGACGACGTCCACGACGTCCGCGCCTACGACGCCGTCGTCCTCGGCGGCTCCCTCTACGCCGGCCACTGGAGCAGCAAGGCCAAGCACTGCGCGGAACGCAATGCCGAGTCGCTGCGGCACCGCCCGGTGTGGATGTTCAGCAGCGGTCCCCTCGACCGCTCCGCCGAGGAACACGACATCCCCCCGGTCTCCGCGGTCGCCCGGGAGATGCAGCTGATCGGGGCGCGTGAGCACATGACCTTCGGTGGCAGCATCACGGCCCACACCCCGGGCTTCCTCGCCAAGGCACTGACCCGCCAGGGCAAGGGCGGAGACTTCCGCAACCCCGAGCGGATCCAGAACTGGGCCCACCACATCAGCGCCGAGCTCGCCGCCTGAAGGGACGGCCCGGCTCGGCACGCACCAGCACGGAGGCGTGCCATGCACCACCGGACGAAAGGGATGGGGGCCAACCCGCTCAGGCGGGCTGCCGACCGCACCCGGACCCGAATGCATGCCGCCTTCGCGCTGACCTGCCTACTGGCTCTCGCAGTCGGCTTCGCCCTCGGGCGGGCCGCCTGGACGGACGGCCACCGCACCGCCGAGAACATCGCGCGACACCGGCACACCGTCACGGCCACCACGGTCAGCGAGACCACCTACCGGGCGGGGGACCAGCCGAGCAGTCGGCCGGTCACCGTGGCGACCGCCACGTGGCACTACCCGTCGCAGCGCCCGCACACGGAAACCATCCCCGCTCCGGCAGGCACCCGGAACGGTGGCACGGTCCGTGTGTGGGTCGACGAAGACGGCCGTGCCGCCAACGCGCCGCCCCGCCCGGCCGACATTGTTGTGAACGCGGTGGGCATCGGCGTCGGAGCGCTGGCCGGGATCATGCTCGTGGGCGGGGGCCTGGTCTTCACTCGCATCCTCATCGTTGACGCGCGCAGTACACGGGCCTGGGAAACCGAGTGGGCGAACATCGAGCCCCTCTGGTCCGGCCGCCTGCGCCCCGGGCAGGGAGCCGGCGATGACTGAGACCGCCGCCGCCCCGGACCTCACGCCGGACACCGCACCGGATCCCCTGGAACCCCTTCCTCTGCTCCGTCGCGAACTGCACACCGGCCCCCTGGGCCTGTCGAGCCGGGAGGCAGCACGCCGCCTGGCCGTCTACGGCCCGAACGAGGTCCGCCGCACCGCCCGGACGAGCATCCTGCGCGAACTGCTGCGGCAACTGCTCCACCCGCTGGCCCTGCTGCTGTGGGCCGCGGCAGCCCTCGCCTTCACCGCCTCCATCCCGGTGCTCGGCTGGGCGATCGTCGCGGTCGTCCTCGTCAACGCCGGATTCGCCCTTGTCCAGGAACGACAGGCCGAGAAGGCCGTCGAAACCCTGGCCCGCTACCTCCCCGACCAGGCCCAGGTGATCCGCGACGGACAGGCACAGCAAGTCCCGGCACGGGACCTGGTCCCCGGAGACCTCATCGCCCTCGACGAAGGCGACCGGATACCCGCCGACGCCCGCCTGACCGAGGGAGGAATAGAGGCCGACCTCTCCATGCTGACGGGCGAGTCCACCCCGGTCGAGCGCCTCGCCGGCCCCGGCCTCGAAGGCCTCTCCCTGCTGCAGGAGCCCAACCTCGTCTTCAGCGGCACCACCGCCACCGAGGGCCAGGCGCAGGCGATCGTCTTCGCTACCGGAGACCACACCGAACTCGGCCGGATCGCGGCCCTCAGCCAGCGCACCCGACGTGAGCCGAGCCCACTGGAGCAGCAGGTCAAGAAGGTCGCCTGGCTGATCGCGGCGGTCGCGGTCGGCATGGGGGCCGTCTTCCTCGTGATCGGGGTGGCGGTCGGCCTGCCGCTGACCGACTCGCTGATGTTCGCCATCGGCCTGCTCGTCGCCAACGTGCCCGAGGGACTGCTGCCCACCATCACCCTCGCCCTCGCCGTGGGCGTACGGGTCCTCGCCCGGCAGGGCGCGGTGGTCAAACGGCTGAGCGCCGTGGAAACCCTCGGCTCCACCAACGTCATCTGCACCGACAAGACCGGCACCCTCACCCGCAACCAGATGCGCCTCCACTCCACCTGGACCCCGCCGCACGATCCGGCGAGCGGTTCGGAGACCGCCGAACTGGTCTGTGCCGCCGCCCAGTGCACCACCGTCACCCGCGAAAGCGATGGCGCGCTGCACGGTGACCCGACGGAGATCGCACTGGTCGAGGGAGCCACACAACATGCCGCGCTCCTCGACCTGGCCGACCGGGACGTCCACCGACGGTCCTGCTTCCGCTTCGACCCGCGCCTGCGCCGCATGGCGGTGATCCTCGACGGAGAACACGGCGCACTCCGTGTGATCGTCAAGGGCGCCCCCGAAGCCGTCCTGGCGCTGCTGGCCGAAGGAGAGCCGACCGGCGAGGCCCAGGACGCCGCTGACGCTCTGGCGGCGGACGGCATGCGCGTGCTGGCCGTCGCGGTACGCGAACTGCCGCCCGGCACCGACGCAGCGCTCTCGCGGCGGCAGGACGTCGAGCGGGACCTGCACCTGCTCGGCCTCGTCGGCCTGTACGACCCGCCGCGACCCGAAGTCGCCGCCGCGGTACGGCGCTGCCACGAGGCAGGGCTCACCGTCCACATCGTCACCGGCGACAACGGAGCGACCGCCGCGGCCGTGGCGCGCTCCGTCGGTATCGGTACCCCACGCCTCCAGGTGGTCGCCCAGTCCGAGGCGGTCGACGACCACGAGCTCGACCACCTCCTCCGCCAGGACGGCACGGAGATCGTCTTCGCCCGCTCCTCGCCCGAGACCAAGCTGAAAGTGGCGGATGCCCTGCGGGCGCACGGCCAGATCGTGGCCATGACCGGCGACGGAGTCAACGACGCACCGGCCCTGCACCGTGCCCACATCGGCGTGGCCATGGGGCTGTCCGGCACCGATGTTGCCCGCGAGGCGTCGACGATGGTCCTGACCGACGACAACTTCGCCACCATCGTCACCGCGATCGAATCCGGGCGCCGCGTCTACGACAACGTCCGGAAGTTCATCGTCTACATCTTCGCCCACCTGACCCCCGAGGTCGTTCCCTTCCTCGTGTTCGCCCTCTCCGCAGGGGCCGTACCGCTGCCGCTGACCGTCCTGCAGATCCTCGCCATCGACCTGGGGACCGAGACCCTGCCGGCCCTCGCCCTCGGCCGTGAGCGCGCCGAGCCGGGGATCATGTCCCGACCGCCCCGGACCAGCTCTCAGAGTGTGATCAACAAGGACATGCTCGTGCGCAGCTGGGGCTGGCTCGGCACCGTCTCGGCCGCCCTCGTCATGACCGGCTTCTTCTACGTGCTGTGGCGTGCGGGCTGGCACCCCGGCGACCCCACCGGACCCGGAAGCGCCCTGCACCACGCCTACCTCACCGCGACCACCGCCACCTTCGCGGGAATCGTGACCTGCCAGGTCGGCACGGCCATCGCCGCTCGAACCGACCACGCGGCCCTGCGCGACATCGGCCTCTTCACCAACCCGTTGCTGCTCGCCGGCATCGCCTTCGAGCTCGTCTTCACCGCGGCGCTCGTGTACGCGCCGCCGCTCCAGAACCTCTTCGGCACCGCAGCCCTCCCGCTGGACGTCGTCCTCCTCATCGCGGTCTTCCCGCCGCTGGTCTGGGGAAGCGACGAGCTCCGACGCTGGGCCCGACGCCGCCACCACCGTCACTCCTGATCCGTCCGGAGGCACACCATGTCGCACACGAGCGAATGGAAGACCCACGTCTACCTCTTCGAGGAAGAGCACATGACCAAGGTCCGCGTCGAACTCGACACCGGTACCACCCGTCTCACGGGCCACGGCACCGCACGCTGCAACCCGACGGACAAGGACGTGCCCGAGATCGGCAACGAACTCGCGGCCGCCCGGGCACTGGAGAACCTGGCGGAACAGCTCAAGCGCACTGCCTACGGTGACATGGCCGCAGCGGGGGCCGCACCGCAGCGCGCTCCCCTCACGGCCTACGACATTGGGTGAGCGGGCGAGCCTCCGGCAGCAGGCTCAGACTGGACCCATGGGTGACGGGCATGCGATCGAGCTGACCGGACTGACCAAGAGGTACGGGCCGGTGGTGGGCGTCGACCGCCTGAGCCTCACGGTGAGACCGGGTGAGGTGTTCGGCTTCCTCGGGCCGAACGGCGCGGGAAAGACAACCACGCTGCGATGTCTCACCGGCCTGCTCCGGCCCAGCGAGGGACATGTGCGGGTACTCGGGATGGACCCGATCGTCGATCACCGCAGGGTGGCCCCGCACCTGGGCTACCTGCCGGGCGAACTGCGCCTGTACCCGGAACTCTCCGGAGCGGAAACGCTCGATCTGCTGTCCGCGCTCCAGGGAGCACCCGTGCCCCGCCGTGGCGAGCTGTGCGACCGGCTGGGGCTGACGCCCGCGGTCCTCGCCCGCCCCGTCGGGGGTTACTCGCGGGGAATGAAGCAGAAGCTCGGGCTGGTGCAGGCGATGCAGCACGATCCGCAGCTGGTGGTGCTCGACGAACCGACCGAGGGGCTCGATCCGTTGGTCCAGGAGACGTTCTTCGCGCTGCTGGGCGAGGCGGCCGCCGCCGGACGTACCGCCCTGCTCTCCAGCCACATCCTGCCGGAGGTGCAGCGTACCTGCGAGCGGGTGGCGATCATCCGGGACGGACGACTGGTCACGGTCCAGAGCGTGGCCGGCCTCCGCGAGGCCCGT
This sequence comes from Streptomyces sp. NPDC044002, assembly GCF_056434525.1. NCBI lineage: Bacteria > Bacillati > Actinomycetota > Actinomycetes > Kitasatosporales > Streptomycetaceae > Streptomyces > Streptomyces sp. NPDC044002. Next base: position 80,019 of record NZ_JBWKEZ010000003.1, read on the forward strand.
GCCCGGCGGATCAGGCTGTCCTTCGCGGACGGACAGGGGGGACGCCCCCTTGGTGACGCAGAACGTTGGGCCCCTCGCTGGCAGGGGGACCGGGTGGAGCTGCTCGTACCGCCGAGCGAACTGGTGGGCGCCCTTCGCACCCTGCTCGGCCTACCGGTGGCCGACGTCACGGTGGAAGAAGCCGGACTGGACGAAGCCTTTATGGACCTGTACCGCAACGGCGCCGTGGGGGAGGAGCCGTGAGAAGCCAGTGGCCGCTGTTGTGGCTCGCCCTGTACCGGCGGCGCCGGATGCTGACTGCGCTGCTCGTCGGGATGGTCGTCTTCGAAGCCCTCATCGTGGTGGTCGCCAACGCGATTCCTCCGGGTCAGCTCTTCTCCGCGGGCGGGAAGGGGCCGCCCTCGGCCTACCGGGCGTTCAGCGGGTCCAGCGGCGACGTGTCGATCGCCAGCTACGCCGGCCTGCTGGGCGCCGGCCTCACCCATCCCTTCTGGATCGCCATGCAGCTCACCGCGATCGGTTCGCTCGCCGCGGCCGCCGTAGCGGCGGACGTGGAGTGCGGGACCGTGGAGCTCGTCATGGTGCGTCCCGTCAGCCGTACCCGATTGCTGGTCGAGCGGACCGCCGCGCTGGTGCTCGCGGCGCTTGCCCTGAACCTGGCGGCGACCCTCACGGTGGCTGTCGGGGTCGTGCTGTCACCGGACATCCACCGTGCGGTGCCGCTCGGCGGGGTGTTCGCCGCCGGGGTCATGGGCCTCGGCTTCGCCCTGTGCCTGATCGGGCCGGCGATGGCCGTATCGGCAGCGGGCCGACGGCGGGCCCAGGTGGTCGGCGCGACCATCGCGATCGGAGCCGTGGGATTCGCCGTCAACTTCATCGCCCTGGCCTGGTCGCCGGCAGCGCCACTGAGGTACCTCAGCCCGTTCCACTACTACGCCCCGGGTGATGCCCTGGCCGAAGGCGGCGTGCTCTGGCCCGGGCTCGGGATCCTCATCGGAACGGGAGTGCTGGGCATCCTGCTGGCCCAGCTGCTGCTCCAACACCGAGACCTCGCGCCGTGAGCACAGCTGCCTCCGCGATCAATAGGGCCAGGACCAGTCCGTGACCTCCGGCAGGTCGGTGCCGTGCTCGCGGATCCAGCTGTGGTGGCGGATGCGCTGGTCGGCCATCGCCTGGCGCAGCCCCTCAGCGCGGTCGGCCAGGCCCGGGACGCGGTCGATGACGTCCATGACGAGCCGGTACCGGTCGAGGTCGTTGCGCACGACCATGTCGAAGGGAGTGGTCGTCGTGCCGGACTCCTTGTACCCGCGGACATGCAGGTTCGGGTGGCCGGTGCGGCGGTAGGCGAGGCGGTGGATCAGCCACGGATAGCCGTGGTAAGCGAAGATCACCGGCTTGTCGGCGGTGAAGAGGGCGTCGTACTCGGTGTCGGTCATGCCGTGCGGGTGTTCCTCGTGGGGCATCAGGCGGGCGATGTCCACGACGTTGACGACTCGGACGGCCAACGAGGGGAGGTGCTCGCGCAGGAGGGCGGTGGCGGCGAGGACCTCCATGGTGGGTACGTCGCCGGCGCAGGCGAGGACGACGTCGGGTTCGCGGGAGCCGTGGTCGGTGCCCGCCCACTCCCAGGTGCCGGCGCCCCGCGCGACGTGGACGAGGGCTTCGTCGAGGGGCAGCCAGTCGAAGGAGGGCTGCTTCCCGGCGACGATCACATTGACCCGGTCGCGGCTGCGCAGGGCGTGATCGGCCACGGCGAGGAGGGTGTTGGCGTCCGGTGGCAGGTAGACCCGTACGACTTCGGGGCTCTTGTTGAGGACGTGGTCGACGAAGCCGGGGTCCTGGTGGGAGAAGCCGTTGTTGTCCTGGCGCCAGACGTGCGAGGTGAGCAGGTAGTTCAGGGAGGCGATCGGTGCGCGCCACGACAGGTCGCGCGAGGTCTTCAGCCACTTGATGTGCTGGCCGGCCATGGAGTCGACGATGTGGGCGAAGGCCTCGTAGGTGGAGAAGAGTCCGTGGCGGCCGGTGAGGAGGTAGCCCTCCAGCCAGCCCTGGCAGACGTGTTCGGACAGGATTTCCATGACGCGGCCGTCCCGGGACAGGTTCCTGTCCGTGGCCTCCGTCAGCCCCTGCCAGGCTTTGCCGGTGGCGTCGTACAGGCCGTCCAGCCGGTTCGAGGCGGTCTCGTCCGGACCGACGACCCTGAAGTCCCGCCGCTCGGCGGTGTTGCGCATGATCCCGGTGAGGAACTGCCCGAGGACCCGGGTCGGTTCGTGGAGGCTGGAGCCCGGCTTGTCGACGGGGACGGCGTACGTGGCGAGGGCGGGCAGGGGGAGGGGCCGCAGGAGCCGGCCGCCGTTCGCGTACGGGACGGCGCCGAGGCGGTGCTCGCCCTGAGGGACGCAGGCGAGTACCTGCCCGGAGGGCTGCCCGTCGGCGTCGAAGAGTTCCTGCGGCCTGTATGAGCGCAGCCAGGCTTCCAGCTGCTTCAGGTGCGCGGGGTTCTCCCGTACTTCTGCGAGTGGGACCTGGTGGGCACGCCAGGTGCCCTCGACCGGGTCGCCGTCGACGGTGGCGGGGCCGGTCCAGCCCTTGGGGGTGCGCAGCACGATCACCGGCCAGCGCGAGTACTCCCTGCCCGGATCGGTGCCCGCCGTCCGTGCCTCGCGCTGAATGGCCGCGATGCGGTCCAGGGCCTCGTCCATCGCGCGGGCCATGGCACGGTGTACCAGGGCGGGGTCGCCGCCGGTCACGTACAGCGGGTCGTGTCCGTAGCCGCGCAGCAGCGAGTCGAGCTCGGCCTCGGGGATCCGGGACAGCACCGTCGGATTGGCGATCTTGTAGCCGTTGAGGTGGAGGATCGGCAGGACGGCGCCGTCGTGGACCGGGTCGAGGAACTTGTTGGAGTGCCAGGACGCGGCCAGCGGCCCCGTTTCGGCCTCACCGTCCCCGATGACGCAGGCGACCAGCAGGTCGGGGTGGTCGAAGGCGGCTCCGTAGGCGTGGGCGAGGGAGTACCCGAGCTCGCCGCCTTCATGGACGGAGCCGGGCGTTTCGGGGGCCACGTGGCTCGGCACGCCGCCGGGGAAGGAGAACTGCCGGAACAACGCGCCCATGCCGACCGCGTCCCGCGTGACGTCCGGGTAGGTCTCGGTGTACGTGCCCTCCAGCCAGGAGTTGGCCAGGACGGCCGGACCACCGTGGCCGGGACCCCAGACGCACAGGGCGTCCAGCGAGCGGTCCTTGATCACGCGGTTGAGGTGGGTGTGGACGAGGTTCAGGCCGGGGGAGGTGCCCCAGTGGCCGAGCAGCCGCGGCTTGATGTGCTCCGGCCGCAGCGGTTCGGTGAGCAGGGGGTTGTCCATGAGGTAGATCTGGCCGGCTGCCAGATAGTTGGCGGCGCGCCAGTGCGCGTCGAGCTCCGCGATCTCCGCGATGGGGTACGAGGTCATGCCCGCTCCTGAGTGCGACGGTCGGGGACGTTCGTCGACTGAGCCGATCCCTCCACGGTGCCCCTCCCGAGTGGGCGCAGGGAGGGGAGGACCGGCCCTGGGGGAGGGACTGTCGGCCCCTGTGTGCGACGGCGCCGGGACGGGAGAGTGAGGTCGGCGGTGGCGGTCTCCCCCGGCCGGCACCGCCCCCTGCCGACCGACCCCGATGCTCCGGCAGCATCAGTACGGAGGACAGTCTCGTGAAGCACACCCTGGTTGTCGGAGTGGACGGATCCCCTCAGAGCCGGGCGGCGGCGGACTGGGCCGCGCAGGAGGCCGTACGGCGTGGCCTGCCCTTGCACGTGGTCCATGCCTGGCTGTGGGCGCCGCTCTCCGCCCCCGTCGTCCAGGACCGCGATGCCGAAGCCCGGCGGGCCGACGACGTCCTGAAGGAGGTCGAGGGCGAGCTCACCCACCGGTACCCGGAACTGCACCTCACCGCGGAAGTTCTCTGCGATGCGCCCGTGTCGGCTTTGCTGCACGCGGCCAAGGAGGCGGAGATGCTGGTCATCGGCACGCGCGGGCACGGAGCGCTGGTCGGTTTTCTGCTGGGCTCCTACGGTCAGCAGGTGATCGCCGCCGCGGAGTGCCCGGTCGTGTCCGTACGCTCCGCGCACGGCAGGCCGGCCGCCGTGCCTGAGGAGGGTGAGGTCGTCGTCGGGCAGCAGGGCGGCGTGCAGGAGTCCTCCGAGGTGCTGCGCTTCGCCTTCGAGGCGGCCGCGGCACGCGGGGTACCGCTCCGCGCGGTCCGCGCGTGGACCCTGCCTCCCGTCTACGGCTACAGCCCCGGGTCGATGTGGATCGCAGACCAGTTCGGTGGCCTGGAGCCGTACGAGAAGGCCGCGCTGGAGCAGGCCCTGGAGCCGTTGCGGGTGAAGTACCCGCAGGTCGAAGTCGTCGCGCACGTGGAGCAGGGCAGTGCCGGCCACGTGCTGCTGGCCGCCGCGACCGACGCGCAACTGCTCGTCGTCGGCCGCCGGGTCCGCGAGTCGGCGGTGGGGCCGCACATCGGGTCCGTGGCCCATGGCGTCCTGCACCACTCGGCCTGTCCCGTGGCCGTGGTCCCGCACCCCTGACCCGGCCCGGGTCAGGCAGGAGAGCCGGGCACGCGACTGTACGGCGCGCCCGGCTCTTCGGTCATCCTGACTCTGCGGCTATTCCGCTGTCGGCACGGGGCGCCGGCTCGGCGGGACCAGCGTGTGGCTGGCGATCACGGCGGCTTGGACACGGCCCTCCACACCCAGCTTGGCGAACAGGCGCGAGATGATGTTCTTGACGGTCTTCTCGGCGAGGAACAGCCGTTTGCCGATCTCCCGGTTGGTGAGCCCCTCGCTGACCAGGACCAGGACCTCCTTCTCCCGCTCGGTGACCCCGGGAAGGCCTGGGACCTGCTCCTGCTCGGGCGCATCACCCCGCATACGGGCCATCAGCCGGGTGGTGGCCCCGGGATCGAGCATGGACTGACCGGCCGCGACCGTGCGCACGGCGGTGACCAGGTCGGTACCGGTGATCTGCTTCAACACGTAACCGGAGGCGCCCGCCATCACCGCGTCCAGCAGGGCCTCCTCGTCGTCGAACGAGGTGAGCATCAGACAGGCCAGCTCGGGCATCCGCGAGCGCAGTTCCCGGCACACGCTCACCCCGTTGCCGTCCTGCAGCCGTACGTCCAGGATCGCCACCTGGGGGCGCAGCGCGGGGACGCGGACCAGCGCCTGTTCCGCTGTGCCCGCCTCACCGACCACGGTCAGGTCGGGCTCCGCGTCCAGCAGGTCGTGCACCCCGCGGCGCACGACCTCGTGGTCGTCGAGGAGGAAGACCGTGATCGGTGTCTTGGCAGGGGTTGGAGCACCGCTGTCGGTCATGACGCATCTCCTTCGGCCGGGTCCGTCCTGGGCGCGCGAACTCCAGCATCCTGCCTGCCGAAGGGGCCGAACGGACAGGGCCGATAGGCCCTCGTGTACCCGTTCCACCACAGGGGAGGCCTGATGGGAATGGGACCTTCGGCCCTCCGCAGGGGGCATGCGGACCTTCCCGGTACCGGTCCTGTTCCGGTGAGCTGGTGCCGCACGGGGAAAAGCGCGGCCACTGCGGAGCCGCACGCAGCGTGGAGGGTTCCATGACGACCGCCTTGATCGACCTGAGGGCCGCGGTGAGGAATGACGTTGACCTGCTCGTCACCTTGGCAGGAGAACTCGACTTCCACACCGCGGGGCAGGTGGAGCCCCGCCTCACCGAGCTCGCCGCATCCGGCCGGCACGCCCTTCTCCTGGACCTGTCGGGGATCTCCTTCTGCGACAGCTCGGGCATCGACCTCTTCGTGCGCGTGCACCACCGCTGCCGCAGAGCCGGAACCAGGCTCCGGCTCTGCGGCGTGCCGCCTCTGGTGATCAAGTCGATGCGGGTGCTCGGCGTTGACCGCGAACTGGGGCGCACGGCGCCCTGATGACGGCATGACGGCCACCCGGCGCATGCGGGAGCTCGACAGGGCAGAGGCGCTGAGACTGATGGCGGCGGTGTCCCTGGGACGCATCGTCTTCACACAGCAGGCGCTGCCGGCAGTCCGCCCGGTCAGCCATCTCGTCGACGGCGAGGACATCGTCGTTCGGATCCACGACGGTGGGGCGCTCGCCTCCCTGGTGGCCCCGGCCGATGTCACCGGTGTGGTCGTCGCCTACGAAGCGGACGACATCGACCCCGTCACGCACCTCGGCTGGAGCGTCGTCGTCACCGGCTTCGCGCGGCCGGTGACCGACGCCGAGGAGGAGGCCCGATTCGCTTCCCTGCTGCGCCCGTGGGCGGGACGGCCGATGACCGGCACCCTGCGGATCCGCCCCGACCTCGTCACCGGATTCCGGCTGGAAGCGGAGCGGACGCTGCCGGGGGCAGCCCGGCCAACGGTGATCGCGTAGGGGCCGTCAGCCGCCGGTGGGGAGCGGAGCCCGCCAGACCAGCCGGCTTCCGCCTTCGTCGGGGATGTCCACGGTGAAGGTTCCGCCCAGGCCCTGCGCCCGGTCGTCGAGGTTGCGCAGACCGCTTCTGCGGCCCTGGGCGGGGATGCCCCTGCCGTTGTCGGAAACCGTCAGCACGATCTCGCCCGGCTCCGCCTTGAGGGCCACGGCGACCCGGGTCGCCCCCGCGTGGCGCGTGGCGTTGCTCAGGAGCTCGCCGAGTGCCGCCATGACGTGGTCTGCGACTTCGGAGGGCACGTCCGTGTCGAGCAGACCCTCCATGCTCAGGCGCGGTGGATAGCCGAGGGCGGTGGCCGCGTCGCCTACGGCCCGGGCGGCGCGGGCCCGCAGACCCGGCCCGCTCTCGCGGTCCTTGGTGCGGAGACCGAAGATCGTAGACCGGATGATCTTGATGGTCTCGTCCAGGTCGTCGACCGCACGGCTGACGCGCTCGGCGGCCCCCTCGTGATCGACGAGGCGGGCAGCGCTCTGGAGGGTCATGCCGGTGGCGAAGAGCCGCTGGATGGCCAGGTCGTGCAGGTCACGTGCGATGCGGTCGCGCTCCTCCAGCAGTGCAATCTGCTCCGCGTCCCGGCGCCGCTCCGCCAGCTCCAAGGCGATCGCCGCCTGCCCGGCGAAGGCCACGAGAGGCTCGAGCTCGTTCTCGCCGAAGACGGGCTCGCCGGCCGGCCGGGCGAGCAGCAGTACGCCCCTGCTGTCGCCGCCGGCGGTGCCCAGAGGGACCGCGACGACGGGGCCCAGCCAGCCCTGGGTCTGGGCGTCGTCCGGGTGGCTGTCGTCGTCCGAGGCGAGTACGGCCGTGACGGGTTGCCCGGTCCGGTGCGCCGTCCCCGAGAGGGTTCCCGCGACGGGGACGACGAGTCCCTGCCTGGCCCTGCTGTCCGGACCGGCCGCGAACTCCACGAACAGCCCTTCGGCCGCGGGAACCGGCATGGAGATGTGAGCGATCCGGGCCCCTGTGATCTCCTGGGCCCGCCGGGCGATGAGCTCCAGCACCGCCGGACGCGAACTGCCCGACAGCAGGCTCTCGGTGATCTCCGCATTGGCCTTCAGCCACCGCTGCTGACGCTGCGCCCCCTCGTAGAGCCGGGCGTTGTCGATCGCCACGCCCGCCGCCACCGAGAGGGTGGAGATCACCGTCTCGTCCTCGGGGTCGAAATCGACCCCGCCCCGCTTGTCGGTCAGATAGAGGTTCCCGAACACCTCCTCCCGCACCCGGATCGGTACGCCGAGGAACGTGCGCATGGGCGGGTGGTGCGGCGGAAACCCGTACGACGACGAGTGCGCGCCGAGATCGGTGAGGCGCAAGGGCTCCGGGTGGTGGATGACCTCGCCGAGCAGACCGTGACCAGCGGGCAGGGGACCGATTTCGGCGATGGCCTCCTCGGTCAGCCCCACGGTCAGGAACTGCGACAGTGTGCGGCCGTCGGGGCCGATGACCCCCAGCGCCCCGTACTCCGCGTCGACGAGCAGGGCCGCGGCTTCCACGATCCGCCGGAGCACCTGGGCCAGATCCAGCTCGCGCCCCACCGAGACGACGGCCTCCAGCAGGCTGTGCACCCGGTCACGGGTGCCGCGCACGGCGTCGATGCGCACTTGGAGTTCGTCGAGCAACTCGTCCAGCCGCATCCTCGGCACCTGCGTCAACGGATCCCCCACACCCACGTGATTCCCCTTCACCGCACGCCCCGTCCGGAGCCAGCGTATCGGCGAGTCGTGCCGGCCTCTCGGCACACCCGATCGCGCGCGGGTCACCCTTGCACGCGGGGGCATGCCGTGACCGACTTGGTCGCAGCACCGGACGGCGAAGTGGAAGGCGGCGGCGATGAGTCTCAAGAAGGCGGCCTACGAGAGGGAGCTGCTGCGGCTCCAGACGGAGCTGGTCAAGCTCCAGGAGTGGACGCGGGCTGAAGGCGCCCGGCTGGTCGTCGTCTTCGAGGGCCGTGACGCCGCGGGCAAGGGAGGCACGATCAAGCGCGTCGCCGAACACCTGAACCCCCGTGTCGCGCGCATCGCAGCCCTGCCCACGCCGACCGAGCGGGAGCGTACCCAGTGGTACTTCCAGCGATATGTCGAGCATCTGCCCGCCGCCGGAGAGATCGTCCTCTTCGACCGCAGCTGGTACAACCGCGCCGGAGTGGAGCACGTCATGGGGTTCTGCACCCCCGCCGAGCACCAGCGCTTCCTGCGCCAGTGCCCGCTGTTCGAGCGGATGCTGGTCGAGGACGGGATCCTGCTGCGCAAGTACTGGTTCTCCGTCAGTGACGCCGTACAGGAGGAGCGGTTCCGGCGTCGCGCGGAGGACCCGCTGCGCAGGTGGAAGCTCTCCCCGATGGACCTGGAGTCCCTCACCCGTTGGGAGGCGTACTCGCGGGCCAAGGACGAGATGCTCGTCCACACGGACACCGCCGACGCCCCGTGGTACGTGGTCGAGAGCGACGACAAGCGCAGCGCGCGGATCAACATGATGGCCCACCTGCTGTCCTCGGTTCCCTACGAGGACGTGGCCGTACCGTCGCTGACCTTGCCGCCGAGGCCGCCGTCCACGGGCTACCAGCGGCCGTCCAAGGAGCTGCAGACCGCCGTACCCGACCACGCGGCCACCCTCGGGAAGGATTGAACCGCGGTGGGCGCTGTTGGTGTCACTCCCGGATTTCCAGCACCTCGGTCAGCGGACGGCGGGGTGTGTCCGGGCCCGCGGGGCCGTAGCCGAGGCGGAAGACCATCTGCACGTGTCCCATGGCCGCGACCGGGTCGCGGGCCGTCCAGCGCAACTCCGGCCATTCCAGCGGATGGGACGTCATCGACGTGGCGAGGCCGTCGGCCGTTGCCTGGAGCAGCACGCGCTCCATCGCCTGGCCGGCGCGCAGCCAGTCGGCTCTCGTGTCCCCCTCGGTGCTGAGGAGAGCCAGCTGCGGCCGCTTCTCGAACACGGCCCAGCCACGATCCGGTATCGGGTTTGCCCAACCGAAGTCGCGTACGGGGGTGGGGCCGCCGGAAGCCCTGGGGCCGAATGCCGCGGCGGGAATGCCGTCGCGACGTGCGCCTGCAGCGCTCTCTGTGGGTGAGGTCCAGGCCGTGGTTTCCGCCCGGGCGAGCGGGTCGATCTCCTCGCGGTGTTCGGCGTCCCGTACGAGCCCGAGCACGGTGTCGATGTGCCAGGTGTCCGGGACGGTGAGCCGGCAGCCCTCCAGGCGGGCCGCGGTCCACAGACCGTCCAACAGCGCGGTCGGTACCAGCTCCTCGCTGAAGGGGTACCGGCTGGTGTGCCGACGCCGGATGGCGTCGTGCAGGGAGGCAAGCCCGCTGTCTGCGCTCGCGGTTTCGTCGATGGTCACCGTCGCGAGCAGCCACGGTTCGGCGTTGTCCGGCAGGAGCTGCACACGGATCGGAAGACCGATCGAGGCTGCGGAGACCCGCAGGTTGAACAGCGCCGCAGCGCAACCGAGGTGGAGGCTGCGGTGATCCGGGTCGGTTCGGGGCATGGCGCGGTCCGGATCGCCGTACAGGGCGAGGGCGCCGCTGCCGGTGTGGAACACGAACTTCCACGGCTGGGCGTTGTGCATGGACGGGGCGGTGACGGCGTCGCCGACGAGCCGGATGACGGTGTCGGGGTCGAAGTGGGTTGCGGTCACGGGACTGTTCCTGTCTGTGCGGCCTCAGTCGTGCGCCACGACGGCGACCGGTGAGGTGGCGTGGTGCATCACCGCGTGAGTGATCGGGCCTATGCGTGTGCCGAGTGTTGAACGGCGGATGCGCCGGCCGACCACGACGAGTGCCGCGCCGGACGCCGCGTCCAGGATCTGGATGGCGGGCTGGCCGATGACGGTGCGTGCGTCGACGGCGAGCTGCGGATACTTCTGCTCCCAGGGGCTGAGCAGTTCCTGAAGGGTGGCCTTGAGCCCGTTGGCGATCTCCGCCTCGATGCCGGGGTCGAGGGCGGGAGCGTAGGAGAGGATCGGGGGCGGGGACCAGCCGTGGATGACGACGAGCGGGCAGGCCCGCCGGTCCGCTTCCTCGCAGGCGAAGGCAAGCAGCCGATCGCAGTTGCTGCGCAGGTCCACTCCGAGAACGACTGCTCCGCCGTTGCCAGCGTGTCCGGCCGACAGCGCGGCGCCGTCCGTCGGGCGCACGAGCACGACAGGTGTGTCGGTCTCGGGGATGGTGTCCGAACCGGTGGAGCCGATCAAGAATCCGGCGACGGAGCCGAGGCCGCGTGAACCGAGGACGAGCAGGTCCGCGCCCGCTGCGGCGGAAGCGAGGCCGTTGGCCGCCGCGCGCCCCTCGATCCGGCGGACGCTGATGTCGAGCGCGGGGTGCTCACGCGACAGCTGGTCCCGGGCTTGCCCCAGGAGGTCTTCGGCCCATTGTCGACGTGGTTCGGGCAGCGGAACGGCGAAGGGCGCGTCCTTGGGCCAGTTCTCGACGTGGACGAGTTCCAGTGCGGCGCCGCGGAGTTCGGCCTCGTGGGCGGCCCAGCCGGCTGCGGCGAGGCCGCCACTCGATCCGTCCAGGCCTACCGTGATGCGGTTCGACATGACGTTCCTCCTGGGGTCGGATGGGCGGTTGCTTTCAGGCTCTTCCGTTTGCAGGGTCTGTGGGAGGGCCGAGCGGCCCAACCGGGGGCCAACCGGCCCTCCTCGCCCAGTCAGCTCCGTTCGACCTCGGCGCAGGTGAGTCTGTTGTCTACGTCGACGACCCCGTCGACGCTCTGACAGAGGCGCATCACCACGGGCAGCAGCCCGGGCTGCGGCACGGTGCCGCTGAGCGTCACGAGCCCGTCGTCGACTTCGACGGTGATGGCCGAGGGGGCGAGGTGGAGTGTCCGGGTGAGGACGTCCTCGAGGATCTCTTCCTGTATCGCGTGGTCGCGGCGGAGGAAGAGCTGGATCAGATCGCTGCGACTGAGGATGCCGACCACACGGCCTTCTCCGTTGACGACCGGCAGCCGCTTGACCCGGTGCCGCTGCATGACCCGGGCGGCGCGGACCACGCTCCACTCGGGGCGGGCTGTGACGGCCGGGCTCGTCATCAGTTCCTCGGCTGTTGCCGCACCACCGGCGGGCCGGCGGCGGAGAAGGTCGGCTTCGGAGACGACGCCGACCGGGTGCCCGGCTTCGTCGGTCACGGGCATGGCGGTGATGTCGAACTCCTTCAGGAGCCGGGCGATCTCCTTGAACGCGGTCGTGCGCCGGACGGTGACGGCGGTGTGCGTCATCAGGTCCGCGACACTGCGGTGCCTCATGGCGGTCGTGCCCTCATGCGGAGACGGGGACGGTGAAATCCGCCTTGACGTCGACGACGCCCGGTACGGTGCCTGCGGCGCGTACGACGATGTCTTCCATCGCGTGGTCCGGCAGCGACCCGTTGAGGTAGGCGATGCCGTTGGCGACGTGGACGTGCACCTCGCCGGGGCCGTGCGGGATCAGCTGGTACATGAGCAGTTCGCGGATCTCGGCGCCGATGTCCTCGTCGGGGCGCAGGAAGACCTTGAGCAGGTCGCCGCGGCTGACGACGCCGACGAGGCGGCCGTCGCCGTCGACCACGGGAAGGCGCTTCAGGTGTCCGCGGGCCATCAGACGCGCCGCCGTGGGGATGGTGGCGTCCTTCGTGACCGTCACGGCCGGGCGGGTCATCAGCTGCTCGGCGGTGGTGTCGTGGGCCGTGTCGGTGCCCTGGGGCTTGAGCAGGAGGTCGGCTTCGGAGACGACGCCGACCACCTGTCCGCCCTGGTCCAGGACGGGGAGCGCGCTGACGTTCCACATCCGCAGCGCTTCCACGATGTCCTTGAACGCGGTTCCGTGGTCGACGGAGATCACGGCGTGTGTCATGACGTCATCGACGTTGCGCAGGTGCTTCATGATCTTCCTCCTCATGGGACGGCCGGTACTCGTGATGGTGTGGAGGGTGAGCCGTCCGTGGGTAGGGCCGTCCGGGGCCCGAGGCGGTCCGGCCGGCCCTGGTGGGCTTCGCCACGGGGTGGTTCCATGGAAGTGCGGAAAGGGTCCTTGCGAGGATGCGGAGAAGCGGCCGAGCGCCGTGCACCGCACAATCGGGATCCGCGAGAAGCGGGCGGACTCTTTCCGCCCTTTGCTTGGTGCCTCGCCCGGCCGTTCGCCGGTTTCCGCTCCTTCAGTCGTGGGCGATGACGGCCACGGGGGCTGCCGCGTGGTGCAGGACCGCGTGGGTGACCGAGCCCAGATGCGCGCCGAGGGGGGTTCGGCGCACATGGCGCCCCACGACGACGAGTCCCGCGCCCTGCGAGGCCCGTACAAGATGCTCGCCTGCGGATCCCATGAACACGTTGTGGCTGACGTTGACGTCGGGGAACTTGTGCTTCCAGGGCAGCAGCATGTCGTCCACCATGTGTGTGACGCTCCTGCCGATGTCCCGTTCGTTGTCCGGGTCGAAGAAGGGGACGTAGCTGTAGGCGGCCGGCATCTGCCAGCCGTGCACGGCCCGCAGCGGGCAGTCGCGCCGTTCCGCCTCCTCGAAGGCGAAGCTGAGTACCCGGTCGCACGCTTCGTGGATGTCGACACCCACGACGACCTCGGCGCCGGAGCCGGTGCCCGGGCCGTCCGGATCGTCGGCGACCCGAACGAGGACGACCGGGGTGTCGGTCGCGACCACGGTGGACATCGCCACCGAGCCGACGATGAAGCCGACCAGGCCGCCCAGACCGCGCGATCCCAGGACCAGTAGCCCAGCGTCGGCGGCCTCCGCCGCGAGGGCGGCGGCCGGCCGGGCCGTCAGGCAGCGGGTCGTGATCTCCAGATGCGGGTGGCGCCCGCGCAGTTCCTGCGCGGCTTCGGTCAGGGCCTGGTCCGCCCAGCGGTCCACGTCCTGGCGGCCCAGGCCGGGGAACACCGGGTCCAAGGGCCAGTCGACGGCGTGCACGAGCCGCAGCGGCACCTGCCGCAGGACGGCCTCCCGCGCGGCCCAGCGCGCTGCTGCCCGGCTCTCAGGGGAACCGTCGACTCCGACGGTCACGTGGTTCTTCATGGCTGCGCCTTCCTTCGTGCGGTCCGGCGCCTCATCACCACGGCATCGCGTGGCGGGCGTGGTCGGTTTGAGCGGTTTCCGTATCGTCGGTGCGGGCACTGACGTGCGATGCCACGGCGACGACCCCGTCGAGTTGCTCGACGAGGCTGAGAAGGGCAGGGAGCTGACTCCGACGCTCGACATGGCCGTCGAGGGCGACGATGCCGTCCACGACATGAACGTCGATGTCGCCGGCCGAGAAGCCGAGGGCCTCCGCGAGGATCTCGTCGGTGATACGTCGTCGTATCTCGGAATCCGGGCGCAGGAACATGCGGAGCAGGTCCCGACGGGTGACGATGCCGACGAGCCGGTCCTCCACGTCCACGACGGGGAGGCGTTCGATACCGCGGCGGGTCATCAGCCGGGCGGCGTCAGGCACTGTCTCTTCGGCATGGACGGTGACCGCGGGCGCGGACATGACGTCACCCGCGGTAGGCGGCCCAGCCGCTGTGCCGCTCTGCCTGGCGGGATCGTGGGGCGGCGCCGTGTGGGCCAGCAGGTCCGTCTGCGACACGACGCCCACCACGCGGTCCTCGTCGTCCAGGACAGGGACGCCTGAGATGTCGTACTGGGCCAGCAGCTTCGCGACGTCCTTGAAGGCGGTGCCCGGGGCCACGGAGACGACCTCGTCGGTCATCAGGTCCGCAACCTTGATGTGCTTCATGAGGCCCTCCTGCTCCGCCGTGCCACGCGAGGCTGATGTCCGGTGTGGGTGTGCCCCCACCATCCGCCGACGAGCGCCGGCGGATCGAGGGCCGAACGGTCCCATCCGGGGCCCGTAAGGGCCCGGGGCGCCAGGTCGCGACGATGGGGACCTTTGGTCCCGTCGGCGGTCCCGGGCGGCCCTCTTCCCGAAGTGCCGGCGGTGTCAGCGTGAGGGGTGTCCCTCATCGGCTTCTCGGTTGGGAGGAATCGTGGAAAGCACATTCCGTACACCGGACACCAGCTCGGTCACCGTCGGCGTGGACGGCTCGCAGTCGGCGCGCATCGCCGCCCTGTGGGCGGCCAAGGAGGCCGTACGCCGTGACCGTCCCCTGCACATCGTCTACGGCGCCGACACCGACGGCAGGGCCCTGTACCTGTCTGCGGAGACCATCGAAAGGGTCCGCGCCAACGGTCGGGAGCTCCTGGACGAAACCGCGAAGGCCGTGTCGGCCGAGTACCCCGGGCTGAACGTGACCACCGAATTCAGCCGCGCGGGCGCTGTCGACAGCCTGCACCGGTCCGGCGGGCTCCACGGCACCGTCGTGGTCGGCAACCGCGGCCTGGGCGGCTTCAACTCCCTCATGCTCGGCTCGGTCGGCATCGGTGTCGCAGCCGCCGCCATGACCCCCGTCATCGTCATCCGGGGCATCGACGGGGCCGAGGAGACCGGAACGGTTCTCGCGGCGATCCGCGATGAGCACGACCTCCTGATCGCCCGGTACGCCGCCAGGGAAGCCGAGCTGCACAAGGCCTCCCTGCGCCTGCTGCACGTGTGGAACGTGCTCCAGTCCGTCGGCGAGGTGGTCACGATGCTCGACGGCGTCGACGAGATCGCGGGCGGGCACGCAGAGGCACTGCGGGCCGTCACGGACGTGGTCCGCGGCGAGTTCCCCGACCTTGAGGTGCAGGCCGACGCCGAGAAGAGCATCTCCGTGGCCGGTGTCCTCGTCGAGGCCTCCCGCCACGCAGACCTGCTCGTCATGGGCGGACGCCGTGTCCCCAGCGCCCTTGGAGTGGCCCGCAACCTGGGCAGGGCCACGCACAGCCTGCTGCACCACGCCCACTGCCCCGTCCTCCTCATCCCGCGGACCGGCAGCGACTTCGGGAGCCGGTCATGACTCGCCAACCGGCAGGAAGCCGTGACATCGTCGTGGGCATCGACCCGGACAGGGACTGGCACCTTGCCCTGGCCTGGGCCGCCGACGAGGCACAACGGCGCAGGCTCCCTTTGCGCCTGGTGCTCGCCGTACCGCCCCAGCACGACACCCATCACGTCGATGACACCCCCGGCCAGACCGTCCTGCGGCAGGCCGGATCCGACAGGCTCGAACAAGCGTGCAGCTGGGTGCGTGACCGTCACCCCGAGGTGGCCGTCACCGGTGATCTGCTCGGCGGCCTTCCCGCCCCCGTCCTGGGCGGCGCGGCGCGAGAAGCCCGCATGATCGTCCTCGGCTCCCGTCACCTGAGCCGAACCGCGGAGATCTTCAGTGCCGGCTCGCTCGTGGTGCCCGTCACCGCCCAGGCCCGCTGCCCGGTCGTCGTCGTGGGCGACGCCGAGCACATAAGCCAGCAGCCGCCCTACGTCGTCGCGGGCGTCGACGGCAGCGCGTCAGCCACGGCCGCGCTGGACTTCGCCTTCGACGAGGCCGACCTTCGGGGTGCGGCACTGCGGGTCGTCTGCGTGTGGCAGCCGCCCCTGATCATGCTGGACGACGAGGAGGTGGCGCTGCGGGCCCAGCGCACTCTGCTCTCCGAGGCCACCGCCGGCCTGTCCGAGAAGTACCCCGACGTGCACGTCACGCACGAGGTCCTCACCGGCCACCCGGTCGAAGAGCTGGCCCGGGCCGCCGAGCATGCCCTGGCCGTCGTCGTGGGCCGCCGAGGCCGCGGCGGATACACCGGCATGCGGATCGGATCCGTCGTCCACGGCCTCCTGCACCGCGCCCACTGCCCCGTGATCACCGTCCCCACCGGATGAGTCCGCCATGACCAGCCGCACGATCGAAATGCCGGCCTTCGGCTCCCCGACCCCGGCGGGGCTGACACAGGCCGAGGCCGAACGCCGACTGGCCCAGTACGGCCGCAACGAGGTGGCACCGCCGCGGCCCACGCCGCTCCACCGTCGAGTGCTGGCGCAGCTGCGCGATCCGCTGATCATGGTGCTGCTCGGCGCCGCACTCCTGACCATCGCGATCGGCGACCACCCGGACGCCGTTGTCATCGGCCTGGTGGTCGTCTTCAACACGACCGTCGGCGTCACCCAGGAGGTCCGCGCGGACCGCGCGGTCGCCGCACTTTCCGCTCTCTCGGCCCCGCATGCCCGGGTGCGCCGCGACGGCGAAGCGTACGAGGTGTCGGCAGCGCTCGTGGTGCCCGGTGACAGTCTGCTGCTCGGCGAGGGAGACATCGTCGCCGCGGATGCCGACCTCACCGAGGCGTCCGCGCTCCTGATGGACGAGTCGATGCTCACCGGCGAATCGGAACCCGTAGCCAAGACTGCGGGTGACACGGTCAGCGCCGGCACAGTCGTGGTGCGCGGACGAGGTGCCGCGACCGCCACGGCCACAGGGGCCGCCAGCGCCCTCGGCCGGATCGCAGCACTCCTCGATGGGGACCACGAGCCGACCCCGCTCCAGCGCCGCCTCGCCTCGCTCGGCCGCATTCTGGCTGCCGTCACCCTCGCTCTGTGCGTGCTGTTCTTCGCCCTGGGCCTCGTACGCGGCCTTGGCGTGAGCACGATGGCCGTCACCGCCATCAGCCTGGCCGTCGCCGCGGTACCTGAGTCCCTGCCCGCTGTCGTCACGCTTGCCCTCGCCCTCGGAGCCCGCCGCATGGCCGCCCGCGGCGCCCTGATCCGGCGCCTTCCGGCGGTCGAGACGCTCGGCTCGGTGAGCGTGCTGGCCACGGACAAGACCGGCACCCTCACCGAGGGCCGCATGGTCGTGCAGCACGTGTGGACGCCGACGGGAGCAGCGGACGTGTCCGGCAGCGGATACGAACCCCACGGCGACCTGACCCGTGCCGGCCACTCCCTCACTCCCGAGCAGCTCCGCCCCCTGCAGGAGCTGCTCACCACGGCGGCCCTGTGTAACGACGCGAGCCTCAAGCCGCCCGGGAGCGGTTCCGAGGTCTGGACGGCCGTGGGCGATCCTATGGAGGCCGCACTGCTGGCAGCCGCTGCCAAGGCAGGTTGCCCCGCCCCGGCCGAGCTGCAACAAGCATGTCCCCGGATCGGAGAAGCTCCGTTCGACAGCCTGCGCAAGCGGATGACCACCCTTCACCACCTGCCCGACGGCAACGTCCTGGTCTGCCTCAAGGGGGCGCCCGAGACCGTCTTGGCTCCCACGGTGCTCGCCGAGCCGCCGGAGGTCCTGGACCAGGCTCGCCAGCAGGCTGCCGAGCTGGCCGCAGACGGATACCGGGTCCTGGCGGTGGCAGGCGCCGAACGGCTCCAGTGGAGTCTGTCCGCTGCCGAGGCGGAACACGGACTGAGCCTTCTCGGCCTGATCGCCATCAGCGATCCGCCGAAAGCGGCGGCCGCAGCCACCCTGGCAGCGTGCCGAGCGGCCGGTATCGCGCCGGTCATGATCACCGGCGACCACCCCGCGACGGCCCACGCCATTGCGGTACGCATCGGACTCGTCGAGGACGGCCCAGCCGATGCGGTCGTCACTGGACCTGAGCTGGCCGCAGCACCGGACACCGACCTGACCGGGGTCCGTGTTTTCGCCCGCACCGATCCCCAGCAGAAGCTCGACATCGTCCACGCCTGGCGCGCCCGCGGCGCCGTGACCGCCATGACCGGGGACGGCGTCAACGACGGCCCCGCCCTCCACCAAGCCGACATCGGCGTCGCCATGGGCGCCCGCGGCACCGAGGTGGCCCGCCAGGCCGCCGACCTCGTCCTCACGGACGACGAGCTCTCCACCGTGGTCACGGCCGTCGAGGAGGGCCGCCGCGTCTACGACAACATCCGGCGCTTCCTCGTCTATGCCATGGCCGGCGGGGCCGCCGAGATCCTCGTGATGCTGGCAGGCCCTTTGCTCGGCCTGGCCCTGCCGCTGCGGGCGGGCCAGATCCTGTGGATCAACCTCCTCACCCATGGCCTCACCGGCGTGGCCATGGGCGCCGAACCGGCCGCCCCGCAGGCCATGCGGCGCCCGCCCCGGCCGCCCGGACAGCACATCCTGGCCGCAGGCGTGTGGCAACGCCTCCTCGTCCTCGCCGCAGCCGTGACAGCGTTCAGCCTGATCGCCGGCATGAGCGCGCGCGCCATGGGCCTGCCCTGGCAGAGCGTGCTCTTCCTCGCCCTCCTCGGAGCTCAGCTCGGAGTGGCCCTGGGCCTGCGGGCCCGTTTGCTCACCAGCCAGAACCCCTTCCTCCCCGCCTCCGTGGCAGCCTCCGCCCTCCTGGCGATGGCGGCCCTGCACGTTCCCGCTCTCCAGTCGCTGCTGGACACCCAGCCGGTGGGCTGGGCCGGCACCGGGCTCGCCGCCGCCGCAGCGCTCGCGGCATTCGTCGCCGCCCGGCTCCTGCGGGGCGCATTCCACAGAAAGGCATGATCATGAACGCCTACTCGCCTGCCTACGGGCACGGGATCCACGCCGAGGTGGGTGACCAGATCATCGTGGGCGGCCCCACCCTCGGAGCACCGGGCCGCGACGGCGAAGTCATCGCCCTGCACCACGACGACGGCACCCCGCCCTACGACGTGCGCTGGTCCGACACCGGCCGCACCTCCGTGTTCTTCCCCGGCCCGGACGCCCACGTCCGGCACCTGCACGACGGACCCGGTACGTCGCGGCACGAGAAGAGGCCGTACGGCGCAATGGCCTCTCGCTGAGTGGGAAGGCCCTCCGGCCGGAGATACCGTGGAAACGATGGCCATCCCGCCGTCGCTGCCGGCCGGAGGTGGGGCATGAGCGCAGGTGGTCCGCCCGCCCGGAGCGGTGTTCCCCGGCTGCGGCTCGACGAGCTGCTGGACGAGCTCCAGGTACGCATCGACGAGGTCAGGGGCACCCGGGACCGGCTGAACGGTCTGCTCGAGGCCGTCATGTCGGTGGGCCGGGAACTCGACCTGCCGCAGGTCCTGCGCGGCATCGTCGAGGCGGCCGTGGTGCTCGTGGACGCGGAATACGGGGCACTCGGCGTCATCGGGGACGACAAGAAGCTGGCGGAGTTCCTCCCCGTCGGCATCAGCGACGGCCTCCGCGCACAGATCGGGGACCTGCCGTCCGGCCACGGCATCCTCGGCGAGCTGATCCGTCACCCCGAACCCCTGCGGCTGTCGGAGCTGTCCGAGCACCCGGCCTCGTACGGCTTCCCGGACCACCACCCGCCGATGCACTCCTTCCTCGGTGTCCCGATCCGGGTCCGCGAGGAGGTCTTCGGCAACCTCTACCTGACCGAGAAGCGCGGCGGAGCCGAATTCGACGCCGAGGACGAGGCGGTCCTGTCCACCCTCGCCGTCGCGGCCGGCATCGCCATCGAGAACGCACGGCTCTTCGAGGAGGTCCGGCTGCGCGAGCGCTGGCTGGAGGCCAGCTCCGACATCACGAGCGCCCTGCTCTCCGGAGCTCCCGAGGACGAGGTGCTCGAGGGCATGCTGGAGCGGGCCAAGGACATCACCGGCGCGGACATGGGCGCCTTCTACCTGCTCGGCTCCGGGGGCGAACTGAGAGGCTCCCTCGCTCTCGGGGACGGAGCCGAGGCACACCGCGGGATCGTCCTGCCCAGCGCCCAGGGCACCCTCGCCGAGGCCGCGCTGGCCCGCGACGGCCTCATCACGGTCCCCGACGTGGCGACCGACGCGCGCGTCACCGTGCAGCCGGAGAGATGGACTGGCTTCGGACCGGCGGTCGCCGTCACCGTGGGCACCAAGGAGAGACTGAGCGGCGTGCTGATCCTGGCCCGCAGGCACGGTCGCCCCGTGTTCGCCATCGCCGAAGTCGCCGCACTTCCGGGGTTCGCGGGCCAGGCCGCCCTCGCACTGGAGCTTGCCGACCGGCGACACGACGCCGAGCAGATGAGCCTGCTGGAGGACCACGACCGCATCGCCCGGGACCTGCACGACCTGGCCATCCAACGACTCTTCGCCACCGGCATGACCCTCCAGAGCGCCCAGCGCTTCGTCGACCACCCCCAGGCATCCGAACGCCTCGCGCGCGCCGTGGACGACCTGGACGCCACCATCAAGATCATCCGATCGACCATCTTCGGACTCCGCGAACACGATGCCCCGGGTGAGGCGTCCAAGATGCGCTCCCGCCTGGTCCAGGCCCTGGACGAGGCCTCGGCGGCCCTCGGCTTCGCCCCGGGCCTGCGGATGGAGGGGCTGATCGACACGGACGTACCGTCGGCTGTCGCGGACGAGGCCCTCGCCGTGGTGGGGGAAGCACTCACCAACGTCGCCCGCCATGCCGAAGCCACTCGGGCGGAGGTTTCCATCGCCGCGGCCGACGGAAGCCTGGTCATCACCGTGACCGACAACGGCGTCGGCCTGCCCGTGGGCGGCCGGCGCAGCGGCCTGCGGAACCTGGCGGAGCGTGCCGAAAGGCTCAGCGGCCAGATGGAGATTGCGGCGCGGGGCGACGGGGAGCGGGGCACTCGCCTGCAGTGGCAGGTACCTCTCGTCCCGCCACCGCGTTGACCGGCGCCGACGTTCTCACTGCTTGGCAGTCCCGGCGTCGTGCTCGTGGACCTGGGCGGCGATCACGGCTGCCTGGACCCGCCGCTCCACGCCGAGCTTGCCCAGCAGTCGGGAGATGTGGTTCTTGACCGTCTTCTCGGAAAGGTAGAGCTGCTTGGCGATCTGCCGGTTGGTGAGGCCCTCGCCGATGAGCTCCAGGACCGCCCGCTCCCGCTCGGACAGGGCCGCCAGGCGGGCGTCTTCCGGCGCCTTCGCCGTTTCCGGGTCGCGCAGGGAGTGCATCAGGCGGGCGGTGGTCGCGGGGTCCAGCATGGACTGGCCCGTGGCGACCGTACGTACGGCCGAGACCAGATCGGAGCCCTTGATCTGTTTCAGGACGTAGCCGGCCGCACCTGCCATGATCGCGTCCAGCAGGGCGTCCTCGTCGTCGAACGAGGTCAGCATCAGGCAGGCCAGGTCGGGCATGCGCGAGCGCAGCTCGCGGCAGACGGTGATGCCGTCGCTGTCGGGGAGCCGCACGTCGAGTACGGCGACGTCCGGCCGGAGCGCCGGCCCGCGGGCGAGAGCCTGCTCGGCCGTGCCGGCTTCGCCCACGACGGTGATGCCCGGCTCCGCGTCCAGTAGGTCGTGCAGCCCGCGCCGGACCACCTCGTGGTCGTCGAGGAGGAACACCTTGATCGGCGCCTCTGCGGAGGCGTTCGGATCGTCGGACATGGTCGCCCCTGGCTCGGTCCGTTCTATGCGTTTCCCTCAGAATTGTCTCAGGAAGGCGCACAACGCACCCTGTGGCTGACGAGAGGCACGCTAGGCAGCGATGGTGCTCTCCAGCTCCATCCGGACGTCCACGACGCCCTCGACCGCGCGGATCGCCCGCGCGAGCAGGGGGACCAGCGCCCGGTCCCGCAGCGGGCCACGCAGAGTGACGACGCCGTCCTGCACGGCGAAGTCCACGTCCACACCGGGTGCCAGCTCGGTGAGCACGCTCTGGCGGATCTCCTCCCCAAGCTCCTCGTCGGGCCGCAGGAACACCTTCAGGAGGTCGCTGCGGCTGACCACTCCCTCCAGCATGCCGAGCGCGTTCACCACGGGCAGGCGCTTGACGTGCTTGCGGGCCATGATCCGGGCGGCTTCGGCGACGGGCGCGTCGGGGTGCACGGTGATCGCCGGGCTCGACATGAGCTCCTCGGCCAGAACCGCGCCGGCCTTCGACGCTTCCTCCAGCTGATCGGGCAGCGAGGGGTCCGTCCGCCGGAACTCCTCCTTCGGCAGCAGGTCCGCCTCGGAGACCACGCCGACGACGCGGCCCTCGCCTTCCAGGACGGGAACCGCGCTGACCTTCCACTGGTGCATCAGCTCGACGATCTCCTTGTAGGACGCCTCGCGGCCGATGGCGACGGCGGTGTGCGTCATGACGTCACTGACGGTGTAGCGGGATGCGGGCATGACCGGCTCCTTCGGCGTACGGACGATCAGAGGTAGCTGCCACTGCCGTAGGGCGCGTACAGGTCGAGAAGGCGTACGCGGGCGGCCTGCAGCCGGTTGGCGAGGACCTGACCGACCCAGTGGCCCAGGGCAGAGCCGAAGGCGGCGTCGGTGTCCATCAGCGTCCGTACGC
The DNA here is from genome assembly GCF_056434525.1 of Streptomyces sp. NPDC044002. Taxonomy (NCBI): domain Bacteria; kingdom Bacillati; phylum Actinomycetota; class Actinomycetes; order Kitasatosporales; family Streptomycetaceae; genus Streptomyces; species Streptomyces sp. NPDC044002. The sequence continues at coordinate 102,486 of NZ_JBWKEZ010000003.1, forward strand.
GCTCCGCGTCGAACTCGTACGCGCGGACGGGCGACATCGCCTCGGCGCCCAGACGCCAGGAGTACGGCTTGAAGAGCCACGAGCAGCCGACCAGCTGGCCGGCGCCGAGGCTCTCGATGACGGCCGCACGCCGCCCGGGCACGTGGACATCCAGGGTCACGGTGCCGGACCGGACGATCCAGAACCGGTCGGCGTGGCCGCCCTCGCGGAAGAGACGTGTCCCTTCCTCGAAGTTGACCTCTTGGGCCAGCTCCATCAGACGGGAGCGGCAGTCGGCGGGCAGTGCCTCAGAGATACGGGTGGGTGAAGGGATGCTCATGAACGGCCTCCTGTTCGAGTCCGTGTTCAGTCTTGGCGTTCCCCCTGCCTGTGGGCATGGGCCCTGTGGTCCCGTGTGTGGGCCGACCGGCCCATGCCGGGGGTCGGTGCAGTCGGAGATCCTGGCAGCAGATGGCCGACTCGCGGCCGTCGGACCCGTCCACCTGGTAGGTGCGCGATGTATTGGAATGGCCATGGCATGGGGGCCTGGGGATGGTTCGCCATGTCCCTCACCACACTGATCGTCTGGACCCTGATCGTCGCAGCGGCCGTCCTCGTGGTCCGCGCCCTCAGGCGAGACGGTGCGGACGGGCACACAGCAGCCGCGTCGTACCCAGCCTCCGGCAAAGGCGCCGAGAGACTCCTCGCGGAACGATTCGCCAGAGGCGAGATCGACGACGAGGAATACAGCCGGCGGCTCGCGGTGCTGCGGAGCCATGCACCTGGGCCCACGCCCCTTTGAGAAGCCGACAGCGGGCAAGGGGCCTGACGTCCTGCCCGCTTGACGAAGGATGCCCACGATGAAGAGCGACCCGGCCGGTACGACCATCAGTTCGCCTGCCGTCAGCATGGAGGGGCGGCAGATGGAAGAGCTCAGCCCTGACGAGGCGCTGCGGCTGCTGGGCACGGTCGAACTGGGCCGGATCGTGTTCACCCGTCACGCGCTGCCCGCCGTACGCCCGGTCAACCACCTTCTCGACGCCGGCGACATCATCGTCCGGGTCCAGGACGATTCGACGCTGGCATCCTTGCTCGCGGCCCAGGCGGGTGCGGGCGTGGTCGTCGCGTACGAAGCCGATGCCATCGACCAGGGCGAACACCTGGGGTGGAGCGTGGTCGCCACCGGCTACGCCACTGCCGTCACCGCCCCCAGCGAGGTCGAGCGCTACGCGCACCTCCTGCAACCCTGGGTCGAGGGCGCTGCATCGGGCGCCATCCGGATCAGGCCCGATCTGGTCACCGGCTTCCGTCTGTGTGAGAGCAGCACGTAGCGGTCGGTCCATTCGCGCGCTTCACCTCCTGGCAGCCCTCCGCCCGGCACGATGGTGACGCCCAGGCCCGCGTGGAGTCCCGGAGGTGCCATGCCGAAGCACGGACAGATCACGGCGATCCCGCCCGCCTTCCGTGGCTACCGGAGGAGCTGGCTACGGGGCGACGTCCTGGCCGGGATCACGGTTGCCGCCTACCTGGTGCCGCAGGTCATGGCTTACGCGGGTGTGGCAGGGCTGCCTCCGGTCGTCGGCCTGTGGGCCGTCCTGCCGGCGATGCTCCTCTACGCCCTGAGCGGCACCTCGCGCCTGCTGTCCGTCGGACCGGAGTCGACCACCGCCCTCATGACCGCCGTGGCCGTCGGACCTCTGGCCGCCGGCGACCCCACGCGCTACGCGGTGCTCGCGGCAGCCCTGGCCCTCGCAGTCGGCCTGCTCTGCTTGGTCGCATGGGCCGTCCGGCTCGGCTTCCTGGCCGACCTTCTCTCCAGGCCCGTGCTCGTCGGATACCTGGCCGGTGTCGCCCTCATCATGATGGTGGATCAGCTGCCTCGCCTCACCGGGACCAGCGGCAGCGGATCGGGATTCTTCCCCGAGCTCTTCTCGTTCCTCCGCCACATCGGCGACCTGCACCGGCCCACGACCGTCATGGCCGCGGGCTGCCTGCTCCTGCTGTTCACGCTGCCCCTGCTGGGGCGGGCTGTGCCCGGACCACTCGTCGTCCTCGTTCTTGCCACTGCGGTGGTGGCGGTCTTCGCACTGGACGAGGAGCAGGGAATCGACGTCATCGGTGCGATCCCGACCGGCCTGCCGGGCTTCGCCTTGCCCCGGCCGGCTGACCTCGCCGAACTGATCCTGCCCGCTCTCGGCGTTCTCCTGGTCGGCTACACCGACGTCGTCCTGACCGCGCGCGCCTTCGCCCGGCACGACGACCCGCACCCCCTGGACGCCAACCGCGAGCTGCTGGCCCTCGGCGCGGCGAACCTCGGCGCCGGAGTCCTACACGGATTCCCGGTCAGCAGCAGCGCCAGCCGCACCGCCCTCGCGGAATCCGCCGGTGCCCGCACACAGGCGTACTCCCTCGTCGGCGCCGCCTGCGTGGCCGCCGTCCTGCTCTTCCTGGGCCCGGCTCTGGCCCACACCCCGTCAGCCGCCCTCGGTGCGATCGTCGTCTACGCCGCAGTTCGCCTGGTCGAGGTGGGCGAGTTCCGCAGGCTGGCAGCCTTCCGCCGGCGCGAGTTCCTGCTCGCACTCGGCTGCGGTCTCGGCGTCCTCGCTCTCGGCATCCTGTACGGCGTGCTCCTCGCCGTGGCGCTGTCCGTAGCCGAACTACTCACGAGGGTCGCCCGCCCCCACGACGCGGTCGAGGGCATGGTGCCCGGTCTGGCCGGCATGCACGACATCGACGACTACCCGACCGCGCGCACCATTCCCGGTCTCCTCGTCTACCGCTATGACTCACCGCTGTTCTTCGCCAACGCCGAGGACTTCCGCCGCCGGGCGCTGGCCTCGGTCGCAGCCCAGGCGGAACCGGTGCACTGGTTCGTCCTGAACACCGAGGCCAACGTCGAGGTCGACATCACCGCCCTCGACGCAGTCGAGGCCCTGCGCTCCGAACTCACCGACCGGGGGATTGTGTTCGCGCTCGCCCGTGTCAAGCAGGACCTGCGCCACCCCCTCGAAGTCTACGGCCTGACGGCGAAGATCGGCCCGGAGCGCATCTTCCCCACGCTCCCCACAGCCGTCGCCGCCTACCGCGACTGGCAACGCGCCAGAGGGCGCGATCCCGCCCTCTGAGTAGGTCCCTGACCGAGCAGCCGGACGCTGAACCGCGGGAGGATCACAGTCGGACCTGCCTTGGTGGCGCTTCGGCCCCTGTCGGCTGGCATCGTGAAGCACGCGGAGCCGGAACTCGCCCTCGCTCATGCCGTGGACGCGGAGAGCCTCCCCGTGGAGGGGCGCGTGAATCAGGCCGCGTGCCGTGGCTCGCTCGGTCGCGCCCTGTCTGGTCCGGACGGCCATTGATGCTTCCGGGGGCAACCCCGCAGCGGCCGGGTACTCGGACCTCTGCCCTATTTGGCGGTATCCGCGCAGCCGTGACGTTGCTGCGGACCGTTCTGCTGGTGTGCGTGCTGGCGTTCGGGTTCTGGGAGGAGGAGAAGAGTGCTGAAGCAGATGTGGTCCGTGGCAATCCGACTCGGCGAATGCGGGCCGGTCCTCAGCTGTCACAGCTGCGGCAGCGTGCGGTGTGGTCGCACGGCCCGGGCCAGGAAGTGGTCGGGGGCGTCCTCGTACTCGGCGAGTTGCCAGCCGGTGGCGCGGAGGGCGGGTTCCAGGTTGGGGTGGGCCAGGAGGTCTCCGGGATCGAGGGGGCGGCCGTGCCGGGCCGCGCGTTCCGCCCGGCCCGAGGGGTGGAAGAGCAGCAGGGTGGCGCCCGGGGCGCTGACGCGGGCCCACTCGCGCAGGGCGGTCCGCGGGTCGGGCAGGTGGTCGAGGAGGCCCGCGGTGAAGATGCCGTCGAGGCGGCCGTCGGGCAGCGGGAGTCTGGTGCAGTCGGCGGCGAGCAGGCTCCCGTAGCGGGTGCGGCCGTGCCGGGCGGCGGCCCCGAGCATGGCCGGGGTGACGTCGATGCCGAGGACGCTGCCGGCCTCTCCGACGTGCGCGCGCAGCGCCGGCATGGCCCGGCCGGTGCCGCAGCCGAGGTCGACGGCGCGGCCGCCCGGCTCCAGCCGCATCCGGGCGACGGCGGACGTGTAGGCCGGGGTCTGGTAGGCGAACCGCTCCTCCCAGGCGTCCGCCCGGTGGGTGAAGAAGGCCCGGGTCGCGGTGTGCTCGGCGCGGACGGCCGCCAGCGCGGCGAACCTGCCGATCGTCCGCCGCCACCAGGGAGCGAGGCCGCCCCCGCCGTCGCCGAGCCGGAGGTCCACGCCCCAGGCGCTGCCGCCGATGCGGAAGGCGTGTGCGGTGTGCAGGTCGCAGGAGACCAGGGCCACGGCCCCGGAGGGCAGGTCGCGGAAGCCGGCGGGTCCGGGTCCGGGGCCGCAGGCCGGCGGGGCGGCCTCCGTCAGCAGCGGGTCGCCGCCGGCGGCCGGGGTGAACCCCGTCCGTCCGCATCCGGGGCTTCCACCGTGCGCCGCCCGGTCCGCGGATCCGGCCGCCGAGGCCAGCACGCGCGCCCCGGCGCCCGCCGCCAGCACGGGCACTCCGGCGGCGAGGGCGTCCCGGAGCAGGGTGACCTCCCTTCCGGTGGCCCCGGCGCCACCCAGGACGACGAGTCCCTCGATGCCCGTGAGGTCCGCGGGCGGCGCCTCGCCGGCCCAGAGCCGGACCGTGCGCGTGCTCAGCCCGGCCGTGGTGACCGCACCGTCGATGGCCGGTGCCAGATCGCCCTGGGGCACGTACTCAAGGACGGCGACGGGCACGGTGACTCCTCATAATCGAGCCACTTCGGTGGGATCAAGTGGCATCCACGCAAGGATGCCCGCTTCTTCGGCGCATATGCGAGGTGCGTCCCGAAGGGTGAGATCAACTCGGGTTTCGTCGCGTCGCGGTTCGGATCCGCAACCCGGAAGGCCCTACTCGGCTGGCGGATGCGATGTGCCTGCGCAAGGGCGTGGCCGGTGTGCCTTAGTGTCGGAGAAAGCCCAGGTCACAGCAGGTCCACGGGCTCAGAACCAAGTCATTCTGCGAGGCGTTTTCCATGAGCATGAGCATCCGCAACCAGATCCCCGGCACCGTCACGGCCGTCGCCACCGGTGAGGCGATGGCGACGGTGCGGGTCCGCCTCGCGGGCGGTCAGGACATCACCGCCGCGATCACCGCCGACGCCGTGAAGGACCTCGGCCTCGCCGAGGGATCCGCGGTGAAGGCGCTCGTGAAGGCCACCGAAGTGGCCCTCGCCACCGCCCCGGTGGAGAACATCTCGATCCGCAACCAGCTGGCGGGCACCGTCACCGAGGTCGCGACCGGCGGCGCCATGGGCTCCGTCAAGGTCACCGTCGAGGGCGGGGAGCTCACCGCGGCCATCACCAAGGACGCCGTCGACGCGCTCGGCCTGGCCGCCGGCAGCTCCGTCGTCGCGCTGATCAAGTCCACCGAGATCTCGCTCGCCGCCGCCTGAGCATCCCGACGCCGCGGGCGCGGCCCGTCAGACCAGCTCGGGCTCCGGTTCGCGGCGCTGGGCCGGCACCCGGGCCGGTCCCGGCTGCCGGTCCCACAGCCTGGTGGTGCGCACGTAGCCGTAGACCACCGAGGCCGTGGCCAGGAGGAGCAGGGGCCCGAACACCCATGGGTGGCCTGCCATCTCCACCGACAGGAAGCGGTACGACACCAGGAGCGCGGTGAAGACGGCGGTGCCGTGGACGACGAGCAGGGTGGCCCGGCGGTCCCAGCCGCGGGCGAGCGCGCGCAGCGCCGCCTCGATCGTGAGCGTGAACACCACGCCGGAGATGATGTCCGCCCCGTAGTGGTAGCCGAAGCCGAGCGTCGCGCCGAGCGTGGCGACCAGCCAGAAGGCGCCGAGGAAGCGCAGGGCGCGGGGTCCCTTGCGGGAGTGGATGAAGATCGCGGTGGCCCAGGCGGTGTGCAGGCTGGGCATGCAGTTGCGCGGGGTGACCTCGTCGAAGGGCATGGGCTGCGGGACGCCGACGGGCGGCGCCGTGTGCGGCCACAGGTTGGCCAGCGCCCACTGCCCGCCGTCGACGCCGTAGGCGAGGATCGGCCCGACCACCGGGAAGACCATGTAGATGCCCGGTCCGAGCAGGCCGACGACCAGGAACGTGCGCACCAGGTGGTGCGCCGGGAAGCGGCGCTCGGTCGCCACGCCGCGCAGCTGGTACAGGGCGACGAGGACCGCGCCCACCGCGAGCTGGATGTAGACCCAGTCGAGGACGTGGTGGCCGATCGGCCCGGTGGCCTCCACGATCCGGCCCGCCACCCACGAGGGGTTGCCCAGGGCGTGGTCGGCGGCCGCCACGTACTGGTCGAGCACCATCGGCCGGGTCTTCGACGTGATCAGCAGCCAGGTGTAGCCGGTCTTGCGGCCGGCGACCAGCAGCAGGGCCAGGCCGACGCCCTTCAGCAGCAGGGCGCGCTCCGCCCCGGTGCGGCGCACGAGGGCGAAGACGGCGCAGCCCAGGGTCACCCACAGGGCGCCGCTGCCGACCATGTTCTCGGCGCCGGCCGCCGACCGTACGAGCCAGAACACCAGGTCGATGCCGATCGCGGCGCCGAGCGCGACGAAGCGCTGGCGCCAGGTGAGCACGACCATCATCAGCGCCATGCTCGCGTACAGCACCGTGCCCGACCGGGGGGCGTACACGGCCTCCCGCGCCTGGCTGACGATCGGACCCGGCACGCCGTAATGGCGCGCGGCGATCTCCAGGGCGACGAGGAACCCGAGGCCCGTCAGGCCCACCGCGGCCCACAGGAGGGCGCGTGGCCGACGCCGGTTCCCGGACGCGGTGGCGCTGTTCTCGCGCGGAAGCGCTCGTGGTTCCTCAGATATCAATTTTCAGCCGATGTTCATATTTCAACCGATCAGTGTTGGCTCGAACATGTTAGCTGAGCGGGTCGCGCCGACCGGAAGAGTGAGCGAATCTGGAGGGGTCCTCGGGCACACGCGCCCCAGGGAGGCGCACCATGCCGCACATCCGCCCCGGCGCAGCCGCGCCGGCCCGGCCCGGCGTCCTGCTGCCCCGGCGCGAGCTGGCGGCCGGATGGACGCTGATGGTACTGATCGCCGTACTCGCCTGGGCGGTCACCGTCGGCCAGTCCCGGCGGATGCCGATGGAGCCCGGCACCATGGGCATGGCGCCGCCGCTCTTCCTCGCGCTGTGGGTGGTCATGATGGCGGCGATGATGCTGCCCTCGGTGGCGCCCGTGGCCATCACCTGGGTCCGCGCCATCGGCCGCCACTCGGCGGGTCCCGCCCGGGTGCTGCGCACCACCGCCTTCGTGAGCGGCTACCTGTTGGCCTGGACCGCCTTCGGGCTGCTGGTCTACGGGGTGCTGGCGGTGACCGGGCGGCTGGTCGGGGGCAGTCCCGCCGCGGCGCGCTGGATCGGCGCCGGGTCCTTCCTCCTCGCGGGCCTCCAGCAGTTCGGGCCGCTGAAGCGGATCTGCCTGCGGCACTGCCGCAACCCGATGTTCCAGCTCGCCCGGTACGCGCGCTACCGGCGGTGGGCGAAGGACCTGCGGGTCGGCGCGCACCACGGCCTGTACTGCGTCGGCTGCTGCTGGGGCCTGATGGCCGTGCTGATCCCGCTCGGGGTGATGAACGTGGCCGCGATGGCCGCCGTGGCCGCCGTGATCTTCCTGGAGAAGCTCTGGTGGCGGGGACCCTGGCTGGCCCGGGCCGTCGGCGTCGCCTTCCTCGTCCTCGCGGTGCTCGCCCCCTTCCAGGACTGGCTGCTCCCGGGCCTGCAAGAGGCGCCGATGGGGGACATGGACCCGATGGGGGACATGGGTCCGATGGGGGACCCGGGTCCGGCGCGGTGAGCTGCGGCGGGGTGAGCGCTTTCCCCGGCGCGGCCGGGGGAGGAGAATCGAGCTGATGGCCCGCGCCGCCGAACGCCCCCGGCGATGCCCGTCCGGGAACTGCCGGCCATGTGCGTCCCGCCGCGCGGCGCGGGGTCACGTGGAGGCGATGAGATGTCCGAGACCACAGCCACCACCGTCCCGGCCTGGCACGCGGCCGGGGACTGGTTCGACACGTGCAGGTGCGATGTCCCCTGCCCCTGCTCCTTCGCCCAGCTGCCCACCTACGGCGAGTGCGACGGAGTCCTCGCCTGGCACATCCGCGAGGGCAACTACGGCGAAGTGGCGCTGGACGGCCTGAACGTCCTGATGCTCGGTTCCTTCGTCGGGAACGTGTGGGCGGAGCACAGCGACACCTACGCGGCGGTCTTCCTCGACGAACGCGCCGACGACGCCCAGCGCCAGGCACTTCAGATGATCTTCGGGGGTCAGGCGGGCAGCTGGCCGGCCGAGATGGTGGCCATGATGAACGCGGAGATGCGGGGCATGGACTTCGCGCCGATCCACATCGAGGTCGACGAGGACCTCGGCGGCTGGCGGGCCACCATCCCCGGCCGGGTCGAGGCCGCCGCGGTGGCCCTCACCGGGCCCACGACCCCGGAGGGCGCACGGGTCCAGTCGATGAACCTGCCCGGCTCCGAGACCGGCCCGGGGCAGGTCGCCACCTGGGGCCGCGCCACGGCCAACCGGGCCGACGCCTTCGGCTTCCAGTGGGACCGGGGAGGCCAGTCCAGCAAGCACATCCCCTTCGACTGGACCGGACCTGACGGACAGGCCTGACGGACAGACGGACAGACGGACAGACGGACAGACGGACAGACGGACAGGCGGACAGGCCTGACGGACAGAACCGACCCCGGCGCAGGGCCCGGCACGCACCACCGCGGGGCGGTCTGTGCCGCTATGCCCGTAATCCGGCCCGCTGCGCAAAGGTGAAACGCACGGTTATGAAGCCGCCCGGAGCCGCTGGAGGCCGAAAAACCACCCCTCCGTGGGACAGGATTCAGGTGCAGGAGCTGACGCCCTCCCCGCCGCAACACCCCGACTGACCAGGGGTTTCGGCGAAATTCCCCCTACCCGCAGCGGGCTTCGCGCTGCCCTGGCGCGGGTGGGGGAGAAGGGGACGGGCGGGCCCGAATCCGACCTTCCAGGAGACCCGACGTGTCCACCGCCGCACCCGAAGCCGCCGCACCCGAAGCCGCCGCCACCGAAGCCGCACCCGAACCCACCGCCCCCGAAGCCTTCCTCGCCGACACCCACACCGGCCTGCCGATCCCGGCCGACCCGGTGTTCGCCTCCGCCGACGACGAGCGCCGCCACCGCAAGCAGCGACTGGCCGCCGCCATGCGGCTGTTCGGCAAGGCCGGCTACGCCGAGGGGATCTCCGGCCACATCTCGGTCCGCGACCCCGAGGACCTGGACACCTTCTGGGTCAACCCGTTCGGCGTCTCCTTCAACCGCGTCCGCGTCGCCGACCTGATCCGCGTCGACGCCGCCGGCCGCGTCGTCGACGGCACCGGCAAGGTCAACCCGAGCGCCTTCACCATCCACTCCAAGATCCACGAGCGCCCCGAGGCCAACGCCATCGCGCACGGCCACACCGTCCACGCCCGCGCCCTCGGCGCCCTGGAACGCCTCCTGGAGCCCTACGACCAGGAATCCGCCGCCTTCTACCAGGACCAGGTGCTGTACGGGGACTACGACGGCCCGGCCATCAAGATCGAGCACGGCCAGGACATCGCCGACCGCCTCGGCGCCAAGCGCGCCATGCTGCTGCGCCACCACGGCCTGATCACCGTCGGCGGCTCCCTGGAGGAAGCGGTCCACTGGTTCTTCACCTACGAGAGCTGCGCCCAGGTCCAGCTGCTGGCCCTCTCCGCCGGGCGGCCCGTCCCGATGTCCCACGAGCAGGCCCTGCTGGCCCGGGACGGCTTCGGCGACGAACAGCTCGGCCGCTACAGCTTCCAGATCATGTGGGACGAGATCACGGCCGAACAGCCGGACCTGCTCGACGAGTAGGGCCGCCCGCGCCCCCGCGCCCGCCACGCCCCCGGCCGCACCGGATCCCAGGAAGCAATCATGAGCTCAACTGCCTCACCGCGCGCGGAAGCGCGCACCATCCTCATCATCGTCGCGATCGTGCAGTTCGTGATCGGCGGCTGGTTCTCCTGGTCGGCGTCCCACGCCGCGCCCCGGGACCTGCCCGTGCTCGTAGTCTCCGCACCCGGCGCCGCGCAGAGCGCCGAACAGCTCGCCGGCCGGCTCCGCGAGGCGGCCCCCGGCGCGTACGCGGTCGAGACCGCCGCGGGCGTGGAGGAGGCCGACGCCGCGCTGCGCGACCGCAAGGCGTACGGGGCCCTGCTGCCCACCGCCGGCGGACTCGAACTGCGCCTGGCCTCCGCCGCCTCGCCCACCGTCGCCCAGACGCTGACCGGACAGGCGCAGGAGCTCGCCGGCGGCCCGGTGCTCGTCACCGACGTGGTGCCCGCCGACGCCGACGACCCGCACGGCGCGGGCCTGGCCATGGGCTTCCTGCCCCTGCTGATCACCGCCGTGATCGCCGCCCTGCTCTTCGTCCTCAAGGTGCGCGCCGCCGGAGCCAAGTTCCTCGGCGTCATCGGCTTCGCCGTCGCCTCCGGACTGCTCAGCTCCCTCATGCTGACGCACCTCAGCGGGGTGGCACCCGGCAACTACTTCGTCAACGCCGGGATCGTGGCCCTGCTGGAGCTGGCCATGGTCTCCGTCATCACCGGCCTCGGCTCGCTGATCGGCCCGCCCGGCATAGCCGTCGGCGCCGTCCTGATGTTCGTCGTCGGCAACCCGCTCTCCGGACTGGCCTCGGCCCCCGAGATGCTGCCCCAGCCGCTGGGCGCCATCGGCCAGTTCCTCCCCGCCGGAGCCGCCGCGACCCTGCTGCGCACCTCCGGCCCCTTCGACGGCGCCGGCGCGGCCGGTCCGGTCCTGGTGCTTGCCGTGTGGGCGCTGGTCGGCCTCGGCCTGCTCTACGCGAGCTCCCGCCGCCGTCCCGCCGCCCCCGCCGCCCCTGCGGCCGCCGCGGCCGAGCCGCAGCCCGCCGCCGCGCACTGACGCCCCGCGGGCGCCCCTCCCGCCGACTCCTCACCACGAAAGGCCGACCATGACCACCGACACGAACGACCGCCCGCCGACGCGCATCGGCCTGGTCGGCGGAGGGGCCGCGGCCGTCTGCCTGCTGGACCGGCTCTCCCGCACCCAGGGCCGCGGCCGGGGCTCGGTCACCGTCTTCGAACCCTCGGGCAACCTGTGGCGCGGCCGCGCCTACCAGCACGACGCCGACGCCGTCCTCGCCAACATCATCCCGGCCGAGATGAGTGCCCGCACCGGCGCCCCCGACGACTTCCTCGACTGGCTGCGCGCCTCCGGACTCCCCTACGGGCAGGGCGACTACGCCGCCGACGGCCACTTCCCGCCCCGCCACGTCTTCGGCTCCTACCTGGAACGCACCGCCGAGAACGCCGTGGGCGAGCTCTCCCTCGGCGGCTGGCCCGTCGGCATCGTCCGCGACGCCGTCGTCGCCGCCCGCGAGGCGGGGGAGGAGGTGGTGCTGACCACCCGCGACGGCCGTACGCACACCTTCGACTACGTGATCTGCGCGGTCGGCGCCGGCCGGCCCGCCGACCACTACGAACTCAGCGGGAACCCCGGCTACTTCGGCGACCCCTACCCGCTGCGCGACACGGTCGCCGCGATCCCCGCCGACGCGGCCGTCACCGTCCTCGGCACCGGCCTCGCGGCGGTGGACACCGTCGTCACCCTCGCCGCCCGCGGCCACCGCGGCCCCCTCACCATGGCCTCCCGCAACGGCGCCCTCCCGGCCGTGCGCCAGCGGCCCGTCTTCCCCGAGATCCGGCACTTCACCCCCGCCGCCCTGCACGTCCGCGCCGCCGCCGCCCACGACGGCCGGCTCGGCCTGGACGACGTACTGGAGCTGCTGGAACGGGAGCTGGCCGAACACGGCGCCGACCCCTCCGCGGTGGTCGCCGAACTGGCCTCCCTGGGAAGCGAATCCCCCCTGGAGCGGCTGCGCCGCCAGTGCGACCGCATCGACGAGCCCGACACCGGCATGCGCGTCATGCAGCACGCCGTCCCCGAGAGCGGCCCCGACGCCTGGACCCTGCTGCGCACCGCCGACCAGGACTTCATCCGGGAGCACCACTACCGGGCCGTGATGAGCCTGTGCTGCCCGATGCCCCCGGCCAACGCCCGCAAGCTGCTGGAACTGCACGAGAGCGGCGGGCTGCGCGTCCTGCGCGGCCTGTGGAACGTCAAGCCGCTGGCCGGCACCGGGTTCCACGTCGCGGCCGACGGCGGCGAGTACGAGAGCGACGTCGTCGTCAACGCCGTCAGCGCGCCCTCCCACCGGGTCCCCGCCCAGGCCCGCCCGTTCGTCGACTCCCTCGTCGAGGACGGCATCGGCGAGTACCACCCCTACGGCGGCCTGCACATCGAACCGTCCACCAGCCGGGCCATGGGCGGCGGCCGGGCCCACCGCCGGATGCACGCGATCGGCGACATGGGCGCCGGGACGCTCTTCTTCACCTCCGGCATGCCCTCCGTCCTCGAACGGGCCGACGACATCGTCCGGGCCGTCGTCCAGGACATCACCACCCCTCAGGAGCAGTACGCGTGAACACGATCACCCGCAGGGACATGATGCGGGCCGCGCTGACCACGGCCGTCGTGGTCGGCACCAGCGCCGCCGTCGCCCCGATCGTCCTGGCCGAACCCGCCCGCCCCGACGCCCCCGCGGGGACCGGCACCGCCGCCGGACAGGGCCCCCTCCCGGGCAGCTTCGACGAGGTCTACCGGGGCCGGCGCATCCAGGGAGGCCCCGTGGCCGTGCGCTACGCCTCCGCCCGGAGCGCCGCCGCCCCGGCCTCCGGGCCCGGCATCGAGATCAGCATCGACGGCCGCCCGCTGCACGTCATGCGCCGCGCCGACGGCAGCTACCTGAGCCTGGTCAACCACTACCAGTCCTTCCCCACGCCGCTGGAGGTGGCACGGGCGGCGGTCGACGAGATCGGCACCGCGCAGCTCTCGACGGCCCGGCTCCACCACCACTGACGTCCCGCAGGGCCCCGACAGATCGAGGAACAAGCACACGTGTACACGCGCAAGAACCAGAAGGACCTGGACGCCGGCGAGCGCGCGAGGTTCGTCACGGCCCTCCTGGAGGTCAAACGACGCGGCGTCTACGACGAGTTCGTCCGGCTGCACGGCCAGTACTTCGTCTCCGACGGCGAGGGAGGGCAGCGGGTGGGCCACATGTCCCCCTCCTTCTTCCCCTGGCACCGCCAGTACCTGCTGGAGTTCGAGCGGGCCCTCCAGCAGGTCGACCCGAAGGTGACCCTGCCCTACTGGGACTGGACCACCGACCAGTCGCCCACCGCCGGCCCCTGGACCGACGACTTCCTCGGCGGCAACGGCCGCCCCGGCGACCACCGGGTGATGACCGGACCGTTCGCCTTCGACCGGGGCGGCTGGCCGGTGGAGGTGGGCGTCACCGAGGAGAAGTACCTCATGCGCGACTTCGGCCACCCCGCCGACCCGGTCGCCCTCCCCACCCCCGCCGAACTGGCCCGGGCCGTCGACGACCCGGTGTACGACTCCGCCCCCTGGGACTCGACCTCCACCACCGCGGGCTTCCGCAACAAGATGGAGGGCTGGACGGTCGGGGAGAAGGAGGGCTGGCACAACCACAACCGGGTCCACCTGTGGGTCGGCGGCCAGATGACCGGCGGGACCTCGCCCAACGACCCGGTCTTCTGGCTCCACCACACCTTCATCGACCTCGTCTGGGCCCGCTGGCAGGCCCGCCACCCCGGCTCGGTCTACGAGCCGCGCCGGCCCCTGCCCGCCTCCGACCCCCAGCACGGCCGCGTCATCAGCCTCGACGAGCCGATGTCCCCGTGGCAGGTGCGGCCCTCGGAGCTGCTCGACCACACCCGCTTCTACCAGTACGCACCGTGACGCGCCCCGCGCGCCCGCTGCCCACATCCGCACCCGCACCCCGTCACCACCACCGAGAAGGAACCGTCATGCGCCTGCGCACCACCGTCCCGGCCCTCGCCGCCGCCACCCTGATCGCCCTCGCCGCCGCCCCCTCCGCCCAGGCGGCGGCCCCGGCCCCGGCTCCCGCCCCGGCCGCGGCCTCCGTCGCCGCAGCCGTCCCCGCCTTCGCCGGCCACACGTACGTCCTGACGCTCGACAACGGCGCCGTCCTGCGCAACTCCTACTCCGCCGACGGCACCACCCTCGACTGGACCGCCCTGGAAGGCCCCATGGCCGGGCACAGCGGCCAGGAGAAGCTGTCCGTCCGCGCCGTGGGCGAGGGCCTCTACTTCGTCAACTGGGTCGAGGCCTCCGGCATGACCGTCAGCCACGTCATGGACCTCGGCCGCGGCACCGTCAGCGTCTACTGGACGTACGCCACCCCCGACGGCGGCCGCGCCGGCGAACTGCACACCGCGACGCTCCAGCGCGTCTCTTCTTGACCCGCACGGTGACGCGGGGCCGGCGCCACGGACACAGGGCCCCCGCGCCTCTGTCCCCCAGGGGACCCGCCCCCCCCCCCTCCACCCCCCCAGGGCCCAGCCGGGAAAAACAAAACGTCC
>NZ_JBWKEZ010000003.1:116992-181753 GCF_056434525.1 Streptomyces sp. NPDC044002
CACCCCAACCCCCCCCATCCCCCCCCTCCTCTTTCTTTCACCCCACGGGTGCCGGGGTCCCCCCCCCCCCCCCCCCCCCCCCCCCGCACCTCTGCCCACGGGGGAACCGCACATGCCCGCTCCACTCACCCGGACACCACGCCGGACACCACGAACGCCCACGGCGCCCGCCCCCGCAGACGGGGAACTCGCGGGCGCCCTGCGCCCCCGCCACCTGACCATGCTGGCCCTGGGGGGCGTCATCGGAGCCGGCCTGTTCGTCGGCTCCGGGACCGGCCTGCGCATCGCCGGCCCGGCCATCATCCTGTCGTACGCGCTCGCCGCCGCCCTGGCCCTGCTGGTCATGCGGATGCTGGGCGAGCTGGCCGCGGCCATGCCCGCCAGCGGCTCGTTCTCCGTCTACGCCGACCGGGCCCTGGGCCGCTGGGCCGGATTCACCGCGGGCTGGCTGTACTGGGCGGTGACCGTCATCGCGATCGCCATCGAGCTGATCGCCGCCGCGACGATCCTGCACCAGTGGATGCCGGCCGTACCGCAGTGGGCGATCGCCCTCGTGGCACTGGCCGTCTTCACCCAGTCCAACATGCTGTCGGTCTCCTCCTTCGGGGAGGCCGAGTTCTGGTTCGCGGGCATCAAGGTCGCCGCCATCATCGCCTTCCTCGCCCTCGGCGTCGCCGCACTGTGCGGGGCCGTGCCCGGGGTCGACCCGCCCGGCATGGACAACCTGACCGGCCGCGGCGGCTTCCTCCCGCAGGGCTGGGACAGCGTCGTCGCAGGGCTGCTGACGGTGGTCTTCGCCTTCGGCGGCATGGAGGTCGTCACCATGGCCGCCGCGGAGTCCGGCGACCCCGCCCGCTCCGTCACCAAGGCGGTCGGCAGCGCGATCTGGCGGATCAGCCTCTTCTACCTCGGCTCCATGGCGGTGATCGTCACCCTGCTGCCCTGGGACGCGGCCACGCCCGGCCGCAGCCCCTACGTCGCCGTCCTCGACCGGCTCGGCATTCCGGGCGCGGGGCGGCTGATCGAGGTGGTCGTGCTCATCGCCCTGCTGTCCGCGATGAACGCCAACCTGTACGGCGCCTCCCGCATGGCCCACTCGCTCGCCGCCCGCGGCGAGGCCCCGAAGGCCCTGCTGCGCACCTCCGCCCGGGGCGCACCGCGCCTGGCCGTCGCGGCGTCGGCGGCCTTCGGCTTCGTCGCGATCGCCCTCGACCACCGCTGGCCGGAGCGGATCCTGCCGTTCCTGGCGAAGGCCATGGGCGGTTCCATGCTGTACATGTGGCTGACCGTCGCGGCCGCCCACCTGGTGCTGCGCCGCCGGCTGGAGCGGGAGTCCCCGCACCTGCTGGTGGTGCGGATGCGCGGCTTCCCGTACCTGTCGTGGCTGGCGGCGGCCGGCATCGTGGCCGTGCTGGTGCTGATGGCCTTCGACCCCGAGGCGCGCGGCCAGCTCGGCTGGTCGACCCTGCTGGTCCTGGTGCTGCTGGCGGTGGCCGGCGTACGGGCGCTGCGCACGCGCCGGGACCGGGTCCTCGCGTCCTGATCGGCGAGCCCGGCCGGGGAGGTTCCCGGCCGGGCGTGCGGGTGTCGGAAGGGGCGGTGGTCAGGCCGAGAGCGGGGTGCAGTCCGTCTCGGCGTGCTCGTCCACGGGCAGCAGCCCGCTGGTGGCGATGAGGTAGCCGAGCTGGGCCCGGCTGCGGCTGTGCAGGGTGGCGGCGATCCGGCTGACGTGGGCGGCGACGGTCCGCCGGCTGGTGCCGAGGCGGCGGGCGATGGCCTCGTCCGTGTAGCCGGCCACCAGCAGGCGCATCACGGCCCGCTGGATCTCGTCGGCGATGTCGGGCTCCACCGTGCGCGAGGCACCGGGGTCGATGGTCGAACCCCGCTCCCAGGCCTCCTCGAAGACCTGCACGAGGAAGGAGACGATGGAGGGCTGCCTGATCTCCAGCACCGAGGTCCGGGCCTCCCCGGGGCCCGGGACGTAGGCGACGGCACGGTCGATGACGATGAGGCGGTCGAAGACGTGGTCGAGGGTGCGGACCTCGCAGCCGGCCTCGGTGAGCCGCTCGATGTGGCGCAGCGTGGACGCGTGGGTCCGCACCGCGTGCGGGTAGAGGGTGCGGTGCCGGGCGGTGCCGCGGACGTGGTCGAGTTCGTCCAGGTCGTAGGAGACGCGCGCGCCGCCCGGTTGCACCGTCATCAGCTCCTCCCGGCACTCGCGGACCGCGTGCGCCAGTGTGGAGTGGACGACCTTCTCCCCGTCGATCGCGGTGGCCCAGCCAGTGTGTTCGCGTTTGGCGGCGGTGTAGATCGCGGCCACCGGCACGAAGCTTCCGGCGATGGCGTGCGCGTCGAGCCGCTGACGCTCCAGCGACTCCTCGATGGGCCGGACCAGTTCGGCCTTGGCCACGTCCGGTGCCACGGGCACGAGGACGGTCGGGTCGTCCGGCGGGGCGACCAGCAACCCCATCCGCAGCAGACAGGCGGGTGCGCCCTCCCTGGGCGTACACCCCTTCACCACGGCCTGGCGGTAGACGGTCAGGCCGTCACCGCATACGCCGCCCCCCTTTTCTGCAGAGTCGTCACGTTCACAACATTCCCCCGGGTACTGCCTTGCATGATCCTGCATGACCCAATTATGCACTTGGAAAAGTAGCCAGTATGGGTACGTAGGCTGCCAACATGGTGTCTTAACAAGGTATTGACCATGGAACCGGAGGTAACGGGCGTATGTCGAACGGATACGGGGTACTGGCGGACATCCTGGAGGAGTGGCGCGCCGCCTTCGACGGGCGCCGCGTGGACGACGTCGTCGCCCTCTTCGCCGAGGACGCCCTCTTCCAAGGGCTGTCCCCCCGGCTGCTGAACGGCCGCGCGGAGATACGGACCTACTACGAGAACGTCCCGCCCGGCACCACCGCCGCCGTCGAGGTCCTGCACTCCCGCCCCCTCGCCGCCGAGGCCCTCGCCGGCTTCGCCACCGTCACCTTCCGGACACCCGCCCCCGGAGACCCCGCCGGGACCCCGCTGCCCGTCCGCCTCTCGCTCATCGCCCAGCACACCGGAGCCGGCTGGCGCATCCGCCAGTACCACGTCTCACGGCTGAGCTGACGCCCACCGGGGTAGGAACCCCGGCGGGAGGCAGCGATGAGCGACGAGGAGGACGCCGGCCCCGGGCTCTACGGCCCCGGGTCCGTCACCTGGCAGTGCCACGGCGACCCGGTCATGTGGATCGCCGGGGTCCGCGCGCTCTACCTCCAGGCCCTGCACCCGCGCGCCGTCCGCGCCGTCCTGCAGAACTCCACCGCCTTCGACGGCGAGCAGGGCCGCGGCGACGCCTGGGGCCGCCTGCTGCGCACCGCCGACTTCGTCGGCACCCTCACCTACGGCACGGCCGGGGCCGCGGAACGGGCCGGGGCCCGGGTCCGCGCCGTCCACCGGGCGCTGTCCGCCACCGACCCGGACACCGGGGAGCCCTTCCCCGTCGACGACCCCGCCCTGCTGCTGTGGGTGCACTGCGCCCAGATCGACAGCTTCCTGCACGTACTGCGCCGATCGGGCGTCCCCCTCACCCCCGCCCAGGCCGACCGGTACGTGGACGAGAACCGGACCAGCGCCCGCCTCGTCGGACTCGACCCGGAGGCCGTGCCCGCCACCGCCGGCGCCCTCGCCGCGTACTTCGACGAGGTCCGCCCCCTCCTCGCCGCCGGGCCCGACGCCCGCGCCGTCGACGACTTCCTGCGCGCCCCGCCCGTACCCCCGTACCTCGTCCCTGGCCGAAACCTGTTGTGGAGACCCCTCGTCGGGCTCGCCTACGCGACCCTGCCGGGCTGGGCGCACCAGCTGTACGGACGCCCCGCACCGCCCCCGCGCGCGGTCACCCGCCGCCTGCGTCTCACGGGTCGCGTGCTGCGCACCATTCCCGCAGGTCTACGCTGGCAGCTGCCTCCAGGTCACATCTTGAAAGCGATGCGCCGACTGGGGCCCGGCAGCCGCCCCTCCGCGTACACACTGCGAAAATCAGCGGCCATACTGGACCGGCCGGGGAGGGCGCGGCACGACGACGGGGGCGGCTTTAAGACATGGCGGAGTCCAGACTGATCCAGGGCCGGTACCGGTCACTCGATCTGATCGGGCGCGGCGGCATGGGCGAGGTGTGGCGCGCCCGCGACGAGTCGCTGGGCCGGCAGGTCGCCGTGAAGTGCCTCAAGCCGGTCGGCGCCGAACAGGACGCCCACTTCACCCAGGTCCTGCGCGAACGCTTCCGGCGCGAGGCGCGGGTCGCCGCCTCGCTCCAGCACCGGGGCGTCACCGTCGTGCACGACTTCGGCGACGACAGCGCCTCCGGCGGCCCCCTCTACCTCGTCATGGAACTCCTGGAGGGCCGCAACCTCAGCCAGCTCATGGAGGAGAACGAGGCGCGCCCGCTCCCCGTCGACGTCGTCCTCGACATCGCCGAACAGATGGCCGCCGCCCTCGGCTACACCCACGACCAGGGCGTCGTCCACCGGGACCTCAAGCCCGCCAACATCATGCGGCTCACCGACGGCACGGTGAAGATCTGCGACTTCGGCATCGCCCGCCTGGCCCACGACATCGGCTTCACCGCCAAGCTGACCGGCGGCGGCATGGCCATGGGCACCCCGCACTACATGTCGCCCGAGCAGATCGCGGGCGGCGAGGTCGACCACCGCAGCGACCTCTACTCCCTCGGCTGCGTCCTCTACGAGATCGCGACCGGTGCCCCGCCCTTCGACCTCGGCGACTCCTGGTCCGTGCTGGTCGGCCACCGCGACACCGCGCCCGTACCGCTGCGCGAGCACCGGCCCGAACTGCCCGGCTACTTCGAGCAGCTCGTGCTGGACCTGCTGGCCAAGCGCCCCGAGGACCGGCCCGGCGACGCCCGCCACCTGCACCGGCGCCTGGTCGAGGCCCGGTTCGGGCCCGGCGGGCGGCCCGCCGCGCAGCCCCCGCTGCCCGCCTGGGCCGAGGGGATGACCGCCGGGCGCAAGGCCGGCGTGGACGCCCGCCCCGCCAGCGGGGAGTGGGCCCTGCTCACCGGCTCCTGGACGGCCGCCCGCCCGGCCGCCGGCTCCGCCTCGGCTTCCGCCGCCGCCTCGGCCTCCGCCTCCGCCGCCGCCTCCGCCTCCGCCGCCGCCTCCGCCTCCGGGGAACACCGCATCACCCGGCCGGCCCCCGCCGAGGACCCCCGGCTCACCGCCGCCTACGGGCTCGCGCCGCGCACCCCTGCCGCGGGAGAGCCCGACGCGCTCGCCGCCGGGCACACCCGCGCGTTCGCCCTCAGCCGCGCCGGCCGGCCCGAGGAGGCCCTCGCCGTGTACGTGGCCGTCGCCCAGGGCCGGGCCCGGGTGCTCGGCCCCGACCACGCCGAGACCCTCGCCGCCCGCCAGGAGGAGGCGTACGAACTGGGACGCCTCGGCCGGCACGGGGAGGCGTACGAGATGTACCGCGCCGTCCTCGCCGCCCGCGTCCGCACCACCGGCCCGCTCCACCCCGACACCCTGCGCTGCCGCCACAGCCTCGCCTGCGCCCTGAGCGCCCTCGGCCGGCACGCCGAGGCCCACGCGACCGCCGCCGAGGTGGCCGCCGACCGCGCCGCCGTCCTCGGCGCCGAGCACGCCGACACCCTCCACAGCCGCTACGAGGCCGCGTACTCCCTGGGCCGCCTCGGCCGCTGGCAGGAGGCCCTGACCGGCTTCCGCCAGGTCGCCGCCGCACGGGAGCGCGTACTCGGCCGCGACCACCCCGACGCCCTCGCCGCCCGCTACGAGACCGGCATCGCCCTCGGCCGCACCGGCCGCGCAGCCGAGGCCCTCGACCTGTTCCGGTCCCTGGTCCGCGACCGCACCCGGGCCTACGGCGCCTGCGACCCGGAGACCCTGCGCGCCCGGCACGTCGTCGGCGTCAACCTGGGCCGCCTCGAACGCTGGGAGGAGGCCGTCGCCGAGGCCCGCGAGGTCGGCCGGCTCCGCGCCAAGGCCCTGGGCGCCGAACACCCCGACACCCTGGTCAGCCGCCGGGAACTCGCCGTGGGCCTCGGCCGGCTCGGCCGCTGGGACGAGGCGCTGCCCATATACCGGGACCTGTCCGGCATCCGCGAACGCTCCCTCGGCGACGAGCACCCCGACACGGTGCTCGCCCACGCCGACGAGGCGCACTGTCTGGAGCGGCTCGGCCAGGTGTGCTACCAAGAGCCATGACCGCCAACTCAGGCTCCCGGGGCTTCGCGCAGGACGTGTACGACGCGGTGATCGTGGGAGGCGGCCACAACGGCCTCGTCGCCGCCGCCTACCTGGCCGGAGCGGGCCGCTCGGTACTGGTCCTCGAACGGCTCGGCCACACCGGCGGCGCCGCCGTCTCCACCCGGCCCTTCGCCGGCGTCGACGCCCGCCTCTCCCGCTACTCCTACCTCGTCTCGCTGCTCCCCGCGAAGATCGTCCGCGACCTGGGCCTGCGGTTCGAGGTGCGTCGGCGCACGGTCTCCTCGTACACCCCCTACGAGCGCGACGGCCGCCCCGGCGGGCTCCTCGTCGGCGGCGGCGAGGACCGCACCCGGCGGTCCTTCGCGGAACTGACCGGCTCCGACCGGGAGTACGAGGCCTGGCGCGCCTTCTACGGGACCACCGGCAAGCTCGCCCGCAAGGTCTTCCCCACCCTCACCGAACCGCTGCCCACCCGCGCGGAACTGCGGGCCCGCATCGACGACGAGCCGGCCTGGCGGATGCTGTTCGAGGAGCCGCTCGGCCGGGCGGTGGAGGAGCGCTTCGCCGACGACCTGGTCCGGGGCGTGGTCCTCACCGACGGCCTGATCGGCACCTTCGCCGACGCCGACGACCCCTCACTCGTCCAGAACCGCTGCTTCCTCTACCACGTCATCGGCGGCGGCACCGGCGACTGGGACGTGCCCGTCGGGGGCATGGGAGCCCTGACCGACGCCCTCGCCGAGGCCGCCCTGGCGGCCGGCGCGGAGATCGCCACCGGCCACGAGGCGCTGCGCATCCACACCGACGGGACCGGCCCGGCCGAGGTCACCTTCCGGACGGCGACGGGCGAGGGCGCCGTCGTCGGGCGCGACGTCCTGGTCAACGCCTCCCCGCGGGCCCTGGCCGAACTCCTCGGCGAGGACCCGGCCGAGGGCGGCCCCGCCCCGGAGGGCGCCCAGTTCAAGGTCAACATGCTGCTGAGCCGGCTGCCCCGGCTGCGCGACACCTCCGCGGACCCCCGCGAGGCCTTCGGCGGCACCTTCCACATCGCCGAGGGGTATGAGCAGCTCAGGCGCGCCCACGGTGAGGCGGCCGCCGGGGAACTGCCGTCCGTCCCGCCCTCGGAGATCTACTGCCACTCGCTGGCCGACCCCTCGATCCTCGGCCCCGAACTCGCCGGGCAGGGCTACCAGACGCTCACCCTCTTCGGGCTGCACACCCCGGCCCGGCTCTTCGAGAAGGACAACCGGCAGGCCCGCGAGGTGCTGCTGACCGCCACTCTGGCCCAGCTCGACGCCCACCTGGCCGAGCCGCTCACCGACTGCCTGGCCTTCGACGGGGACGGCCGCCCCTGCATCGAGGCCAAGACCCCGCCGGACCTGGAGCGCGAACTGCGGCTGCCCGGCGGGCACATCTTCCACCGGGACCTGTCCTGGCCGTACGCGGACGGGCAGGAGGCGGGGCGTTGGGGCGTGGAGACCGCCCACCGCAACGTCCTGCTGTGCGGAGCGGGGGCGGTCCGCGGCGGCGGGGTCAGCGGCATCCCGGGGCACAACGCGGCGATGGCGGTCCTGGAGCGGCGCTGAGCGCCGCCCCCGGCGCCTGGGGCGGCGCCCCGTCAGACGGGCTCGATGACCACGACGGGGATCTCGCGGTCCGTCTTGGCCTGGTAGTCGTCGTACGCGGGCCAGTGCCCGACCATCACGGGCCAGTACGCCTCCCGCTCCGCGGCGGTCGCGGTGCGGGCGTTGCCCTGGATGATCTCCGGGCCGACCTGGATGCGGACGTCGGGGCGCGCGCTCAGGTTGCGGTACCAGAGCGGGTGGTCCGCGTCGCCGCCCTTGGAGGCGACCACGAGGTAGCGGCCCCCGGCCTCGCCGTAGATCAGGGGCGTGCGGACCGGGTTGCCGGAGACCCGGCCCACCGTGGTCAGCAGCAGGGTCTGGGTGCCTCGCCAGAACTGGCCCTCGGCGCCGCCGGACTCCACGTACAGCCTGACGTGGTCCCGCTGCCAGCTCCCCGGCTTGGGGTCGGCGGGGTTCTCCCAGTCGATGTCGGTCGTCATCCCGGCCTGCTTTCGTCCGTGGCGGTCCAAGCCCTCGATGACCCGCCTCAACGCCCCGGGCCGCGGCCCGCATTCCCGGCCGGCTCGCCCGGAAGGGTGAATCCGTCGAAGAGGTCGTCGAGCGCGCGCCGGGTCGCGCTCGCGGGGGTGGCCCGGAAGGCGAGGTCGCGGGCGGCCACGGCCAGCGGGTGGGTGAGGGCGGCCACCCGGCCCATCCGGCGGGCCCGGATCCGGATGGCGTCGGTACGGGCGAGCCTGGCCCGGGTGTAGGCGGCGAGGGCGGCGGGTACGTCGGGGCCGCGGAGCAGGTGCGCCAGGACGACGGCGTCCTCGACGGCCTGGCAGCCGCCCTGGCCGAGGTTGGGCGTCATGGCGTGCGCGGCGTCCCCGATCCACGCGGTGCGGCCGTCGTGCAGCCGGGGGAGCGGTGCGGCCAGGTCGTACAGGTCGTGCTGGAGCACGGTCCCCGGGTCGATCCGGTCCAGCAGGGCGGGGATCGGGTCGTGCCAGGTCCCGAACCGCCGCAGCAGCTCGGTGCGGACGTCCGCGGGCCGGTACCCCTCGGGGACGACGGCGGTGGCGTACAGGTAGACCCGCCCGTCGGCGAGCGGGACCGTCCCGAAGCGTTCGCCCCGGCCCCAGGTCTCGGCCGCTTCGGTGGCCGGGCCCGACGGGAGCACGGTCCGCCAGGCGGTCTCCCCGCTGTAGTGCAGGCCCGGGTGTTCCGGGAAGCGGCGGCGGCGCAGCGGGCTGTGGATGCCGTCGGCCGCTATGACGGCGTCGGCGTCGAAGTCCCCGGCGGCGGTACGGGCCACCGCGCGGCCGCCGTCCTCCTCGACGGCGGTGACCGCCGCCCCGTACAGCAGGGCGCCGTCGGGCAGCGCCGCCGCGAGCGCGGCGGTGAGGTCCGCGCGGTGGACGGCGAGCGGGGGCCGGCCGTAGCGGGCGGCGAGCGCGGCGGTGTCGGCGCGGGTCAGCCGGCTGCCGCCGGGGCGGCGCACGCCCATCGAGGCCGGGACGGCGCGGCCCGCCGCGCGGGTGGCGTCGAAGCCGATCGCGTCGAACGCGCGCAGGGCGTTGGGGGCGAGGACGATGCCCGCGCCGACGGCGGTCGGGGCGGCCGCCCGCTCGCACACGGTGACCCGCCACCCCTGGCGGTGCAGGGCCAGGGCGGCGGTCAGACCGCCGATCCCGGCACCGGCGACGACGGCGTGGCGCTGGGTTTCGGGCATGGCACGGCCTCCTGCTGATCGAGGGACCCTCTACGTCTGTAGAGGGTCGTTCGCTCTGCACTCTACAGCTGTAGAGTGGGGGCATGTCCACCCCGGAAACCCCGCCCCCCGCCGCCGACCGCCGGACGCTCATCGCGGACACGGCCATCGCCCTCGTCGCGGCCGGCGGCCTGCGGGGCCTCACGCACCGGGCCGTCGACGGCGCCGCCGCGCTCCCGGCGGGCAGCACCTCGTACTACTTCCGCACCCGGACCGCGCTCATCGGCGCCTGCTACCGGCGGCTGGCCGAACTGGACCTCGCCGACCTCGACGGCGAAGGAGCTGCCGGCCCCCCGCCGGCCCCGGCGGACCGGGACGCCGCCGCACGGATGCTCGGGGCGCTGCTGCACGAGTGGCTGACGCGGGGGCGCGAACGGCAGCTGGCCCGCTTCGAACTCAGCCTGGAGGCCGCCCGCAACCCGGAACTGGAGCCGGCGCTCCGTCAGGCGGGCCTCGCCGCCCGCGCCCGCGCGGCCGCCGTCCTCGCGGCCCTCGGCGCACCCCGCCCCGCCGAGTCCGCCGAACTCCTGGCCGCCTGGACCGACGGCCTGCTCTACGACCGCCTGGCGGGCGCCCTCGCCCACTCCCGCCCGGCCCCGGACCAGGCCGAACTGACCGCCGCCGCCCGCCGGATGCTCGACGCCGCACTCGCCCGGGCCTAGGGACGTCCGCAAAATCTCGCCTGACCCGCGACCGGCCATCCCCTAGGATCCCGGCATGATCGCCGAACTGCAGTGCGTGGTACTCGACTGTCCCGAACCGCTCAATCTCGCCGAGTTCTACGGGCAGTTGCTCGGCGGCGAGGTCAACCGGCCCGACCGGCGCTGGACCCTGGACGCCCACTGGGCCACGCTCCACACCCCCTCCGGGGCCGTCCTCTGCTTCCAGCAGGTCACCGACCACCGCCCGCCGAAGTGGCCCGACCCCGCCCACCCCCAGCAGGCCCACCTGGACCTCGCCGTCGCCGACCTCGGCCGCGCCCAGGAGCAGGTGCTCGCCCTCGGCGCCGCGCTGCTCGACGACACCCGCGACGCCGAGGGCTGGCGCGTCTACGCCGACCCGGCGGGCCACCCCTTCTGCCTGATCCGGGAGGGGCAGTGAGCGACGCGCCCCGACTCGTCCCGCTGATACGGCAGTTCGACTTCGCGGCCGCCCGGCTGACCGGCCGGCTGGCGGGTCCCGTGATGGACAGCGGCGACGGCACCGACACCCGGGTGGTGCCCCTGACCGACGAGGAGTACCTCTGGGAACCGGTGGCGGACTGCTGGTCGGTGCGGCCGCGCACGCGGGGCCCGGGGGCCCGCGCGACGCTCCTGGCCGGCGCCCCCGACGGCGCGTGGGGCCGCGACGCAGCCACCTACCCGCACCCCTGGCCGCCGCCCTTCACCACCCTCGCCTGGCGCCTGAGCCACCTCACGGAGATGCTGACCCTGCGCGCCGACCACACGGCCGGCACCCGCAGCCTCACCCGTGACGACCACCCCGTCACCGGCGACGCCGACGGAGCCGTCGCCGCCTTCGCGAAGGCCGCCGACGCCTGGCGCGGGGCACTGCTGAGCGTCGACGAGGCCGCGCTCGACACCGTGGGGTACTGCACCTACCCGCACGGCGGCGACGCGGAGGAGCCGTTCGTCGAGATCGCGTGGTGGGTCAACCAGGAGGTCCTCCACCACGGCGCCGAGATCGCCCTGCTCCGCGACCTCTACCGGGACCGACGCGCGGGGGCGTAGCACCCGGGCCGCCCGAAAACGGGTCGACCCGGGCCCGGACAGGACCTAGCGTCGGTCGGCATGAGCATCCTGCAGACCATCCACGACGTGCCCGTTCTGATGTGCGCCCCCGACGGCGAGCGGATCGGGGGCGAACGGGACGTCCTCGACCTGGTGGGCAACGCCGCCTGGCAGGGCGCCCGGTGGGTGGTCGTGCCGGCCGGACGCTTCGCCGAGGACTTCTTCCGGCTGCGCACCCGGATCGCCGGGGACGTCGTCCAGAAGTTCGTCACCTACCGCGTCGGCCTCGTCGTCCTCGGCGACATCTCCCGCCACACGGACGGCAGCGAGGCCCTGCGTGACTTCGTCCGCGAATGCAACCGCGGCAGCCAGACCTGGTTCCTCACCGACCTGGAGGAGCTCCGGGACCGGCTGGAGGGCCGGGCCGCCTGAAGCCGGTCAGTCCGCCGAGCGGGTCCAGCCCGCGGCCTCGACGCGGGACGCGTCCGCCGGACGGTCCTCCGAGAACAGCAGCCGGGCCGGCTCGGCGACCCGCAGCACGTCCACGTACACCCCGCGCCCCACGTAACGGCCGGTCGAGGCGTGGCGGAAGCGGAGCCGGACCTCGCGGCCCTGCGACCAGGCGGGCAGCGGGGCTTCGAGGAGGTGCCAGACGCGGCCCGACCAGCCGCCGGCCGAGCCCGCCGGCCACTCCTCCGGGGCGCCGCCGGTACTGCGCACCGTGCTGAACGGGACGGGCTCCCAGGCGGTCCCGTCCGCGGAGGCCTCCAGGTGGAAGGCCCCCGCGCCGGGCACCGTGTCCCACCACACCGCGCAGCGCAGCCGGGCGCGCGCCGTCGCGGGGGTCAGCGGAGGCAGGGTGAGGGTGCCCGAGCCGCCGGTCTCCATGCCGGAGAACCAGGCCGCGCCACCGTGCTTCGTACGCACCGGCACGGCCCGGGCGAAGCGGTTGCCGGTGGCGACCCGGGGCGCGCTGCCGGCCCGCCAGGTCCGCACGGGGTGGACGGAGTTGCCGAGCAGGACCAGGAAGGAGTCGGTGGAGGGGTCCAGCACCAGGGAGGTGCCGGTGAAGCCGGTGTGCCCGGCGGAGTGCGGGGTGGCCAGGGCGCCCATGTACCAGTGCTGGTAGAGCTCGAAGCCGAGGCCGTGGTCGTCACCGGGGAAGGCGGTGTTGTAGTCGGTGAAGAGCAGCTCGACGGAGGCGGGGCGCAGGATGCGCCGGCCCGCGTAGACCCCGCCGTCGAGCAGGGCGCGGGAGAGGACCGCGAGGTCCCAGGCGGTGCCGAACACGCCCGCGTGGCCCGCGACCCCGCCGAGGGCGTACGCGTTCTCGTCGTGGACCGCGCCCCACACCAGCCCCCGGTCCAGGCCCGACCAGGGCGGGCGCTGCACCTCGGTGGCGGCGGTGACGCGGCGCCAGGAGAGGGGCGGGTTGTAGCGAGTGCGGTGCATCCCGAGCGGAGCGGTGATCTCGTCGCGGAGCAGGACGTCCAGAGTGCGGCCGGTGATCCGTTCCAGGAGCAGCTGGAGCGCGATCAGGTTCAGGTCCGAGTAGCGGTACACCGTGCCCGGGGTGTCCTGCGGCCGCACCGACCACAGCAGCCGCAACTGCCCCTCCCGGGTGGACTCCTGGTAGAACGGCGCCCACGAGCGCAGCCCCGAGGTGTGCGTGAGCAGCTGGCGGACCGTGACCTGCTCCTTGCCGCCCCCGGTGAACTCCGGCAGGTACCGGTCCACCGGCGCCTCCAGCTCCAGCCGGCCCCGCTCCATCTGCTGCACCGCCAGGATGGAGGTGAACAGCTTGCTGAGGGAGGCCAGGTCGAAGACGGTGTCCTCGGCCATGGCGATCCGCTCGGCCGCCGGGAACTCCGCCGGCCGGTCGGCGCGGCCGTCGTAGTCGGCGTACCGCACCGCGTACCCCATCGCCCGGTGCAGGGCGACGGTCCGGCCGCGCCCCGCCAGCACCACGGCCCCGGCGTAGTACGGGTGCTCGGGGGAGGGCCCGAGGAAGCGCCGGGCCTCCTCCGCGACCCCCTCCAGGTGCCCCTCCAGCAGCCCGGCCTGCCGCGCCGACCCGTACCGCAGCCGCAGCCCCTGCAGGGCCCGCCGCTCGGCCGCGCCCGCGGGCGGCCCCGGCAGCGCCGCGTGCAGCACGAGCACCCCGCCCAGCGCCAGCAGCCGCGCCCCGAGCCGCCTGCGGCTCAGCCCCCCGCCCGCGCTTGCGGGCGGGGCCTGCCGGCCGTGCCCGGCATCCGCCCCGGGCTCCTCCGCCCCTGTCTCCGCCCCCGTCGCCTCCACCATGACCGGCCCTCCTGTCCGCCCCGGAACGCTACTGGGTTTCTGCCCGCCCGCCGGGGACCCTCCGCACCGGCCCGCCCGCAAGAATCTGACACTGCATCAGAAAATCTCTTCCCTCGGCCGCCACCCTGCGGCATCCTCACGCCCATGGAGACGGAGCTGAGCAAGAAACTGGGAGTCGAGCACGCCATCTTCGGCTTCACGCCCTTCCCGGCGGTCGCCGCGGCCATCACCCGCGCGGGCGGATTCGGCGTGCTCGGCGCCGTCCGCTACACCGCTCCCGACGACCTCCGGCGCGACCTCGACTGGATGCAGGAGCACACCGGCGGCAAGCCCTACGGCCTCGACGTCGTCATGCCCGCCAAGAAGGCCGTCGACGGCGTCAGCGAGGCCGACATCGAGGCGATGATCCCCGCCGGACACCGCGCCTTCGTCCGCGACACCCTCGCCAAGCACCACGTACCCGAACTCCCCGACGGCGAGGCCTCCGGCTGGCGGATCACCGGCTGGATGGAGCGGGTCGCCCGCGACCAGCTCGACGTCGCCTTCGACTACCCCGTCAAACTCCTGGCGAACGCCCTCGGTTCCCCGCCCGCCGACGTCATCGCCCGCGCCCACGACAACGGCGTCCTCGTCGCCGCCCTCGCCGGCAGCGCCAAACACGCCCGCCGCCACGCCGAGGCCGGCATCGACGTCGTCGTCGCCCAGGGCTACGAGGCCGGCGGCCACACCGGCGACATCGCCACCATGGTCCTCGTCCCCGAGATCGCCGAAGCCGTCGCCCCGCTCCCCGTCCTCGCCGCCGGCGGCATCGGCGGCGGCGAGCAGATCGCCGCCGGACTCGCCCTCGGCGCCCAGGGCGTCTGGCTCGGCTCCCTCTGGCTCACCACCACCGAGGCCGACCTGCACTCCCGCGCCCTCACCGAGAAGCTCCTCGCCGCCGGCTCCGGCGACACCGTCCGCTCCCGCGCCCTCACCGGCAAACCCGCCCGCCAGCTGCGCACCGAGTGGACCGACGCCTGGGACGACCCGGAGGGGCCCGGCGCCCTCCCCATGCCGCTCCAGGGCCTGCTCGTCGCCGAGGCCGTCTCCCGGATCCAGAAGTACGAGGTCCAGCCGCTGCTCGGCACCCCCGTGGGCCAGATCGTCGGCCGGATGAACAGCGAACGCAGCGTCCAGGCCGTGTTCGACGAGCTCACGAGCGGCTTCGAGCGCGCCATCGACCGCATCACCCGTATCGCCGGCCGGTCCCGAGAGGTGTGACCCGCATGAGTGACCAGCTCCCCAACGGCTTCTGGGCGCAGGCCGCCGCCGACCCCGCCCGCACCGTCCTCGTCACCCCCGAGGGCGAGGAGTGGTCCGCCGGCCGGCTGCACGCCGACGTCAACCGCCTCGTCCACGGCCTGCGCGCCGCCGGACTGGAGAAGGGGGACGCCTTCGCCGTCGTCCTGCCCAACGGCGTCGAGTTCTTCACCGCCTACCTCGCCGCCTCCCAGGCCGGCTTCTACCTGGTCCCCGTCAACCACCACCTCGTCGGCCCCGAGATCGCCTGGATCGTCTCCGACTCCGGCGCCAAGGTCCTCATCGCCCACGAGCGCTTCGCCGACGCCGCCACCGCCGCCGCCGAGGAGGCCGGGCTCGACCCCGGCCGGCGCTACGCCGTCGGAGCGGTCCCCGGCTTCCGCCCGTACGCCGGACTC
Organism: Streptomyces sp. NPDC044002; assembly: GCF_056434525.1. Lineage (NCBI taxonomy): Bacteria > Bacillati > Actinomycetota > Actinomycetes > Kitasatosporales > Streptomycetaceae > Streptomyces > Streptomyces sp. NPDC044002. The sequence goes on from NZ_JBWKEZ010000003.1 coordinate 132,281, forward strand.
CTCGACGGGCAGAGCGGCGAACCGCCCGCCGACCGCACCCTCGGCTGGGTCATGAACTACACCTCCGGCACCACCGGCCGCCCCCGCGGCATCCGCCGCCCGCTGCCCGGCAAGCTCCCGGAGGAGACGTACCTCGGCGGATTCCTCGGCATCTTCGGCATCCGACCCGCCGACGGCAACGTCCACCTGGTCTGCTCGCCGCTCTACCACACGGCCGTGCTCCAGTTCGCCGGCGCGTCCCTGCACATCGGGCACCCGCTGGTGCTGATGGACAAGTGGGGGCCGGAGGAGATGCTGCGCCTGATCGACCGCCACGCCTGCACCCACACGCACATGGTCCCCACCCAGTTCCACCGCCTCCTCGCGCTCCCGCAGGAGACGAAGGACGCCTACGACGTCTCCTCGATGCGGCACGCCATCCACGGCGCCGCCCCCTGCCCCGACCACGTCAAACGGGCGATGATCGACTGGTGGGGCCGGTGCGTGGAGGAGTACTACGCGGCCAGCGAGGGCGGCGGGGCCTTCGCCACCGCCGAGGACTGGCTGAAGAAGCCGGGCACGGTCGGCCGGGCCTGGCCCATCAGCGAGCTCGCGGTCTTCGACGACGACGGCAACCGGCTGCCCGCCGGGGAACTGGGCACCGTCTACATCAAGATGAACACCGGCGGCTTCAGTTACCACAAGGACGAGGGCAAGACCCGCAAGAACCGCATCGGGGACTTCTTCACCGTCGGCGACCTCGGCCTGCTCGACGAGGAGGGGTACCTCTTCCTCCGCGACCGCAAGATCGACATGATCATCTCGGGCGGGGTGAACATCTACCCGGCCGAGATCGAGTCCGCCCTGCTCACCCACCCGGCCGTCGCCGACGCCGCCGCCTTCGGCATACCCCACGATTCCTGGGGCGAGGAGGTCAAGGCCGTCATCGAACCCGCCGAGGGCTTCGAGGCGGGCGACGCGCTGGCCGCCGAGATCCTGCACCACTGCGAACGGCGGCTCGCCGGCTACAAGCGGCCCAAGTCCGTCGACTTCATCGGGACGATGCCCCGCGACCCCAACGGCAAGCTCTACAAGCGCCGGCTGCGCGACCCCTACTGGGAGGGCCGCGACCAGGTCGTATGACCGCGTGGTCCGACCGGTGCAACCCAGGGGGCCGGTCGGGGGAAGGGGCGGCGGCGCCTGCGGCGGGTGTGCGAGGGCACCGGTGAGATGGAGGGGCGGACCTTCGCGTCCGGTTTCCCCTGCCACTCTCACGCACTCCTCCGGCCGTGCGCGGCCGGGGAGATAAGGAAGTCATGAACGCGAGTACCACCTGCCGCCGCTCCCGGTGCCGGGCCCTGGGCGTCGCGGCCCTCACGGCGGCGGCCGTCACCGGCCAGCTGCTGGTCCTGTCCCCGCCGGCCCTGGCGGACGGCGACCGCGCGCCCCGTGTCGCCGACATCCGGAGCCTGCTGGAACCGCCGCCGGGCCAGGACGACCCCTCCCGGGGCGAACACCCCCGCAGCGAGGACGGTCCGCCCCCCGGGGCCGAGGAGCCGCGGCCGAAGCCGAAGCCGAAGTACCCGCTGCACGGAGTGCAGGAGTTCACCAACGACGGGACCTTCTATCCCCCGCCCGGCGTCACCTCGGTGTTCATCCAGGCCTGGGGTGCCGGCGGCGGTGGCGGCGGTGGCGGTGGCGGCGGCAGCGGCACCAACGTCGGTTCCGGTGGCACCGGTGGTGGCGGCGGCGGTGGCGGCCTCGCGTGGTGCGCCGTCCCGGTGAAGCCGGGGCAGTCGTACGTGGTCGTCCTCGGCGACGGCGGCACCGGCGGTACCGGAGGCGCCGGTGGCACGAGCGGAGGCCCCGGCGCCGCAGGCAACCCGGGCACGGCGGGCACCGCCACCACGCTGGCCTCGCCCCAGGGCGACATCGTGGTCACCGCCGGCGGTGGTGGCGGCGGCGGTGGCGGCGGTGGCGGGACCACCGTCGACGGAGCGGACGGCACGCCCGGCACCGGCGGCACGGCCACCTGCCGCACCGGCGGCGTGACCAGGACCGGGAAGTCCGCGGTCGACAACTTCGGCGGTGGTGCCGTGGACGGGATCATCGCCCTGCCCGAGGACGCCGCCACCGGCGGGTTCGGTGCTGCGGGCGGTGGCAGTGGCACCGCGTCCGGCGGCCGGGGAGGGACGTCGATCGGCAGCGGCGGCGGGTACGCCGTCATCTACTGGTAGTCCGCCCGACTTGGCGTCGACCGGCCGCGGCCCCCGCGCAGGGGCCGCGGCCGGCCCGTGCCGGCGGTCGCGCGGCGGACCACGGCCCGTGGCAGCGTGGGGGCATGAGTACGGCAACGCGCAGATCCCCCCTGACCGACTGGACCCTCCTGGTCCCCGTGGTGGCGCTCGTCGCGCTCGTGTTCAGCTGGGGGCGCGACCTGCCCGGCTTCGCCGTGGCCCTGGTCGCCCTCTGCCTCGCGGGGGCGGTCCTCGCGGCCGTGCACCACGCCGAGGTCGTCGCCCACCGGGTCGGCGAACCCTTCGGCTCGCTGGTCCTCGCCGTCGCCGTCACCGTCATCGAAGTGGCCCTGATCGTCACCCTGATGGCCGATGGCGGCGACAAGACCACCTCCCTCGCCCGGGACACCGTCTTCGCCGCCGTGATGATCACCTGCAACGGCATCGTCGGCCTGTCCCTGCTCGTGGGCGCCCTGCGCAACCGGGTCGCCGTCTTCAACGCCGAAGGCTCCGGAGCCGCCCTGGCCACCGTAGCGACCCTGGCCGTGCTGAGCCTGGTGCTGCCGACCTTCACCACCAGCAAGCCCGGCCCCGAGTTCTCCTCCGCCCAGCTGACCTTCGCCGCCGTCGCCTCCCTCGCCCTCTACGGGCTGTTCATCGCCGTCCAGACGGTCCGCCACCGCGACTACTTCCTGCCCGTGGACACCGGGAGCACCGGCCCGGGCTCCGGCAACGGCGACGACGACCACGCCGAACCCCCCACCGCCCGAGCCGCCCTCATCAGCCTCGGCCTGCTCTTCGTCGCCCTCGTCGCGGTCGTCGGCAACGCCAAGGCCGTCTCCCCGACCATCGAGAAGGGCGTCTCCGACGCCGGACTGCCGCACGCCGTCGTCGGCGTGATCATCGCCCTGCTGGTGCTGGCCCCCGAGACCCTCGCCGCCGTCCGGGCCGCCCGCCGCAACCGCGTCCAGACCAGCCTCAACCTGGCCTACGGCTCCGCCATCGCCAGCATCGGCCTGACCATCCCCGCCATCGCCCTCGCCTCCGTCTGGCTGACCGGTCCGCTGGTGCTGGGCCTCGCGCCGCTCCACATGGTGCTGCTCGCCCTGACCGTGGTCGTCGGCGCCCTGACGATCGTCCCGGGCCGCGCCACCCTGCTCCAGGGCGGCGTCCACCTCGTCCTGCTCGCCGCCTACCTCTTCCTCGCCGTCAGCCCGTAGCGGGCGCGGCGATATTGACCGGGGAGCGCGCCGGGGCGAGGATCGCGCCCATGACGGCAGTGCGGAACAAGACGGTCGACGGGCTCGTACGGGACAGCGCACGGCGCGCCCCCGACCGGGTCGCCATCCGCTACCGGGAGCGGAGCTGGACGTACGGGGAACTCGACACGGCCGTCTCCACCGGCGCGGCCGTGCTGAGGCAGCGGTACGGGCTGGCCGCGGGGGACCGGGTCGCGGCCTTCGCGCACAACTCCGACGCCTACCTGATCGCGTTCCTCGCCTGCGCCCGGGCCGGCCTCACCCACGTCCCCGTCAACCAGAACCTCACCGGCGAGGACCTCGCGCACATCCTCGGCGACTGCGCCGGCGCCCTGGTCCTCGCCGACCCGGACCTGACGGCGCGGGTCCCCGACGGCCACCCCGTACGGGCGCTGCGCGACGCGCCGGGGTCCTTCCTGTCCGAGCTGTCCGAGCCGCTGGCGTACGAGCCCGCCGGCGATCCGGACGCCGTCGTGCAGCTCCTCTACACCTCGGGCACCACGGCCCTGCCCAAGGGCGCGATGATGACCCACCGGGCGCTGGCCCACGAGTACGAGAGCGCGATCGAGGCCCTGGACCTGGGGGAGGCCGACCGGCCCGTCCACTCGCTGCCGCTGTACCACTCGGCGCAGATGCACGTCTTCCTGCTGCCCTACCTGGCGGTCGGCGCGCAGAACACGATCCTGGACGCGCCGGTCGCCGAGGAGGTCTTCGACCTGGTGGAGGCCGGCCGGGCCGACAGCCTCTTCGCGCCGCCCACGGTGTGGATCGCGCTGGCCAACCACCCGCAGTTCGGGCAGCGGGAGCTCGGCGCCCTGCGCAAGGCCTACTACGGGGCCTCGGTCATGCCGGTCCCGGTCCTGGAACGGCTCCGGGCCCGGCTGCCAGGGCTGGGCTTCTACAACTGCTTCGGGCAGAGCGAGATCGGCCCGCTGGCCACCGTCCTGGGGCCCGGGGAGCACGAGGGGCGGATGGAGTCGTGCGGGCGGCCCGTGCGGCACGTGGAGGCCCGGGTCGTGGACGAGGAGGGCGCGGACGTCCCCGACGGCACGGCGGGGGAGGTCGTCTACCGTTCCCCGCAGCTCTGCCTGGGCTACTGGAACGACCCCGGGGCCACCCGGAAGGCCTTCCGGGACGGCTGGTTCCGCTCCGGCGACCTGGCGGTACGGGACGCCGACGGGTACTTCACCGTCGTCGACCGGGTGAAGGACGTCATCAACTCGGGCGGGGTGCTGGTGGCGTCCCGGCAGGTGGAGGACGTGCTCTACACCCACCCCGGGGTGGCCGAGGCGGCGGTGGTCGGGCTGCCCGACGAGAGGTGGATCGAGGCCGTCACGGCGGTGGTCGTGCCCCGCGGGGAGGTCACCGAGGCGGAGCTGATGGCCTACGCCCGGGAGCGGCTGGCGCACTTCAAGGCGCCCAAGCGGGTGCTGTTCGTGGACGTCCTGCCGCGCAACGCCAGCGGCAAGATCCTCAAGCGCGAACTCCGCGACCGCTTCGGGACCGGCTGAGGCACCGCCGCCCGAGGCACCGCCGGCCCGTCACTGCCGCCCGGGACCGCCGGCGTGCCCGTGTCCCTCCCCGTGGCCCTCCCCGTGCCCGTCCGCGGGCGGCAGGACCCCGTCCGCGCGCAGCCGGCGCAGGGTCAGGTGCTCGTGGACGAGGCGGCCGACCATGGCCCCGCCGTAGACCACGAAGCCGACGCCGACGAGCCAGGACTGCACCACCAGCAGCGTCCCGAACGGCCCGTAGGTGACGGCGTTCGAGGCGATCAGCGGGGAGAACACCAGCTGGGAGAAGACGCGCAGGCCCAGCAGCCCGAGGCTCGTCGCCACCGCGCCGGGCAGCAGCGCCCGCCAGCGGACCCGGCCGCCCAGCAGGAGCCGCCCGGAGCTCCAGAAGAACAGGCAGGTCCCGACGGTGTCGCTGAAGGTCCCCACCACGGTGCCCGCCACGCTGTCGTCCGGGGCGGGGATCCCCACCAGCAGCCCGAGGTAGCAGACCAGCAGCGCCAGCCACACGACGTGCCGCCACATGGTGTGCCAGCGGGCCGTGGGCAGGTCCCACACCTTCTCGTAGCCGGTCTGCACGGCGGAGCCGAAGGTCAGCCCGAACACCGCGAGGGCCGCCAGGCCGAAGGCGGTGGTCCGCTCCAGCGCCAGGTCCGCCGCCCCGAACAGCATCTCCACCCGGGCCCGCGAGGACGCCGTCACCCCGAGGGCCTGGCCCAGCCAGCGGCCGAAGTTGGAACCGCTGCCGGGCGCGGCCGCCGCCACGACCACCAGCAGCGGCACCAGGGTGAGGAAGCCCAGGGCGGCGAAGCCCATCGCCCGGTGCATCAGCTCGATCTCCCGGCCGCGGCTCCAGGCCAGGCCGGCCGGGGAGCCCAGGAGCCGGTCGTGGAGGCGCCGGAGGGTCGAGGTCACACTTGATCCCCTACCCGGACGGGCCCGGCCGCTCCCGGAAGCGGTGCCGGAATGGGCCCGAACGGGTGGTTTCGACCGCCCGCCGGTGTGGACCGGCCCGCTCAGGAGGAGTGCGGCTCCCGGAGGTCCCGAACCCGCTTGATCTTGCCGACCGAGCGCTCCAGGCTCTCCGGTTCCACCACCTCGACGGCGACGGACACGCCCACGGACTCCTTGACCGCCCGCACCAGCTCCGCGGCCGCCGCCCGCCGCCTCTCGGAGCCGGCCTCCCGGCGCGCCTCCACCCGCACGGTGAGCGCGTCGAGACGGCCCTCCCGGGTCAGCCGCAGCTGGAAGTGCGGGGCGAGGCCCGGGATGCGCAGGAGTATCTCCTCGATCTGGGTCGGGTAGAGGTTCACCCCGCGCAGGATGATCATGTCGTCGCTGCGGCCGGTCACCTTCTCCATCCGGCGGAAGGCCGGCCGGGCCGTCCCCGGCAGCAGTCGCGTCAGGTCCCGGGTGCGGTAGCGGATGACCGGCATGGCCTCCTTGGTGAGGGAGGTGAACACCAGCTCCCCGGGCTGCCCGTCCGGCAGCACCGCCCCGGTCAGCGGATCGACGACCTCGGGGTAGAAGTGGTCCTCCCAGATGTGCAGGCCGTCCTTGTGCGAGGCGAACTCCTGCGCCACGCCCGGTCCGATCACCTCGGACAGGCCGTATATGTCCACGGCGTCGATGTCCAGCCGGTCCTCGATCTCCCGCCGCATCTCCTCGGTCCAGGGCTCGGCGCCGAAGACGCCGGTGCGCAGCGAGGTCCGGCGCGGGTCGATGCCCTGGCGCTCCATCTCGTCCAGCAGGGTGAGCATGTAGGAGGGGGTCACCATGATGACCTCGGGGCGGAAGTCCTGGATCAGCCTGACCTGGCGGTCCGTCATGCCCCCGGAGGCGGGCACCACCGTGCACCCCAGCCGCTCCGCCCCGTAGTGGGCGCCCAGGCCCCCGGTGAACAGGCCGTACCCGTACGCGACGTGCACGATGTGCCCCGGCCGGGCGCCGGCCGCGCGCAGCGACCGGGCCACGACATCGGCCCAGGTGGCCAGGTCCCCGTCGGTGTATCCCACCACCGTCGGGCGGCCCGTGGTGCCGCTGGAGGCGTGGATGCGGCGCACGTCCGCGCGCGGCACGGCGAACATCCCGAAGGGGTACTGGTCCCGCAGGTCCGCCTTGGTGGTGAGCGGGAAGAGGGACAGGTCGGCCAGCGAACGGCAGTCGTCGGGATGGACACCCGCCTTGTCGAACGCCTGCCGGTAGAAGGCCACGCGGTCGTAGGCCCGGTGCAGGGTCGCCCGCAGCCGCTTCAGCTGGAGCGCCGCGAGCTCGTCGGGGCTCAGCCGCTCGCCCTCGTCCTGGACATCCCCGAGGTCCTCAAGATCTGCACGCGCCGTCATCGCCGCCACCTCATCGCCATCGTCATCGACGCCGTCGTCGAGAGTCGTACCGCCACAGGCCAACCGAACGTTCATTCGGTAGATTGCCGGACCCCGCCGGGTAAATCAATGACTCGAACGAGTGATCGTCTGATCTGATGGCCCGCATGCCTGTATTCACCACCTATGACGGAACCGAACTCGCCTACCACGTGGAGGGCGAGGGCGAACCGCTCGTCTGCCTCCCCGGCGGCGCCATGCGGGCCTCCCGCTACCTGGGGGACCTCGGCGGGCTCTCCGCGGGCCGCCGGCTCATCCTCCTCGACCTGCGCGGCACCGGCGACTCCGCGGCGCCGGCCGACGAGTCCACGTACCGCGCCGACCACCAGGTCGCCGACGTCGAGGCGCTCCGCCTGCACCTGGGCCTGGAACGCATGGACGTGCTGGCCCACTCCGCCGCCGGCAACCTCGCCCTGCTGTACGCCGCCGCGCACCCCGGACGCGTCCGCCGCCTGGTCCTCGTCACCCCGACCGCATGGGCCGTGGACCTCGGGCCGACCCCCGAGGAGAGCCTGGCAGCGGTCCGGTCCCGGGCGGGCCGGGAGCCCTACGACACGGCCATCGCCGCCTACGAACGGCTGTGGGCGGCCGGCGGCGACCCCTCCCCGGAGGACCGGCGCCAGGCGATGGTCCTCGCCTACGGCCGCTGGGACGACCGGGCGCGCGCCCACCTCGCCGCGAGCGACGGCGAGCGCAACCAGGCCGCCGCCCTCGTCTTCGCCGGCCCCGGGGCGTTCGACCCGCCCGCCACCCGCGAGGCGCTGCGCCGCTTCGAAGGCGAGACGCTGGTCCTGGCGGGGGAGCTGGACGGGTACCCGACCGTCGCCGTGGCCGCCGCACTCGCCGGCCTCCTGCCGCGCGGAACCTCCGACGTCCAGCACGGCGCCGCGCACTTCCCCTGGCTCGACGACGCCGACCGGTTCGCGGCCCGCGTGGAACGCTTCCTGGCCACCGGGGCCTGACCCGGCCGGGGGCCGCTTGAGGCCCGCTCGGGACCCTCGCCGCCACGCACGTGCGGCGGCGTAGCATCGCGGATGCGGTCCCGGGGCGGGGGCCGCGGCGGACGAGGGCGGGGGCCGTATGACCAGGAAGCCGATCGCGAAGAACGTGGACGCGCGTACGGCGTGGTGGGAAGGGCTCCCTGCCGGGATCCGCGAACAGGTCGACGGGTACGTCCTCCAGGACTCCATGCTCGCGGCGGTCCGGGTCCTGGTGGACGTCGGCTTCGTCCGCGACGGAGTGGGGGTGGGCACGGCCCAGCTCATCGTCGGTGACCGCTACGCCCACTACGGCGACAGGGTCGCCCGCGAGCCGGACAGCCCCCTCGACCCCGAGTCGCTGGCACTTCGCGCCGACGGTGTCGTCGGCCGTGTCGTGGCGATCGAGGCGATCTGGGACGGGGACACCGTCCACGACTGGTTCGTCGTCCTGCTGGCCGTGGCCGAGGACCCCGACGCCGAGCACGTGCTGGCCACCATCCCCTGGGGTGCGGCCGAACGGCACCTGGGGGAGGGGGCGGACCGCGGTGCGCGGCATCCGTCGGCGGTGGTTGCCGAGCGCGCCGGAGAGGCCCTGGCCGCCCGCCTCCGAGTACCGTTCCACTTCGCGAGTCCCGACACCCCGGACGACGAGGCCCCCCGCTGGAGGGCCTGAGCCCGCGGCCCGGCGGCGGCCCTCGGGTCCGGGCGGCGGTCACGCCCCCGCGTCGGCCTCCGTCGCCACCGCCTTCGCCCAGCGGTAGTCCGCCTTCCCGCTGGGGGAGCGCTGCACCGCCGGTGTGATCACCAGCTGGCGCGGGATCTTGTAGCCGGCCAGCCGCGTCCGGCAGTGGCGCTGGATCTCCTCCAGCGTCGGCTCCGGCGCGCCTTCCCGCACCTGCACCACCGCGGCCACGTGGCTGCCCCACGTCGCGTCCGGGACGCCGGCCACCAGGGCGTCGTACACGTCCGGGTGCGACTTCAGCGCCTGCTCGACCTCCTCCGGGTAGACCTTCTCCCCGCCGCTGTTGATGCACTGCGAGCCGCGCCCCAGCACGGTGACGATGCCCTCCTCGTCGACCGTCGCCATGTCGCCGAGCAGCACCCAGCGCTCGGCGCCCTTCCGGAAGAAGGTCTCCGCCGTCTTCACGGGGTCGTTGTAGTAGCCGAGGGGCACGTGCCCGCGCTGCGCGAGACGCCCGGGGACGCCGACGGCCACCGGCTCGTGCGTCACCGGGTCCACCACCTGCGTACGGTCGTTGACCTGGAGCCGGAACCCCTTCTCCGGGCCCGAGTCGTCCGTCGCCCGCCCGTTGGAACCGGACTCGGACGAGCCGAAGTTGTTCAGCAGCAGGACTCCCGGCACCAGGCGCTGGAACTCGGCGCGGACGGTCTCCGACATGATCGCCCCCGAGGAGGAGACGCTGAACAGCGATGACAGGTCCGTCCCCTTGAGCGGGCCGTTCAGGGCGTCGATCAGCGGCCGCAGCATCGCGTCGCCGACCAGCGAGACGCTCGACACCTTCTCCTTCTCTATGGTGCGCAGCACCTCCTCGGGGGCGTACTTGCGGTGGATGACCACCCGCTGGCCGTAGTTGAAGGCGATGAACGAGGTGAGCGTCGACGTGCCGTGCATCAGCGGGGGAGCGGGGAAGAAGGTGAGTCCGGCGCCGCGCGCCGCGACCCGCTCGGCCAGCTCTTCCGGCCGCTTCACCGGCTCGCCCGAGGGCTCCCCGCCGAACAGCCCCGCGAAGAACAGGTCCTCGGCCCGCCACATGACGCCCTTGGGCATCCCGGTCGTGCCGCCGGTGTAGATGATGAACAGGTCGTCGGGGCTGCGCTCCGGGAAGCCGCGCTCCGGGGACCCGGCCGCCTCGGCGTCCTCGTACGCGACCGGCGCCACGGCCGGCTCCGGCGCGCCGGCGGGCGCAGGGCCGACCCGGAGGAGATGGCGCAGCTTCGTCGTCTGCGGCAGCGCGGCGGCCACCCGCTCCGTGAACTCGCCCTCGAAGACGAGCGCCGCGAGGTCGGCGTCGTTGTAGAGGTAGACCAGCTCCTCCTCCACGTACCGGTAGTTGACGTTCACCGGCACCAGGCGGGCCTTGAGGCAGGCCAGTACGGTCTGCAGGTACTCGATCCCGTTGTAGAGGTGCAGCCCCACGTGCTCGCCGGGCCGCAGCCCGCGCTCCAGCAGGTGGTGCCCGACGCGGTTCGCCGCCGCGTCCAGTTCCGCGTACGTCAGGCGGCGCTCGGCGCCGGTCCCGGGGTGGTCGACGTACACCAGCGCCTCGCGGTCCGGGACCACGTCCACGACCGATTCGAACAGGTCGGCAAGGTTGTACTCCACCGTTCCTCCTGACCCGAAAGTGCTCACGGCTGGACTGCTCGGCGGTCATTAGAGCGCCGCCCGGTCCAAGTGGGAAGGGCGCACGCCAAGAAATCTGACTGGGTGTCAGAAAACTATTGAACTGCACCCGGCCCTCCTGCAACCTGTTCTAGGTCTTGAGACGGGAGGACGGCAATGGGTGGGACGGAACACCTGACCGTGGAGCGCCGGGGCGCCACGCTGGTGCTCACCATGAACAGGCCGGAGGCGAAGAACGCGCTCTCGCTTCCCCTGCTGGTGGGCCTGTACGACGGCTGGCTGGAGGCGGACGCGGACGACACCGTCCGCTCGGTGGTCCTGACGGGCGCCGGCGGCGACTTCTGCGCCGGCATGGACCTCAAGGCGCTGGCCGGCCGGGGCATGGCGGGCGACCAGTACCGGGACCGCCTCAAGGCCGACCCCGACCTGCACTGGAAGGCGATGCTCCGTCACCACCGGCCGCGCAAGCCGGTGATAGCGGCGGTCGAGGGCTACTGCGTGGCGGGCGGCACCGAGATCCTCCAGGGCACCGACATCCGCGTGGCGGGGGCGGGGGCCACGTTCGGGCTGTTCGAGGTCAGGCGGGGCCTGTTCCCGATCGGCGGCTCCACGGTCCGCCTGCCCCGGCAGGTCCCGCGCACGCACGCGCTGGAGATGCTGCTGACGGGGCGTCCGTACTCGGCGGAGGAGGCGGCGCGGATCGGGCTCGTGGGGCGGGTGGTGCCGGACGGTACGGCGCTGGAGGCCGCGCTGGAGACGGCGGAGCTGATCAACGCGTGCGGGCCGCTGGCGGTCGAGGCGGTGAAGGCCTCGGTGTACGAAGCCGCCGAGCTGACGGAGACGGAGGGGCTGGCCGCCGAACTGGTACGGGGCTGGCCCGTCTTCGACACGGCCGACGCGAAGGAGGGGGCGCGGGCCTTCGCGGAGAAGCGGCCGCCGGTCTACCGCCGAGCCTAGGCGCTGGCCGCGCGTGCACCGGACCCCCTCGGGGCACCCCCCGAGCCTCGCACCGGGCCTGCGGCCCGGGACCCGGCATTGGGCCTGCGGCCCGGGACCCCGCACTGGGCCTGCGGCCCTGGGCCCCGCATCGGGCCTGTGGCCTTGGGCCCCGCATCGGGCCTGTGGCCTTGGGCCCCGCACTGGGCCTGTGGCCCTGGGCTCCGCATCGGGCCTGTGGCCCCGACCCCGCACCGGGCCTGTGGCTCTGGGCCCGCATCGGGCCTGTGGCCCGGGACCTGCCGTGTGCCCGTGTCCGGCGTCGGACCTGCGGTCCGAGCCCTACGGGGCCTGCGGCCGGGACCCGTTCCGTGCTTGCGGCCGGGCGTTGGACCTGCGGTCCGAGTCCTGTGGGGCCTGCGGCCGGGACCCGCTGTGTGCTGGCGGCCAGCGTCGGGTGTCGGACCTGCGGTCCTGGCCGGTGTCGGGCTTGCGGCGCCCGGGCCCGCTCTGTGCTTGCGGCCGGGCGTCCGGCGTTGGGCCTGCGGTCCGGCCCACCGGGGCCTGCGGCCGGGACCCCGATCTGTGCCTGCGGCGGCCCGGCTCGGGTGCCGGGCCTGGGGTCCGTGCCCGGGCACGGTGGCGGGCATGCGGCCCGAGCCCGGGCCGGGCGTGTGGCCTGGGCCCGACCTGGGCCTGCGGCGAGGCGTCGGGTGGGGCCGGCACGGACCCGGGTCGGGCCTGCGGCCCGGACCCGTTCTGTGCCTGCGGCCCGCGTCGGGCCTCGGGTCCGGGCCCGGCGGGGCTTGGGCACCGGGCCCGCTCTGTGCCTGCGGGGTCCGGAGGCGGGTCGGCGTTCCGGCCCGGGCCAGGCAACCCCTCTCCGCCTGCGGGCCCCGACCTGCCCGGTCTGTGGCTGCGGGCTGGGCTCGTGGTCCGAGCCCCGCACGTGGGCAGTGGCCCGGACTCCGTGTGCGGCCTGCGGGCCGGGGCCGTGGGCCCGGGCTCCGGGCGCGGTCCGCGGCCCCGGCCGGGCTGTGGGGGCGGGCCTGCGGCAGAGGTTTCGTACCGCGTCGACATCCCTTCCGAGAATCGGAGAGACAACCATGACAGCCGCTTCCCCGCCCGAGGTGCTGCGTGCGCCCCTCGTCGTCGAGTTCCCCTTCACCCGGTCCCTCGGGCCCGTGCAGAGCGCCTTCCTGACCGGGCTCCGGGAGGGCGTCGTGCTCGGCGTCAGGACCTCCGACGGGCGGGTCATGGTGCCGCCCGCCGAGTACGACCCCGTCACCGCCGAGGAGATCCGGGAGCTCGTCGAGGTCGCCCCCACCGGGACCGTCACCACCTGGGCCTGGAACGGCGAACCCCGCCCCCAGCAGCCCCTCGGCACCCCCTTCGCCTGGGTCCTCGTACGGCTCGACGGCGCCGACACCGCGATCCTGCACGCCCTCGACGCCCCCGGCCCCGACGCCGTGTCCACCGGGATGCGGGTGCGCGTCCGCTGGGCCGCCGAGCGCACCGGGGCCATCACCGACATCGCCTGCTTCGAGCCCTGCGAGGGGCAGGAGCGGGGGAGCGCCGGCCCGCACGACGGGGTGTTCGCCGAGCCCGTCACCGGCATCGTCGCCGAGGCCCGCCTCGACTACACCTACAGCCCCGGCCGCGCCCAGACCGCCTACATCAACGCCCTCTCCGAACGGCGCACCGTCGGCGAACGCTGCCCCTCCTGCCACAAGGTGTACGTCCCCCCGCGCGGCGCCTGCCCCACCTGCGGGGTGGCCACCACCGACCGCGTCGAGGTCGGCCCGGCCGGGACCGTCACCACCTTCTGCATCGTCAACATCAAGGCGCGCAACCTCGACATCGAGGTCCCCTACGTCTACGCCCACATCGCCCTCGACGGCGCCGGCCTCGCCCTCCACGGCCGGATCGGCGGCATCCCGTACGACCAGGTCCGCATGGGCCTGCGCGTCGAGCCGGTGTGGACCGACGGCGGCCGCTACCCCGACCACTACCGCCCCACCGGCGAGCCGGACGCTGACTACGACGCGTACAAGGAGCTGCTGTGACGATCCGATACGCCCGCGAGGTGGCCGTCGTCGCCTTCGCCCAGAGCGACCACCAGCGCCGCACCGACGAACTCAGCGAAGTCGAGATGGTGATGCCCGTCCTGCACCAGGTGCTGGCCGCCACCGGCCTCAAGGCGGGCGAGATCGGCTTCACCTGCTCCGGCTCCAGCGACTACCTCGCCGGCCGGGCCTTCTCCTTCACCATGACCCTCGACGGGGTCGGCGCCTGGCCGCCGATCTCCGAGTCGCACGTCGAGATGGACGGCGCCTGGGCGCTCTACGAGGCCTGGGTCAAGATCCAGACCGGCGAGGCCGACACCGCGCTCGTCTACTCGTACGGGAAGTCCTCGCCCGGATCCGTACGCGACGTCCTCACCCGGCAGCTCGACCCCTACTACCTCGCCCCCCTCTGGCCCGACTCGGTGGCCCTCGCCGCCCTCCAGGCGCAGGCGCTGATCGACGCGGGCGAGACCGACGAGCGCGCGCTCGCCGCCATCGGCGCCCGCAGCCGGGCCGCCGCCGGGGCCAACCCGCACGCCCAGCTCAGCGGCCCCGTCCCGCAGGGCGACTACCAGGTGCGGCCGCTGCGCACCGGCGACTGCCCGCCCGTCGGGGACGGCGCGGCCGCCGTCGTCCTGGCCGCCGGCGACACCGCGCGGCGGCTGTGCGAACGGCCCGCCTGGATCACCGGCATCGACCACCGCATCGAGGCGCACTCCCTCGGCCTGCGCGACCTCACCGACTCCCCGTCCACCCGGACCGCCGCCGAGCACGCCGGGCTCTTCGACGCCCCCGTCGACACGGCGGAACTGCACGCCCCGTTCTCCTCCCAGGAGGTCGTGCTCCGCAAGGCCCTCGGACTCGGCGCGGCGGTGGCCGTCAACCCCTCGGGCGGGGCGCTCGCCGCCAACCCGATGATGGCCGCCGGCCTGATCCGGATCGGCGAGGCGGCCGCCCGCATCCACCGCGGCGAGTCCCGCCGGGCCGTCGCGCACGCCACCTCCGGCCCCTGCCTCCAGCAGAACCTGGTCGCCGTCCTGGAAGGGGACCCCGCATGAACACACCGGGCAAGGAGCCCGTGGCCGTCGTCGGGATCGGCCAGACCAAGCACGTCGCCGCCCGGCACGACGTCTCCATCGCCGGCCTGGTCCGCGAGGCAGCGGCCCGCGCCCTCGCCGACGCGGAGCTGACCTGGGCCGACGTCGACGCCGTCGTCATCGGTAAGGCCCCCGACTTCTTCGAGGGCGTGATGATGCCGGAGCTCTACCTGGCCGACGCCCTCGGCGCGGTCGGCAAACCGATGCTCCGCGTCCACACGGCCGGGTCCGTCGGTGGGTCCACCGCCCTGGTCGCCGCCAACCTGGTCGCGGCCCGGGTCCACCGCACCGTCCTGACCCTGGCCTTCGAGAAGCAGTCCGAGTCCAACGCCATGTGGGGCCTCTCGCTGCCCGTCCCCTTCCAGCAGCCGCTGCTCGCGGGCGCGGGCGGCTTCTTCGCCCCGCACGTGCGCGCGTACATGCGGCGCACCGGCGCCCCCGACTCGGTGGGCTCGCTCGTCGCGTACAAGGACCGGCGCAACGCGCTGAAGAACCCGTACGCGCACCTGCACGAGCACGACATCACCCTGGAGAAGGTCCAGGCATCGCCGATGCTCTGGGACCCGATCCGCTACTCCGAGACCTGCCCCTCCTCGGACGGCGCCTGCGCGATGGTCCTCACCGACCGTGCGGGCGCGGCCCGTTCGCCGAAGCCGCCCGCCTGGGTGCACGGCGGGGCGATGCGCAGCGAGCCGACGCTCTTCGCGGGCAAGGACTTCGTCTCGCCGCAGGCCGGCAAGGACTGCGCGGCCGACGTCTACCGGCAGGCCGGGATCACCGACCCGCGCCGGGAGATCGACGCGGTCGAGATGTACGTGCCGTTCTCCTGGTACGAGCCGATGTGGCTGGAGAACCTGGGCTTCGCGCAGGAGGGCGAGGGCTGGAAGCTCACCGAGGCGGGGGTCACCGAACTGGACGGCGACCTCCCGGTGAACCCCTCCGGCGGGGTGCTGTCCACCAACCCGATCGGCGCCTCGGGCATGATCCGCTTCGCGGAGGCGGCCCTCCAGGTCCGCGGCCAGGCCGGGGAGCACCAGGTCCCGGGGGCCCGCCGGGCGCTGGGACACGCGTACGGCGGCGGCGCGCAGTTCTTCGCGATGTGGCTGGTGGGCGCGGAGCCGCCGCGCTCCTGACCGGGGCCGGTGCGCCGGACCGGCCGCGGGTCCCGCCCGCGGCCTGTGCGGCGCCCGCCCCGGTCGCTACCCTGGGCCCCCGGACGACGACGTACCGTACCGGGAGGAGCACGCACGTGGCGGAGAGCACGGTTCCACAGCCCGTCGCCGGCTGGGGCAGGCCCGCACTCGATCTCAGCGGGGCCGACTGGCAGTCCGGCAGCCGGGGGGTGGGCGGCGTCGAGATCGCCTTCGTGGAGGGGTTCGTCGCGATGCGCAACGGCGAGCGCCCCGACGGCCCCTCACTGGTCTTCGCGCCGCGCGAGTGGCGCAAGTTCGTCCTGGGGACGCGGGGCGGACGCTTCGGCCTCAACTAGGCCGTCTGGTCCGGGCCGTCAGCCGCAGGGCGACCGGCAGCCCGTGCTCCCCGGACACCGTGCCCAGGTGCTCGCCGGCGAAGGCGTCCTCCAGTCCGGCGCGGACCGCGCGCACCGGTTCCGCGGCGCCGTCCAGTCCGGCGGTCATGGGGCCGGCCGGCCGGGCGCGCGGGCGCGCGGCGGCGGACGTCCACCGTCGCCGCCCTCGCCGCGGCCCTCCGGAAGTGACCGCCAGGAACAGAAGATCGGATTCTTTCCCGATAGTGGGATCCATCGGCTCGTGCGCGGGCGTACGCTGATCTCCCGAGCCGGCCTGGGGGGTACGAGCCATGACGGAACGCCGGACCCGCACACGGCGCGCGCTCTTCGAACGCGAAGCCGAACTCCTCGCCGTGGACGAGGCGCTGGACCGGCTCACCGGAGCCGGCCCCGACACCGGCGGCGGGCTGCTCGCCCTGTCGGGCCCGGCCGGGCTCGGGAAGACCACCCTGCTCGCCGAAGTGCGCCGCCGCGCCCTCGCCCGCTCCTGCACCCTGCTCGCCGCACGCGGCGGCGAGCAGGAGCAGACCCAGCCCTTCCACGTCGCCCGCCAGCTCATCCAGCCCCAGCTGGCCGGCCGCCCCGAGGCCGAACTGCGGGCCGCGCTCGGCAGCTGGTACGCCATCGTCGGCCCCGCCCTCGGCCTGTGCGCCCCCGCACAGGGCGCCCCGCCCGACCCGCAGGGCCTGCGCGACGGACTCGACTGGGTACTGACCCACCTCACCGTCCAGCGGCCCCCCGTCGTCCTCGTCCTGGACGACGCCCACTGGGCCGACCCGGAGTCCCTCGGCTGGCTCGCCGGCTTCGCCCCGCGCGCCGAACACCTCCCGCTGCTCCTCGTCACCGCCTACCGCCCCGACGAACTCCCCGCCCACGCCGAGGCCTTCCGCACGCTGCCCGGCCGTGCCGGACAACGCCCCCTCATCCTCAACCCGCTCAGCGCGGACGCCGTCTCCACCCTGGTCCGCGAGACCGTCGGCGCGCACGCCGAGGACGCCTTCTGCCGCGAGGCCTGGGCCGTGACCACCGGGAACCCCTTCGAGGCCGTCGAACTCACCGCCAAGGTCCGCGCCAAGGGACTCGACCCCGTCGAGGCCAGCGCCCCGCTGCTGGCCGACCTCGCCGCCGCCCAGCGCGGCAGCGGGCTCGTCGCCCGCCTGCACAGCCTCGGCCCCTCCACCGTCCGCTTCGCCTGGGCCTGCGCCGTCCTCGGCACCGCCATCCCGCGGCGCATCGCCGCCCGCGTCGCGGTACTCGGCGCGGAGGAGGCCGCCGACGCCACCGTCCGGCTCCGCGACGCCCGCATCCTGTCCGCCCCGCCGGCCGAGCCCGCACCCGGCGAAGAGGACGACGCGGGGCTGGAGTTCGTCCACCCGCTCATCGCCACCGCCATATACCGCGCCATCCCCGACGCCCTGCGCGTCGCCCTGCACGGCAGGGCCGCCGCGGCCGTGGTCGACGCCGGGCTCGGCTCCTCCGCGGCCGCCCGCCACCTGCTGGAGACCCAGCCCGAGAACGACCCCTGGGTGGTGCGCACCCTGCGCGAGGCCGCCGCCGAGAACCTCCGGGCCGGCGCCCCCGAAGCCGCCCGCCGCCAGCTCGCCCGCGCCCTGGAGGAACCCCCGGACTTCGACGAACGCGCCGCCGTCCTCTACGAACTGGGCTGCGCCTCCCTGCTCACCGAGCCCGCCAACACCGTCAACCACCTGCGCGCCGCCCTCGCCGAACCCTTCGACGACCCGGCACTGCGCCAGGGCATCGTCATCCGGCTCGCCCAGGTCCTCGCCCACAGCGACCACCTCGCCGCCGCCTCCGAACTCCTCGGCCGCGAGATCCCGCGCACCCACGACGTCCGCGCCCGGCTGCGCCTGCAGTCCGAGCAGTTCATGTGGGACGCCTTCAACGCCGCCGAACCCGACTCCCCGGCCCGCTCGCGCCGCCTGGCCCGGCTCGCCGACCGCCTCCCCGGCCGCGACCTCACCGAGCGGTACGTCATCGGACTGCGCGCCTGGGACGCCTGCCTGCGCGGCGAACCCCTCGACACGGTCCTCCACCACGCCGACCGGGTCCTCGCCGAGCCCTTCAGCTGGGCCCACGAGGACCGCGGCTTCGAGGTCCCCGTGCTCGCCGCCATGGTCCACATGTACGCCGACCGGCCCGGGCGCGCCGAGGAGCTCTTCGAGGAGGGCACCGCCGAGTTCGAACGCCAGGGCTGGCACGGCGCCCACCTGTCCTTCGCGTACAGCCTCCGCGCCTACATCCGCTACCGCCGCGGCCGGCTCGTCGAGGCCGAGGAACTGGCCCGCGCCGGACTGCGCCTCGCCGAGCGCGTGGGCCGCCGTACGCCCGTGCACTGGTACGCCATCGCCATCCTGCTCACCACCCTCGTCGCCCGGGGCCGGGTCGACGAGGCCTGGGGCCTGGCTCGGGAGCACGAGTACGGGGAACCCTTCCCCGCCGCCGTGGTCTTCCCCGACTCGCAGACCGTGTACGCCGAACTGCTGCTGGCCGGCGGCGACCGCAAGGCCGCCGCCGACGAACTGGAGGCCGTCGGGCGGCGCCTGACCCCGCGCGGCATCCAGAACCCGGCCTGGTGCCCGTGGCGGCTGCTCCTGGCCCGCGCCGTCGCCCCCGAGGACCCCGCCAGGGCCCGCGCCCTGACGGCCGAGGCCGTACGCCGCGCCCGTGCCTTCGGCGCGCCCTCCGCCATCGGCCAGGCCCTGCGCGTCGCGGCGGAGGTGGCCGCCCCGCAGGACCGCGCCGACCTGCTCCGCGAAGCCGTCGCCCTGCTGGAGGACTCCCCGGCCGCCTACGAACTGGCCCGGGCGCTGGCCGCGCTGGGCACCGAACTCCAGGACCCCGGGCTGCTCGCCCGTGCCCACCTCACCAGCCGCGAATGCGGTGCCGGCGCCCTGGAGGCGAGCACGGCCCAGGCCCTGGCGTCGTTCGCCCAGCGCGCAAGCTGAGTCCCCGGGAACACCAGGGGGCAGGGTGGGACCATGGACCACCTCACCCGGCTCTACATCCTCCAGCACGAGGCCGACGCCTTCGACAAGGCCGTCCGGCGGGCGGCCGACGGCGGGCGGGAGGCACCGCCGGTGCCCTCCTGCCCCGGCTGGTCGGTCGCCGACCTCGCCGGACACCTCGGCAGCGTCCAGCGCTACCTCACCCACATCCTCCGGGAGCGGCTCGCCGAGCCCTGCGACCCCACCGACCCGGAGCTCTACGCGCTCCCCGCCGACCCGGCCGTACGGGCGGCCTGGCCGATGCCGGACCGGACCCCGCACCGCGGGCCCGTGCCCGAGGAGCTGTTCGACTGGTCGGCGGCGGCCGCCCGGGACCTGGTGGCGGTCCTGCGCGAACTCGGCCCGGACGTCCCCGTGTGGACCTGGTCGCCCGACGGGGACCGCACCAGCGGCTTCTGGATCCGCATGCAGACCATCGAACAGGCCGTCCACCGCTGGGACGCCGAAGTCGTCACCGGGCCCCCGAACGCCTTCGCGCCCGCCCTCGCGGTCGACGCCGTCGACCAGGCCTTCGAGGTCATGGCCCCCGCCCGGCGCGGCTGGAAGCAGGCCCCGCCCGGAACGGGCGAGCGCTACCGCTTCCGCCGCACCGACGGCACCCGGACCTGGACCGTGGAGTTCGACGGCGACGAGGTCCGGCTCGCCCGCGACAGCACCGCTCCCGTCCACGTCGAGGCCGCGGGCACCGCCTCCGACCTGATGCTGTTCCTGTGGGGGCGGCTCCCCGCCGACCAGCTGCACGTCACCGGTGACGGCGCACTGCTGGAGCACTGGTTCACCCTCGTGCCGCCCGCCTGAACGGGACCGCGCCTACCCCCGCAGCGCCGCGACCGCCGCCAGCTCCGCCGGAGCCAGCGGCGGGCCCGTCAGCTGCGCCCGGCCGGGCCCCAGCAGGGCCGCCAGCAGCACCGGCGGGGTGAACAGCCGGGACGCGGGCCGCTCCAGGGTCATCACGTCGGTCACCGCCCGGGCCACCCGCCCGTTGCCGGTGCTCGTGCGCATCAGCCGCCGTACGTAGGCCGCGGCGGCCCGCTCGGCCGCCGTCGGGCCGCTCTCCGTCGCACCGGGGTAGAAGACGTCGTTCCCCGTGGACAGCGCCCAGGCCGCGGCCACCGGCCCGGCCAGGGCCTTCTGCGCCCGGGCGGCGAGCCGCGCGTCGCGGAGGCCGTACCGGGCGACGGCGCCCCGCAGGGCGAGGGCGCTCTGCGCGGCCACCGACATCCCGTGCCCGTACACCGGGTTGTAGGCGGCGACCGCGTCCCCGAGCACCAGGAACCCCGCGGGGAGCGCGGCCTTCTCGTAGTGGTGCCTGCGGTTGACGGTCGTACGGGTGAGCACCACGTCCGTCAGCGGCTCCGCCCCGGCGATCAGCTCGCTCACGATCGGGTGCCGCAGCGCCCGGGCGAAGTCCCCGAAGGCCTCCGGGTCCGTGCCCGGTTCGCCGCCGCGCGTTCCCGACAGGGTGACGAGCCAGCGGTCGCCCTCGATCGGGACCAGCGTCGCCGACCGGCCGGGACCGGCCCGGCGGGGGTCGCCGGCCTGGACGTTCACGACGACCGGGAAGGTGGCCCCGAGGTCCTCCGGGGCCCGGAAGATCCGGCTGGCGTAGACGAGCCCCGGGTCGACGGTCCGCACGGCGGCCCGCGGCACGCCGAACTCCTCCAGCCACACCGGCGTGCGCGAGGCCCGCCCGGAGGCGTCCACCACCAGGTCCGCGTCCAGGACCCGGGCCGCGGAGTCCGCCCCGCGCACCCGTACCCCGGTGACGCGCCGGGCGCCGCCCGTCAGGCCCAGCACCTCGGTGCGGTCGGCGACGGTGACGTTCGGGAGCGCCGCCACGGCCCGGCGGACGTGCCAGTCGAGCAGGTCGCGGCTGGCGACGAGGACGTAGTGGGACTCCCGCGCCCAGCGGCGGAACCAGCCCTCGGGGGAGAGGCCGACCATGTTCGTGGGCAGCGCGATCCGGTGGGCCCCGTCCTTGCGCAGCGCCCCGATGGTGCCGGGCAGCAGGGAGTCCACGGCCGTCGCCCCGCCGGACCACAGCAGGTGCGCGTGGTGGGCCTGCGGGAGCCCCTTGCGGGGGAACGGCCCCTCCGGCAGCGCGTCCCGCTCGACGACGACGACCTCACCCGGCCCGGAGCCGGAGCCGGAGCCCGAGCCGGACCCGGCGAGCGCGGCGGCCGTGAGCATGCCGGCCAGGCTGCCCCCGATGACGACGGAGGTGTGCCGGCGGGGCGACCGCGGTGAACTGCTCATGGCCTCACGCTCTCTGGATGGTCTGCCGGCCCGGACCGGGCGCGGAAGGAGGGGACGGCGGGGGACCGGCGCAGGGCCTTGGCCACCGCCACCAGGTCCGGCCCCGCCGCCGGGCCCGCCACCGGTACCGGGACGTCCGCCGCCCCGGCCTCGGCGCCGCCGCGCAGGGCCGCGACCGCCGCGCGCACGGCCACCGCCTCGGCGGTCGCCGCCGCCCGCTTCGGCGCCTCGCCCCGCGCCCGGGCCTCGGCGAGCGCCCGTTCGCGGATCCCGGGGTCCATGTACGGCTGGAGCCTGAGCAGGCCGTCGCTGATCTGGGTCCTGCGGTGGACCAGCCGGCGGCTGATGGGCGAGCGCCGGGGCAGCCGCATCGACGCGGTGTCCAGGCCCGCCAGCTCCCGCGTGAACGGGGCCAGGCAGCGGTAGTGGTAGTAGTCGGTGATGAGCCCCTGGAGCGCCTGGCCCAGGTGGGGCAGGATGAACCCCACGGCGATGAACAGGGCGCACACGGAGGCGATGGGCGGGGCCACGTACGTGCTGAGCCAGTCCAGGTCGCGGCCGTTCCAGCGGGCGAACACCGCGGTGAGCTTCACCGTGTCGTAGCAGAGGTTCAGGATGAACCCGATGACCAGCAGCACCAGGCCGGCGCGCAGCCAGCCCGTCACCTCCCGCAGCCAGGACCAGGTGACGACGGCGGTGATGGCGCAGGCGGTGGTGTGGGCCCCCAGGTAGAGCATGATGTGCTCGCGCATCCAGGGGGTGTTGGCGTAGTACGTGTCCAGGTCCCGCAGCCGCTCGACCGGTACCTCGGCGAACGCGAAGGTGGTCCACAGGCCGGCCACCACGGCCGCGTAGAAGACGCCGATGGTCCAGGTGGCCCGGCGCACCCGCCGGGGATCGCCGCCCCGCCAGTGGATGATCATGACGAGGCAGGAGGCGCAGAACATCATGAGCAGCGTGTAGACCAGCGGCGCCGCGAAGTTGCTGATGCCCGTCGCGCCGTTCAGCAGCACGAGGGTCTTGGGCCGGCCGAGGTAGAAGACGGCCGAGGCCAGCAGGAGCAGGCCGCCGACGGAGCGCACGTTGGGGTCGATCCGCCAGAACCTCATCATGACCGGGAGGCGGATCGCGAAGGCGAGGGTGAGGATCACCGCCGGTATGAGGTACGGGATGTAGTACTTGTCCGAGGTCACCGTCAACCGATCGGTCCGCGGTAGCCCAGGGCGTTGCCTATCCGCCCGGCCACGTCACTGCGGCGGGCGGCCCCGGCCGCGTCGCCGCCGGCCAGCCACGGCCGGCACCGGTCCCCGAGCATCAGACCGAAGCTCTCGGCCTCGATCTCTTGCGCGTCCTCGTAGTGGGACCGCGCGGCGACGCTCGCGTACGTCAGGTCCGAGGCGTCGGGCAGGGAGCGCGCGGCGTCGTCCGCCGCCCCGCCGCCGTGGCCGGTGCAGTGGCCCGCCTTCATGTGCCACAGCTCGTGCCCGAGGATGACCAGTTGGTGGTCGGGCGTCGTGTACTTCTCCACCACGACGATGTCGTAGTCGTCCATGTTCAGCCACAGGCCCGAGGTGGTCAGACCGGACGGGAAGCGCTCGAAGCGCAGCACGATCGGGCGGCCCCCGCGGGTGCGGCTCATCGCGTCGCACAGGGCGCGGAAGAGGGTCTGCGGATCGGCCGGCGCCTCCAGGTCGAGCGAGGAGGTCAGGACGGTGCACAGCTTGCGCATCGAACGGGACAGGTTCACCGGGCCACCTCGGAGGAGAGGATGCCGGTGATCATGCCCAGCAGCAGGGTCTCCTGCGTGCGGGTGAGGGCTCTTCCCCGGGTGGAGATGGAGACCAGCCCGTACTGGTTCGTGAGGTCGGCCATCAAGTCGCCCGATCGGTAGTTGAGGGATTCGACCGCGGGCCACAGGGCCCTGTTCACGGCCTGGGCCGGCGTGTCCGTCAAGAAGGTGAGGTCACGGCCGAAGAAGGCCGCGAACTCCGCGCAGTGCCGCAGGTGCGGCGGCCTCCCGCCCGACACCAGGTCACCGACCCACCGGGGGTCGGCGCCGATCGCCGCCGCGATCTCCGTGACCGCGTACGGCTGCCCCTGGGGGTCGCGCGAGACGGCGTACAGGAAGGCCGCGCGGCGGCGGACCGTCTCCTCGGTCTCCTCGGGCGCGGGGTCGGTGAACTCCTCGCCGCGCAGCAGCGCCGCCGTCACCTCCACGGGGACGCCGGTCCGCTCGGAGAGGGACACCGCGTCGAGGATCTCGTCCACGTCCAGTCGTCTCTCCGCGGCGAGCGCCCGGAGCCGGGCGAGCGTCGTGGTGAGGGCAAGCGGCGGACCGCCAACGGGGACAGTCATCTGTCTGTGCTCCCATACGTCCGAAGGGCAGATCCGTCTGCGCACCGGGGACGACGGTAGGCCCCCCCCGGCCACAAGATCCCCGGCACCGGGACGATCGTTGTCGAATCGAAAACGATCGATGGACGGACGAGGGGACGCACAGCAAGATACAGCCAGTGCGGCGGCCCGTGGCGGGAAAGGACGCGTGCCCGCAGCTCATCGCACCTGCCCGCGCCACAGGTAAGGAGTACGGGGCACACCCGCCCCATACCCGCAGGTCCGACGGCCCGCCCCGGCCTGCCGGCGCCCCCCGCACCCCGGCGCCCGCCCCCTCCCGGGACCCCTCCGGCGCCCCCGCCCGCCGCCCCCGCGCCCCGCTGCGCCGGGAGGGAGCCCCCGGCGCCGGAAAACCCGCGCGGCCACGTACCATGGCGGCATGTCCTTCCTCCGCCGCCACCGCGCCGCCACACCCGCGGGCCCGGACTTCGACGTCCTGGCCATGGACCCGGGGGACTGGCCGGGCAACCTCGGGGCCGGGCTGCTGCCCGCGCCCGACGGCAGCTGCCAGGGCGTCTTCCTCCGCTACGACCTGTTCGGCGGCCGCGGCCCCGCGATGATCATCGGCAACCTCCCCGAGGGCTCCCCGGCGCGCGAGCTCGCCGAGGGCCAGGTCCCCTTCGAGGTGGCCCAGCTCCTCGACGCCCTGGAGAACGACGAGGACGTCGAGGTCACCGGGACCGAGGACTGCCCCGTCATGCAGGGCGACAACCTCCTCATCGTCCGCAAGATCAAGCTCTCCGAGAGCCGGATCTCCTGCGTGCAGTTCGACCGCAGCGACAACGTCCTCGTGACGATCGCCAGCTGGGACCGCCCGATCACCGACGACCTCTACGCGCTGCTGAAGCCGCTCCCCGCCGAGCTCTTCCAGCAGGGCTAGCCCGCCTGGGGGCCGGTGTCCGCGATGTCGTTCGCCGCGACGTAGCCGAACGTCATCGCGGGCCCGATCGTCGATCCGGCCCCCGCGTAGCTGTGGCCCATCACGGCCGCGCTCGCGTTGCCCGCCGCCCACAGGCCCCGGATCACCGAACCGTCCGCCCGCAGCGCCCGCGCCCGGGCGTCCGTGACGATGCCGCCCTTGGTGCCCAGGTCGCCCGGGACGATCCGGAACGCGTAGAACGGCGGCGCCCAGACCGGTGCCAGGCACGAGTTCGGCACCACGTTCGGGTCCGTGTAGTAATGGTCGTACGCCGTGTCCCCCCGGTGGAAGTCCGCGTCGTTCCCGCTCCACGCCTGCGCGTTGAAGCGGTTCAGCGTCGCCCGCAGCGCGGCCGCCGGCACCCCGATCTGCCCGGCGAGCGCGTCCCAGGTCCACGCCTTCCTCGCCGCCCCCGACTCGAACCACGCGTCGGGGAGGGGCAGCGTCGGCAGGATGTCCTTGAACAGGTACCTGTTGCGGTAGTTCTGGTCCACGATCAGCCACGCCGGGATGTGCGAGCCCGCCGCGCCCCGGTCCTTCTCGTACATCACGTGCACCACGTCGCTGTACGGGGCGGCCTCGTTCACGAACCGGGTGCCCGCCCGGTTCACCATCAGACCGCCCGGCAGGGTCCGCTCCGCCAGGCAGAAGTACGGCTCCCCGGGCAGCGGGATCGACGGCCCCCACCAGGCGTCCTCCATCAACGCCAGCGCGGCGCCCACCCGTTGCCCGGCCCGGATGCCGTCCCCGGTGTTCTCCTTCGCGCCCACCGACCACTCGGTGCCGATCGGCTGCTGCTGGTACTGCGCCCGCATCTGCGCGTTGTGCTCGAAGCCGCCCGAGCCGATCACCACGCCCCTGCGGGCCCGTACGACACCCCGTACGCCCTCCTTCTCCACCACGACCCCGGTGACCGCGCCGCCCTCCTGGACCAGGTCGACCAGCGGGGTCTCCAGCCACACCGGCACGCCCGCCCGCAGCAGCCCGGCCCGCAGCCCCGCGGCCAGCGACTGGCCCATCGTCAGCGGCTTCTGCCCGAGCAGCGCCGCCTTGGTGCCGCGCGCCAGGCACTCCGTGGAGACCGCGAGCCCCTTCGCCGTGACCGCCGCGAGGTTCAGCCACTTGTAGTCCTGGCTGAACACCACCATCCCGGCGGGCACCGGCATGTACGCCGGGTTCAGGTGGGCCAGTTCGGCGCCCAGGACGTTGCCGTCGAGCTGGTCGGGCTCGATGGAGCGGCCGTTCGGCAGCCCGCCCGGCAGGTTCGGGTAGTAGTCGCTGTAGCCGTCCATGAAACGGAACCTCAGCGGGCTGTTCGCCATCACGAAGTCCAGCATCCGCGGCCCGTTGTCCAGGAACGCCCGCTGCCGGTCGCCCGGCACCTCCGGCCCCACCACCGCTGACAGGTACGCCGCCGCCTTCTCCGGGGTGTCCGGCACCCCGGCGGCCAGGATCACCGAGTTGTTCGGCAGCCAGATCCCGGCCCCGGAGCGCGCCGCCGAACCGCCGAACGTCGGGGCCTTCTCCACCACCAGCACGCTCAGCCCCCGCCCGGCGGCGGTGAGGGCGGCGGTCATCCCCGCCGCCCCCGAGCCGACCACGACGACGTCGTACTCGCCGAGCGGGCTCCCGGCCGCCCGGGCGGCCGCACCCGGCAGCACGGCGGCGGCGAGCACCCCGGCCCCCGTGCCGGCGAGGACCGCCCGGCGGGAGGGGGCGGCGGGCCGCGGCCGGCCGGGGCCCCCGGTCACGGTCACGGAATCGGTCGCGGGATCGGTCACGGGATCGGTCACGGGCATGGCCTGGGTCATGGACGGGCTCCAGCGGGTGGGAGGACGGGACGGCGGTGCCAGCACATCTGATGCCGGGTCAGAGAAACTGTTCGCGGGATCATGTGAAGTCAAGTCACGCGCGCGCACAACCGTCCCGACCCCCGACAGGCCGGATCCCGTGCCCCGCACACCGGGTGTGCGGGACACGGGATCCGTACGGGCCGGGCGGGCGGTCAGCGGGTGCCGACCGCCGCCCGGACCGCTCTACGGGCCATCCCCGCGTCGTCGTGCAGCCTGCGCAGCAGAAGGCGCTGCTCCTCCCCGGAGGAAAGCGCACCCGCGGGCAGCGGCCGGTCCGGGGCCGACGCCAGCATGGAGCGCTGCACCGCCGTCTCGCACATCCGGATCTCCCGCGTCAGCACCAGCATCAGGTTGACCAGGAACGCGTCCCGCGCCGCCGGTCCGGCCGACTGCGCCAGCCTGCTGATCTGGCCGCGCGCCGCCGGGGCGTCGCCCAGGACCGTCCACAGCGTGGCGAGGTCGTAGCCGGGCAGGTACCAGCCGGCGTGCTCCCAGTCGAGGAGCACCGGACCGGCCGGGGACAGCAGCAGGTTCGACAGCAGCGCGTCGCCGTGGTTGAACTGCCACTGGACACCCGCCGGCCGCAGCCCGTGCAGCAGCTTCTGCAGGTCGCCGAAGTCCCGGTCGGTCAGCAGGCCCAGCTCGTGGTCACGCGCGATCCGCCGCACGTAGTCCACCGGGTGCCCGAACAGGTCGGCCGGCGGCCGCCACTGGTTCACCCGGCACACCGCTCCCAGCGCCGCCCGTACGTCGGTCCGCGGCGGGGCCTCCACCGGGTGCCGCTGGAGCGCGGCGACCCGGCCCGCCATCCGCTCCACCACCAGTACGCAGTTCTCCGGGTCCGCGGCGATCAGCCGCGGCACGCGGACCGGCGGACGGTGCCGGACGAAGGTCCGGTACGTCCCTATTTCGTGCCGGTACCGCTCGCGCCACTCGGGCGAGTGGTCCAGTAAAACCTTCGCGACCGCGGTCATCCGTCCTGTCGTCCCCACCAGGAGGACCGACCGGCCGCTGCGCCGCAGGACCTGGACCGGCGCGAACTCCGGACAGATGCGCTGCACCGACGCGAGCGCGGTGCGCAGCTGCGCCCCCTGCGGTCCGGAGAGGTCGATCCTTCCGCTGAGCGGCTGCGCTCCGACGGCCGGCATCCGCCGTGCCCGTACGGCGCCCTGCGCCGGTACCGGCTGGCGGCCGGGTTCGAGGTAGGAGCCGCCCCCCGCCTGGAGGGTGCGGTGCGGGCGGACCGGGGCGGACACGGAGGACGTTGCTGCGTACATGGCGTTTACGGTTCCCTTCGTGCGCCGACGAGTGCGTACGCCGCCCCGCCGGATCCCGTACTTCACCCTGGGGAGTTCCGCCGGTGAACCGGGTCGGGGAGGCGCATTCCTACCTGACACCCGCCCGCAGGTGGCGAACCACGGGGCGGCGGGTGGCGAACCCTGGCGAATAGTCCACGGGGAACTGACAGGGGGTTACTGTCAACTCAGCCGAGAACCTGGGGGCTTGACGTGAGCAAAGGTCCAAACACCCGTCTGAACGACCTGTTCGGCCTGGCCGGCTGGTCGAAGGGCGAACTCGCGAGGATGGTGAACCGGCAGGCGGCCGCGATGGGCCACCACCAGCTGGCCACCGACACCTCGCGGGTGCGGCGCTGGATCGACATGGGGGAGACCCCGCGCGAACCGGTTCCCACGGTACTGGCAGCACTGTTCACCGAGCGGCTCGGTCGTGTCGTGACCATCGAGGACCTCGGGTTCGTACGGCAGCGGCGCACCACCAAACGGCAGCCGGACGGGGTTCAGGAGAACCCCGACGGAGTGCCCTGGGCGCCCGAACGCACAGCCGCGGTCCTCACCGAATTCACGGGAATGGACCTCATGCTCAACCGTCGCGGCCTGATGGGCGCGGGAGCCGCGCTCACCGCCGGCTCAGCCCTCAGCAACGCCATGTACGACTGGCTGCACACCGAGCCCGCCGGCGCCAAGAACGCGAAGACCTTCGGTGACCCCTACCAGGCCGATCCGGCGGGCTACGACCGCTACGAGGCCGCACCCATCGGCTCCCAGGAGATCGAGGCCCTGGAGCGCTCCGTCGAGGTCTTCCGGGCCTGGGACGCCTCCAGAGGCGGCGGGCTCCAGCGAAAGGCCGTGGTCGGCCAGTTGAACGAGGTCGGCGGCATGCTGGCCTACCACCACCCGGACCACCTCCAGCGCAGGCTGTGGGGGGTGGCGGCCAACCTGGCGGTGCTGGCGGGCTGGATGTCGCACGACGTGGGCCTCGAACCGACCGCGCAGAAGTACTTCGTGATCGCCGCGCACGCGGCCCGCGAGGGCGGCGACCGGCCCCGCGCCGGCGAGGCCCTCTCCCGCGCCGCCCGCCAGATGGTCCACCTCGGCAAGCCGAACGAGGCCCTGGACCTGATGAAGCTGGCGCAGTCCGGCTCCGGCGAGCAGACCCTGCCGCGCACCCGCGCCATGCTGCACACCATCGAGGCCTGGGCCCAGGCCGCCATGGGCAAGGGCCAGGCCATGCGCCGCACCCTGGGCGAGGCCGAGGACCTCTTCGTCTCCGACAAGGGCGACGTGCCGCCGCCCTCCTGGATGCAGCACTTCGACGAGGCGGACCTGCACGGCATGCAGGCCCTCGCGTACCGCACCCTCGCCGACCACGACGCCTCGGCCGCGCCCATCGCGGCCCGGCACGCCCGGGAGGCGCTGCGGCTGCGCGGTGACGGCTACCAGCGCTCGCAGATCTTCGACTACATCTCCATGGCGTCGGCCTGCTTCATCGCCGACGACCCGGAGCAGGCGGACCGCTACGCCCGGCTGGCCCTGGTCTCCATGAACGAGACCTCCTCGCACCGGACATGGGACCGGCTCCGCGAGATGTACCGGCTGACCGGCCAGTACGCCGGCTACGCGGGCATCGGGGACCTGCGCGAGGAGATCAAGCTGGCCCTCCCCAACAGCCCCGCCCCCGTGGCCCGCGGAGCGGAGGTCTAGGGGCCGGGTGCCAGGTGTCGCAGAGGGCCGCGGACGCAGGGGCAGGGCCGGAAACGGCGGAGAACGAAAGGAGGGGCCGCGCCTCACCGGCGCGGCCCCTCCCGGGTTCTGCTTCCCCTGCCGCGGTCAGCCGCCGATCCGGGCGACCAGGTGCCGCGGTCAGCCGCCGATCCGGGCGACCAGGACGCAGGCGTCGTCCTCGCGCTCGCTCTCGCCGAACTCCTCCGTGACCATCCGTACGCAGTCCCGCGCCGACCGGGCCTTTGAGAACCGCGGCGCGAGCGCCAGCAGCCGCTCGGTCCCGTCCGCCCGGCTGAACTCGATGCTCCGCGGGGTCAGTCCGTCCGTGTGCAGCACCAGTACGTCGCCCAGTTCGAGCCGTTCCTCGGCCTGCCCGTACACGGCCCCCGAGGTGGCCCCGAGCAGCACCCCCTCCGGGGGCTGCAGGGCCCGGCCCTGGCCGTGCCGGAAGAGCAGGGGAGCGGGGTGCCCGGCCTGGGCCCAGGAGAGCACGCGGCGGGCGGGGTCGTAACGACAGCAGACGGCCGAGCCGAGGGCCGGCTGCACGGAGGTCTCCAGCAGCTGGTTGAGCCAGCCCATCAGCGGGCCGGGCTCGATCCCGGCCATCGCCATCCCGCGCAGGGCGCCGAGCATCATCGCCATCCCGGAGGTGGCGCTGACCCCGTGCCCGGTCAGGTCGCCGACCGTCAGCAGGGAGCGCCCGTCGGGGAGTTCGAGGGCGTCGTACCAGTCGCCGCCGATCAGCGCGCTGGTCGCGGAGGGCAGGTAGTGCGCGGCCACGTCCATGGTGCCCGCGTTCTCGTGCGGGAACCGCAGGGAGCCGCGCCACGGGGGGAGCACGGCTTCCTGCAGCTCGACCGCCAGCCGGTGTTCGGTCTGCGCGATCTCCCGCTGGCGCTGGAGCGAGTCCCGTGACTCGCGCACCGCCCGCTGGCTCCGGCGCAGTTCACTCACGTCCCGGAGCACGGCCCACATGGAGGCCGTGCAGCCGTCGGAGTCGAGCACCGGCTCGCCCCTCATGTGCAGCGTCCGGACCCGGCCGTCGGCGCGGACGATGCGGAACTCGCCGTCTATCGGCTTGCCGTCGACCAGGCAGTCCGTGACCATCGCGGTCATCAGGGGCTGGTCCTCGGAGAACAGGGTGGAACCCAGCTCGTCGAGCGGCAGCGGGCCGGCCTCGGGCGGCCGCCCGAAGATCTGGAAGAGCTCCTCGGACCAGGTGACCTCGTCCGTCAGCAGGTTCCACTCGGCGCTGCCGACGCGGGTCTGCCGGTCCTCCTGCGCGGCCTCCGGGGCCGCCGCGGGGAGTTCGGCGGGCTCGGGAGCGGGCGGCAGCCCCTCCTTGAGCTGGCCGAGGTGCTGGCCGAGGTCGTCGAGGTGGTGCACGGCGAGGTCGCACAGCGCGCGCTGCCAGCGGCCCTGGGCGTCGTCGTCGTCCACGACGGTGTCGCGGCGCACCGCGTCCACCTCGCCGCGCAGCCGGCGGGTCTGCGAGATCAGTGCGTCCACCGATCCCGGCTCGGGCGGCTGCGCGGGACGGTCCGCGTACAGGTGGGACGGCATGATGACTCCGATGCAGGCGCGGCGATACAGACGCGGCTCGGCCAGGTCCCGGAGGGGTGACCGGCGACGGCTGTGGACCGACTACGACTGTGGCACAGCCGCAGACGGCCCGTAAGGCGTTTGGCAACATCCGTAACGGTCTTGCTCGGGGCATATGCCGAAGGCCTCCCGGTTGCCTCCTGTCCGTACGAACATTTCCGGTCAGCCGTGGTTGTCGTTCCTGCCCGGTCCTGACGGTGTTCACGCCCCGTCCTGCCGGAGTCCTCTGCTGCCTCAGATGCTGAGCGGTACGGGGTGGATCTCGTCGGCCGGGTGCCCCGACCGTTCGTGGATCCGGCGCACGGCGTCGGCCGAGGGGGCCTCGGACAGGCAGTACACCTCGCCGGAGGCGGGGTCGGCCCAGGCGCGCTCGAACTTCACCTTCTCGTCCGCCTGGATCGCCAGGTCCGCCCGGTGGGCCTCCATCAGTGATTCCTTCGTGATGCCCTGCATCCCGTGGTGGACATCCATGTACTTGGCCACCGCGAACACCTCCTCACGTGTCGCGACGTGTACGGGTCTGCTTCCATCGTGCGCCCGCGGCCGGAAAAGGGCCCTCCGGCGGGCGGTGGTCGATCGTACGGTCGACGTGTACGAGCCGCCCGCACCCCGAATCCCGTCCGCCACGGCGGTCATCGGCCCGTCAGGGGCACCACTCGAACGAAGGACCCCGTCGTGCACCACGCTTCCCACCTCGGCAGGTGATCGCTACCCTACGTGTCGGTAATGAGCCGGGGGCGGTCCGTTTCTGCGGACCCTGGGAGGGTGGGGACACGTCGGGATGACCGAACAGAGCAGCGCGCAGGCGGGGCGCAGCCGACGCTCCTTCCTGACCCACCTGGTCGCGGCGCCCACGCTGGCCCTGGTCACCCGGGCCGGGGCCGACCTGCTCGCCCCCCAGGCCGCGCACGCAGTCATACCGAGCCTGCCCGCCATCGCCGACATCGTGGACCTGGGCGACCTGTTCATCCTGGCCGGCGCCCCCACCTCCGCCTTGCTGGCGCTCGCCGTGGACGCGGACGGCACCATCCGCTTCCGGCTGCCGCGCGAGGAGGTCGGCCAGGGGCTCACCACCGCCGTGGCCATGCTGGTCGCGGAGGAGCTGGACGCGCCGCTGGACACGGTCCGGGTGGAACTCGACGACGCCCGCCCCGAGCTGCTGTTCAACCAGCTCACCGGCTCCTCCAACTCGATCCGCTCGCTGTACGGGCCGGTCCGCCAGTGCGCCGCCACCGCGCGGGCCCGCCTGGTCGCCGCGGCCGCCGACCGCTGGGGCCTCTCCGCCGCCCGGCTGACCACCGCGAACGGCTCGGTACGGGCCCCCGACGGCCGCACCGCGAGCTACGGGAGCCTCTCGGCGGCCGCCGCCTCGCCCGGCCTGCTCGTCCTCGGCGCCTCCCCGAAGCCGGCGGCCGAGCACGCCCTCATCGGCACTCCGACCCGGCGGATCGACGCCCGCGCGATGGTCACCGGCGCCCAGAAGTACACCCTCGACCTCGACGTCCCGGGCGCCAAGCCCTGCGTGGTGCGCCGCCCGCCCTCCGTCGGCGGCACCGTCCGCGCCGTCACCAACCTCGCGGCGGTCAAGGCCATGCCGGGCGTCCTGGACGTGGTCACCGTCAAGACCGGCGTCGCCGTCGTCGCGGAAACGTTCGGGCAGGCCCTCACCGCCAAGGCCGCCCTCACCGTCGACTGGGGCCCGGGCCCGGCCGACCAGCTCTCGGACGCGCAGATCCGCACGAAGCTGCGCGCCGCCACCCCGCCGCTGCTGGTGCCGCCGCTGCTCGCCCCGTACGTGGACGCCGAGTTCGACTTCGCCTTCGTCAGCCACGCCCCGATGGAGACCAACTCCGCCGTCGCCGACGTCCGCGACGACCGGGCCGAGATCTGGTCCGGGCTCAAGTCCCCCATCGTCGCGCGGGAGACCATCGCCCTGGAGCTCGGACTCCCGCTGGACAAGGTGAAGGTGCACGTGGTCCAGGCCGGCGGCTCCTTCGGCCGGCGGCTGTTCTTCGACGCCGCCCTGGAGGCCGCCCGGGTCTCCAGGGCCTGCCGCCGGCCGGTGAAGCTCATGTGGACCCGCGTGGACGACACCCGGCACGGCCGGATGCGCCCCGCCACCCACCACCGGATCCGGGCCACCCACCTGCTCGGCGAGGTCCTCAGCTTCGAGCACCGGGTCGCCGCCGCCGAGACCGACTTCCGGCACGGACTCGGCGAGATCATCACCGCCACCGCCGCGAGCCTGCCCTCCGGCATCGGCAACGCCACCCTCGCCCAGACCCTGTTCCTCACCACGGTCAAGTCCCCGTACCACTTCGGACTGACCACCCAGGCCCTGACCGAGGTGCCGACGGGCATCCCCACCGGGTCCTGGCGCTCGGTGTACTCGGCCAACACCCGGGGCGCCGAGGAGATCATGGTGGACGAGCTCGCCGCGGCCACCGGCAAGGACCCGTACCGCTTCCGGCGCACCTTCCTCAAGACCGACGCCCAGCGAGCCGTGCTCGACAAGGCGGCCGCCGAGGGGCAGTGGGGCCGTGCCATGCCGGCCGGCTGCGCGCAGGGCATCGCCTTCCACGAGGAGTACAAGTCCCGTACCGCCTGCCTGGTGGAGATCGACACCCGCGACCCGGAGCGCGTCCGCGTCACCAAGGCGGTCATCGCCGTCGACGTCGGCCTGCCCGTCAACCCGCGCGGGCTGGAGGCCCAGATGATCGGCGGTCTCACCGACGCGATCTCCACCACCCTGCGGGCCGGGCTGCATCTGGACAAGGGGCTCCCGCTGGAGGGCAGTTACAGCCAGTTCCACTGGGCGCAGCAGCGCGACACCCCGCGCGACGTACGGGTCTTCGTGCTCCCGGCCACCGGCACGGAGCCGGGCGGTGCGGGCGAGCTCGGCGTGCCCGCCGCCGTGGGGGCCATCGCCAACGCCTGGGCCCGGGCCACCGGTGCCAAGCCCCGCAGCTTCCCCCTCGACTTCGACGTCGACTTCACCCCCTACCCGCGCTGACCGCTGGAGTACGCCGCCGTGCCTCTGCACACCTTCATCGTCAACGGCCGGAGCGTCACCGTCGACGCCCCCGACGACCTGCCCCTGCTGTGGGTGCTCCGGGACATGCTGGGCGTCACCGGCCCCAAGTACGGCTGCGGGGTGGACGTCTGCAAGGCCTGCACCAGCCACCTCGACGGGGCCGACGTCCGCCCGTGCGTGGTGCCCGTGTCCGCCTGCGCGGGCAAGCGGGTCACCACCATCGAGGGGCTGGCCGACGGCGACCGCCTGCACCCCGTGCAGGAGGCCTGGCTCGAACAGGACGTCGCCCAGTGCGGCTTCTGCCAGCCCGGGCAGATCATGGCCGCGGTGGCGCTGCTGAAGCGGACCAGTGAGCCGACCGACGAGGACATCGACGCGATCGCCAACATCTGCCGCTGCGGCACCTACTTCCGGATCCGCGAGGCCATCCGCGCCGCGGCCGCCAGGATGTGACGGCCGCGGGGCGGGGGAGGGGATGCCGGGTCAGGCCAGCAGCTTCTGCTTCGCCCGCTGGAACTCCTCCTCGCTCAGTTCGCCCTTGGCCTTGAGCTCGGAGAGCTTGAACAGGTCGTCGGCGCCCGCCTTGGCGGGAGTGGCCGAGCCGGCGGTCTCCCGGATGTAGGCGTTGAAGGCCTCCTGCTGCTCCTGCGCGTGCTTGATCTCCCGCCTGCCCATGTCCCTGCCGCGGGCGATGACGTACACGAGCACGCCCAGGAACGGGATCAGGAACAGGAAGAGCAGCCAGGCGGCCTTGACCCAGCCGCTCATGTCGTGGTCGCGGAACACGTCGACCACGACCCTGAACAGCAGGATCAGCCACATGACCCACAGGAAGATCCACATCACGGTCCAGAACGCGCCCAGCACCGGGTAGTCGTAGGCCAGGTCGACAGCTGCGTACACGGCCGTCTCCTTCCGTCGAGGCGGCCGCCGGGTCCGGGAGGACCGTTGGGCGGCCGACCCGATCACCATCGCAGCGCCCCCGCAAGATCGCCACTGGGCCGTACGGCGTAACGCCCCGCCCCGGGACACAGCCCGGAAGCACCCGTTATACGGTTGAAATGGATGATTATGCCGGAATGAGGCGAATCAATGCGAAACGCTTGCTGGTCGGTGAACCCCTCGACACCGCGCGCCTGGGCGAGACCCTGCTGCCCAAACGGCTCGCGCTGCCCATCTTCTGCAGCGACCCGCTCTCCTCCGTGGCCTACGCCACCGAGGAGATCCTGCTGATCCTCGCCCTCGGCGGAGTCGCCCTGCTCCACCTCACCTGGTACGCGGCCGCCGCCATCGTCTTCCTGCTGGTCGTCGTCATCGCCTCCTACCGGCAGACCTGCCACGCCTACCCCGGCGGCGGGGGCGCCTACGTCGTCAGCTCCGAGAACCTGGGACCGACCGCCGCCCTCACGGCCGCCAGCGCCCTGCTCGTCGACTACGTCATGACCGTCGCCGTCTCCGTCGTCTCCGGCGTCGCCGCCATCACCTCGGCGATCCCCGCCCTCAGCGACCACGAAGTCGCCCTGTCCGTCGGCTTCGTGGTGCTGCTCACCCTGATGAACCTGCGCGGCGTACGGGAGTCGGGGCGCGTCTTCGCCATCCCCACCTACGGGTTCGTCCTCGTCATCTACCTGATGTTCGCCGTCGCCGCCGTCCGCCTCGCCACCGGCGACACCATCCGGGCCGAGTCCGCCCACCTCCCGATCACCGCCGCCGGCACCTACACCGGCCTCGCCGTGGTGCTCCTCGCCCTGCGCGCCTTCGCCTCCGGGTGCACGGCCCTCACCGGCGTCGAGGCCATCAGCAACGGCGTCCCCGCCTTCCGGAAGCCCAAGGCCAGGAACGCCGCCACCACCCTGGCCGCCATGGGCGCGCTCTCCGTGACCATGTTCGCCGGCATCACCGTCCTGGCCATGGTCTACCGGGTGCACGCGGCCGCCGACCCCACCGAACTGGGCCTGCCCCCCGGCACCCCGATGTCCACCGCGCTCGCCCAGATCGGCCGCGCCACCTTCGGGAGCTGGCACTTCCTCTTCTACCTGCTCCAGGCCGTCACCGCCGGCGTCCTGGTCCTCGCCGCGAACACCGCCTTCAACGGCTTCCCGATGCTGGCCTCGATCCTCGCCAAGGACCGGTACGCGCCCCGCCAGCTCTTCAACCGCGGCGACCGGCTCGTCTACTCCAACGGCGTCGTCCTGCTCGCGCTCGCCGCCATCGCCCTGATCGTCGCCTTCGACGCCGAGCTCACCCGCCTCATCCAGCTCTACATCATCGGCGTCTTCGTCTCCTTCACCCTCTCCCAGTCCGGGATGGTCCGGCACTGGCGGCGCGAACTCGCCTCACCCGCCACGCCCCGGTCCGAACGCGTCCACATCCACCGCCGCCTCGCCATCAACGCCGTCGGCGCCGTCATGACCGCCCTCGTCCTCGTCATCGTCCTGATCACCAAGTTCACGCACGGCGCCTGGCTGGTCGTCATCGCGATGCCCGCCCTCTTCCTCGGCATGAAGGGGGTGCGCCGCCACTACGACCGGGTCGCCCGCCAGGTGGCCGTGGCCCCCGGGGTCAGACCCCGCATGCCCTCCCGCCACCACGTCGTCGTCCTCGTCGCCAACGTGCACGCCCCGACCCTCAAGGCCCTCGGCTACGCCCAGGGACTGCGGCCCGACACCCTCACGGCCCTGTCCGTCGCCGCCGACGAGGAGGACGCCCGGCAGCTGCGCGAGGCCTGGGCCGAGCACGACCCGGGCGTCCCGCTGAAGGTGCTGCACTCCCCCTACCGGGAGGTCGTCGGACCGGTCCTGGAGTACGTCGAGGAGGCCGCGGCCGCCGAGGGGACGGACGCGCTCTCGGTGGTCATCCCCGAGTACGTGGTCGGGCACTGGTGGGAGCAGCCCCTGCACAACCAGAACGCGCTGCGGCTCAAGGCGCGGCTGCTGTTCACCCCGGGGGTCGCGGTGATCGACGTGCCGTACCTGCTGGAGTCGGCCCGCCACGGGGAGCCGCAGGCACCGTAGCCCCGGCGGGGGAGGGGGCCTGGGCCGCCGCCGCGTGCGCCAGGGCCAGTTCCACCACGTGCGCCGGGTCCGAGAGGGCGCGGCCGGTGAGCCGCTCCAGGCGGCGCAGCCGGTTCGAGACGGTGTTGCGGTGGCAGTACAGCCGCTGGGCGGCCTGCGTGGTCGAGCCCTGGCAGTCCAGCCAGGTGCCCAGCGTGGTCAGCAGCAGCCGGGCGTCCTCGGCGGGCAGCTCCAGCACCGGCCCCAGCACCACCCGCCGCAGCCGGGCGGCCAGTTCGGGATCGGCGGCCACCAGCGCGGCCGGGAGCCGCTCGTCCAGCAGGGCGGCGCCGGGCGCGGCGGACGGCGGGGCGGTGCGCAGGGCCAGGACCGCCAGCCGGCGGGCCCCGGCCAGCTCGGCCGGGCTCCCGACCACCGGGCTGACCCCGGCGCGCACGGCGAGCGGGGCCAGCAGCGCCCGCAGGGAATCCAGCGGCTGGTGGCCCAGGTCGGCGACGCCCGTCTCCCCGTCGGCCCGGACCCGCCAGAGCAGCCGGGGGGAACCTCCGGGGCCGGGAGGTTCCCCCGGCCCGCCGTCCGGCCGGGACGGCCCGCCCGGCCCGCCCGGCCCGAGCGCGACCACCGCGAAGCGCCCCCGCTCCGGCAGCCCCAGCTGCGCCGCCGCCTCCGCCACCGGGCCCGAGCCGTCGAACAGCGCGTCCAGCAGGGCGGCCCGGCGCTCGCGTTCGCGCCCGCCCCGCTCGGCCTCGGCCACCCGGTACGCCTCAGAGGCGGCCTCCGTCATCTGGTCCAGTACGTCCCACAGCGCGCCCGCCCCCGGCAGCAGCCGCGGCAGCGCGGCCCGGTCGTGCGCGGCCACCGCCTCGGTCAGGCTCTGCCACAGCAGCCGCCCCCCGTACCGGTAGGTCCGCCGCAGCGAGTCGAGCGGCAGCCCCTGCCCGGCGCGCAGGGCGCCGGTGGCCCGGGCGCCGGCCAGCTCCACGGGCAGCCCCCGGGAGCTGCGGACCAGGCCCTCGACGGCCTGGTGGAGGGTGTGGTGGATCCGCTCGCGCAGCTCTGCCCGGCCGGTCAGGGCGGCGTAGGCGGGATCCTCGGTCAGCGTCCGGTCGGTGAGCCGGTCCGCCGCGACGGCGAGCCGGCGGCTCAGGTCCTCGCGTATCTCCTCGATGATCCGGTCCATGACGGGCAGGGTGACACGGGAGACGGCGCCGTGGGGAGGCTTCGGAGTCCTGTGGTCCGGTCCGCGGGCAGCCGCAGAGTACTGTGGGTGCAGTGCTTACGGGCACGCCCCACCCGCCGCCACGACCCCCGGGAACGCACATGCGCCAGAATCCGCAGCGCCGAGCCGCCCTCCTCGACGCCGCCATCGAGGTCCTGGCCCGCGAGGGCTCCCGCGGCCTGACCCTGCGCGCCGTGGACACGGAGGCCGGGGTGCCGACCGGCACCGCCTCCAACTACTTCGCCAACCGGGGGCAGCTGCTGGTGCAGATACTGCACCGCACCCGCGAACGCCTCACCCCCCAGCCCGAGGAACTGGCCGGCCCCCTCGACACCAAGGTGCTGCTCGGCCGCCTCCTCGGGCGGATCCGCCGCGAGCGCAGCGTCCACACCGCCGTGCTGGAGCTGCGCCTGGAGGCCACCCGCAGGCCCGAGCTCCAGGCGGAGCTGTCCGCCTTCCTCGCCAAGGAGCTGGAGGAGAACATCGGCTGGCACCTGGACGCGGGCCTGCCCGGGGACCGGATGGGCGTGGCGCTGGTCTACTTCGCGATGCAGGGCCTGATCGTGGACGACCTCACCATCCCCGCCCTGCTCGAAGCGCAACCCATTCAACCCGTCGACGAGCTCCTTGGGGTGATGGTGGAGCGTCTGCTTCCGGAGCGGCCGGCCGGCTGACCGCCCTGGCCGGATCCGGTGGGACGGGCGTTCGACGGGGGTCGGCCGGGCGTCGGATTTACAGGCTTGATCAAAAACGAACGGGTTCCGGCCAAGGTGTCGCGCGGTACCGCGCATGTTCCAGCGGAAAATGCCAGAACCCCCGTCCACACTGTGGAACTTGAGTAAGTTCCCTCCTGTCACGCCGTACGACCGTGCGACCAGCACGTCCGGCCGGGAGGGGAGCCCGCGTGCCTGGGATCGACGAATGCCTGCTCGAAGCCATGGCCCTGCCCGGTGCACGGGGCGCCGCGCTCGTCGACTGGAGCAGCGGACTGGCCCTGGGCACCGCCGGGGACTCGCCCGTCGGAGACCATGAGACCACGGCCGCCGAGACCGCGGAACTGGCCCGGGCGGCAGCCGAGTACGAGTCCTTCGCCCCCGGCCCGGACGACGCGGGGGCCCCCGGCCCGCCCGTGGAAGACCTGATCGTCACCACGCGCACCGGCTACCACGTGCTCCGCTTCGTCGAGACCAGCTTCGACAGCAGCGTCTTCCTGCACCTGTGGCTCGACCGCACGGACGGCAACCTCGCCCTCGCCCGGCACCGACTCCGCGCACTCGCCGAAGGACTGGTCCTGAGATGACCGCCGCCACCGCCGCCACCGCGGTCTCCCCGCTGCTCACCCGGCTCGCCGCCGAACGCGCCACCGGCGCCCTGCTGCGCGACCGGGGCACCCTCTTCCTGGAGGACGGCCGCGTCGTGCACGCCGAGAGCCCCTCCACCCCGGGCCTCGACGTCCTGCTCACCACCGGCGGGGGCCTCGCCCCCGAGCGCTGGACCGAGGCCGTGAACGAGGCCGGCGCCCGCCGCCAGGTCGGCCGCTTCCTCGTGGACAACGGCCGGCTGGCCGGCGGCGAACTGGAGATCTGCCACCTCGCGGCGATCTTCGACGCGGCCTTCTTCGCGCTCTCCCCCGGCAGCGGCCCCTCGCGGTTCCGCCGCGGCGCCACCCACTGGATCGGCTCCCTCCGCTCCGTCCCGGCGGCCGCGGTGGAACGGGAGACCTGCCGCCGCCGCGAGCTGCTGGACTCGGTGTGGCCCTACCCGCTGCTCGACATATGCCCGGTGGTGCCGCGCCCGGCCGCACCCGGCCAGACCGTCACCGCCCGCCAGCGGATCCTGCTCGAACAGGCGGACGGCGTGCGGACGCCGGCCGACCTCGCGTGGGTGCTGGGCCGGCCGGCCTTCCACACCCTGCTCGAAGTGCGCAGACTCGCCGCGGCCGGCCTCGTCGAGACCCCGCAGCCGGCCGCGCCGGTCCCCGCGCCGCCGCCCCCCGAACCCCTGCCCGACTGGATGACCCAGGTCCAACCCCCGGACGTGGCACTGCTCCGCCGGTTACGCGACGCACTGGAGGCAAGCCTGTGAGGCTCCCGCTCCGACCGGTCCTGCGAGCCGACCGCTCCGAGCGGAGGCAGCCCGAGGAGCGGCGGCCCGAAGAGAGGAAGGCCGACATGAGCCCGCCGATGGTGCCCGCCGGGGCAGAAGCCGACATACTCGCCGAACTCCGGCGGCTGAGGGCCCGCGTCCCCCAGCTCACCGGGGTCCTCGCCGCGAGCGCCGACGGTCTGGTGCTCGCCCAGGAGAGCGCCGCGGGCGAGGCCGAATCCCTCGCGGCCCTGACCGCGGCCGCCCTCGGCGTGGCCCAGCGGCTCAGCGACTGCACCGGGCAGGGCGGCTTCCGCGAGCTGCTCGTACGCGGCGAGCACGGATACGTCGCCACCTACGCCGCGGGGGACGCGGCCGTCCTCACCCTGATCGCCGAGCCGCGCGTCAACGTCGGCCGCCTCCACCTGGAGGCACGGCGCTCCACCCTGCGCATCACCGAGCTCATAGACCACAGCCTCGGCCGCCGCGGCGCCGAGGTGCAGCCCCCGGGCGCCGCGCCCCCGGGCCGCGAGCCGGACCGTCCCTGACGTTCTTCGACAGCACACAGGCAGTACGCGAAAGCAAATCACCCGACCCGTATCGGTACGGGCCACTGCGGAAAGAGGAAGAATTACATGATCAACGTGGAGACCGCTCTCAAGGAAGCCGCCGGCATCGAGGGCACCCTGGGCGCGGCCCTGGTCGACTACGGCAGCGGCATGCCCCTCGGCACCGTCGGGGGGAACAAGGACCTGGACCTCTCGGTGGCCGCCGCGGGCAACACGGACGTGGTCCGGGCCAAGGTCCGTACGATGGAGATGCTCGGCCTGAAGGACGAGATCGAGGACATCCTGATCACGCTCGGCAACCAGTACCACCTGATCAGGCTGCTGAAGGGGCGTGCGGGCGAGGGCTTCTTCCTCTACCTCGCGCTCGACCGGAGCCGGGCGAACCTCGCGATGGCCCGGCTCCAGCTGAAGAAGATCGAAGCCGAGCTGGACATCTGACCGCGGCCCCGGGGTCGTGACGGCGCGGTGGCGGGCGGTGGAATTCTTTGCCGTCCGCCCCGGCGGACCAGGGGATATGTCCGAGATGGGCTGACTTTATCATCCTGTTACAGAGTAAGATGCTGTAATCAGCTGATCTTCAAACCCGTCGATAAAGCCAAAAACGCTGGAGAACCCGTCACCCATGCCCCCGCGCCTGAGCATCGTCGTACCCGTCTACAACGTTGAGCTCTACCTCGACGAGTGCCTGGAATCCATAGCAGCTCAGACGTTCGCCGACTTCGAGGTCGTGATCGTCGACGACGGGTCCACCGACACCAGTGC
The DNA here is from genome assembly GCF_056434525.1 of Streptomyces sp. NPDC044002. Lineage (NCBI taxonomy): Bacteria > Bacillati > Actinomycetota > Actinomycetes > Kitasatosporales > Streptomycetaceae > Streptomyces > Streptomyces sp. NPDC044002. The sequence goes on from NZ_JBWKEZ010000003.1 coordinate 174,373, forward strand.
GGTGATCGCCAAGGCCTTCGCTGAGCGTGACAAGCGGTTCCGGGTGGTCCTCCAGGAGAACGCCGGCCTCGGTGCCGCGCGGAACGTTGGCTTCCGCCATGCGGCGGCGGGCAGCGAGTACATCGCCTTCGTCGACAGTGACGACACCATGCCGACGTACGCCTACCAGCGGATGATCGACTCCCTCGACGAGACCGGCTCCGACTTCGCCGCCGGCAACGTCACCCGATTCCGGTCCGTCGGCATGCAGCAGTCGTGGGGGCACCGGGTCGCTTTCGCGAACGACCGGCCCAAGACCCACATCTCGAAGTTCCCGGCGCTGGTCACCGACCGCACCGCGTGGAACAAGGTCTACCGCCGCAGCTTCTGGGAGGAGCACGGCTTCCAGTACCCGGAGGGCATCCTCTACGAGGACGCCCCCGTCAGCATCCCCGCGCACTACTTCGCCGAGAGCGTCGACGTCATCAGCGACGTCGTCTACCACTGGCGGGTCCGCGAGACCGGCGAGCGCTCCATCACCCAGCGCTCCACCGACCCGGTCTCCGTCATCGACCGCGTCACCTCGGTCCGGCTGGTCCGCGAGGCCCTGCTCGCCAAGTCCGGCGAGAAGTACGCCCGCTACCTGCGCGACTACGACCACAACGTGCTCAGCGAGGAACTGCCCCTCATCTACAAGTACGTCGGCGAGGGCGGTCCCGACTTCCGCGCCGCCTTCGTCAAGGAGGTCGGCGGCCTGATCCGGGAGATCGGCACCGAGCCGTGGTCCGAGCTGACGGTCGCCGACCGGCTCAAGGCCTACCTGGCCCGCGAGGGCCGCGTCGAGGAGTTCATCGCCCTCACCCGCCACCAGAGCGCCTTCAGCTACAGCGTCCCGGTCAAGGGACTGGCCCGCCCGCAGGCCGACTACCCCTTCCTCAAGGCCCCGGTGCCGCCCAAGCTGCTGACCCTCGGCACGCGCGAGCGCCGCGTCGTCAGCCGCCTGGAGCAGGCGGTCTGGAGCGACGGCAAGCTCTACCTGCGCGGTTACGCAGTGCCCGGCCACATGGGCGCGGAGAGCCGCCTCGGCTCGCGCAAGGTGCTGGTCTTCCGCGAGCAGGGCAAGCGCCGCCGCACCGTCGTCAGCACCCGCACCGTCGCCTCCCCGATGGCCACGGTGAACACCGCGCACCTCGCCCTGCGGCACGCCGACTGGGCCGGGTTCACCGCCATCGTCGACCCCACCGTCTTCCAGTCGGGCGGCAAGTGGAACGACGGGATCTGGACCACCTCCATCGCCGTCACCGGTGCCGGAGGCCTGCACCGCGCCCGCCTCAAGGGCGGCGAGCACGACAGCGGCATGGCCCCGCCGGCCTACTGGGCCACCCCCGACGTCCGCATCCTGCCGACCGTCGCGGGCTCCCTCACCGTCCACGTCGAGGTCGTCCGGGCCCGGGTCCTGGACGTCCGCCGCGGTGACGGCACCCTGGAACTCGTCGGCGAACTCGCCGCCGAGGTCGGAGCCGGCGCCACCCTGCACGCCCAGCACACCCGCACCGGCACCGCCGTCAGCGTCCCGCTGACCACCGGCGGCGCCGCTGCCGCCGGCCGGACCGCCTTCACCGCGGCCGTCCCGCTGGCCGAGCTGGCCGCCGTCCCGGCCGCCGAGACGAAGCCCGGCGTCTGGACCCCCGAGCCGTGGGAGCTCTCGGTGGTCCGCGCCGACGGCACCCGCCACCCCCTGGCCCACGACGAGCGCGGCGGCTTCGCCGGCCTCGTCGCACCGCTGCCCGGCACCGCGGGGGAGCGCGCCGTCTTCGCCAAGCGCGGCGCCACCGGACACCTCGTCCTCTCCGTCCAGCCCACCCCGCCGCTGGTCGACACCGTCACCGCGCACGACGGCACCCTGACCCTGGCCGGCGTCTTCCACGCCCCGGACGCCCACGCCGACGAGGCGTACGAGCTGGTCTTCCACGACCACCACGGCACGGAGTTCTGCTACCCCGTCACCCGCGACGGCGACCGCTTCGAAGCCTCCTTCGAGCCGGTGCTGCCCGAGCCGTACGCCGGCCGCACCACCATCCCGGCCGGCCGCTGGTGGCCCACCCTGCGCCCCGTCGCCCAGGGCGGCACCACCGCGGGCCTCCTCGGCGTCGACCGCGGCGCGCCCGTCCAGCTCATCGCGCCCGCCGTGAACTCCGGCCCGTACGCCGTCACGGTCCTGGGCCGCCGGATGCGCGTCGAGGCGCGCCTGCGCGACCGCATGGTCCTGGTCAGCGACCCGCTGATCAGCCCGCACGACCGCTCCCGCCACGCGCAGCGCATCGCCCGCGACGAGACCTACCCGGCCCAGCGCCGGCTGCCGGTCAAGGACATGGTCGTCTACGACACCTTCCAGGGCCACGCCGCCGGCGACTCCCCCCGCGCCATCCACGAGGAGCTCGTGCGCCGGGGCGAGAAGCTGGACCACGTGTGGCTGGTCCGCGACGGCCGCGCCGAGGTCCCGCCGACCGCGCGCGCCGTCCAGTACGACAGCCTGGAGGCCTGGGAGGTCCTGGCCCGCGCCCGCTACTACGTCGTCAACGACAGCGTGCCGTCGCACTTCCTGCGCCGCCCGGGCCAGACCGTCGTACAGACCTGGCACGGCACGCCGATCAAGCAGATCGGCTACGACTACACGCACGACTACTACACCAGCCCCGAGGTGCTGGCGGGCCTGGAGCACGACAGCGCCCAGTGGACGCTGCTCGCCTCCCCGAGCTCGTACGCCACGCCCGTCCTCCAGCGCGCCCTCGGCTACAAGGGCGAGGTCGTCGAGGTCGGCAGCCCCCGTACGGACGCCCTCGTGCGTCCGGACGCCGAGCGGATCGCGGAGGTCCGGCGGCGGCTCGGCCTGCCGGAGGGCAAGAAGGTCGTCCTCTACCTGCCCACCTGGCGCGAGAACCGCGAAGGGTTCTCCGGCGGTTACAAGCTCGACCTGCGCATCGACCTGGACGCGGCCCGCCGCGAGCTGGGCGAGGACCACGTCCTGCTGGTCCGCGGCCACTACCGGGTCAACGAGCAGCTCCGCGACGGCGTGCGCGACGGCTTCGTCGTCGACGTCTCGCGCTGGCCCGACACCACCGATCTGCTGCTCGTCGCCGACGTCCTGGTCTCGGACTACTCCTCCGCGCTCTTCGACTTCGCGCTGACCGACCGGCCGATCCTGCTGTTCACGTACGACCTGGAGCACTACCGCGACACCCTGCGCGGCTTCACCTTCGACCTGGAGGAGAAGGCCCCCGGCCCGCTGCTGTCGGACTCGGCGAGCCTGATCGCGGCCGTGCGCGACGCGGACGCCCTGGGCGCCGAGTACGCGGAGGCGCGGGCCGCCTTCCGCGTGGAGTTCTGCGACCTCGACACCGGCCGGGCCGCCGAGCAGGTCGTCGACCGGATGCTCGGGATGTAGCCCGCACGGGTGAACGTACAGACCGGTCCCGCGCCCCCGATGAGTTCGGGGCGCGGGACCGGTCTGTATGTGAGGGACGGCGTTCCCGCCGCCCCACCCCACCGCTCGGAGGCAGTCATGACCACCCAGGGTTTCACCACGTGCCTGTGGTTCGACGGCGAAGCGGAAGCCGCCGCCGACTACTACCTGTCCGTCTTCAAGGACGGCCGGATCCTGCGGACCGGCCGCTACACCGAGGCGGGCCCGGGGCCGGCGGGGTCGGTGCTGGTCGTGGAGTTCGAGATCAACGGCCAGAAGTTCGTGGCCCTGAACGGCGGACCCGAGTTCCACTTCACCGAGGCCGTCTCCTTCCAGATCCACTGCTCCGACGAGCAGGAGGCGGACTACTACTACGACACGCTGACCGGCGACGGCGGCCAGGAGTCCGCCTGCGGCTGGGTCAAGGACAGGTTCGGGCTGTCCTGGCAGGTCATCCCGCCCGGTGCCATCGACCTGATCAGCGACGAGGACCCGGGCCGCGCCGCCCGCGCCACGGCCGCCATGCTCCGCATGAAGAAGCTGGACGTGGCCGAGATGCGCCGGGCGGCGGACGCGGGCTAGGTCTGTCCGACGGGTCGGTGACCAACCGGGAAGTGAAGGGCAGGGCCCCGCACGGAACCGGGAGGCCGGGTGTTCACGTGCGGGGCCGTGCTCACGGGGCGGGGGCCGTCAGACCGCGGTCATCGTGTACGTACCCGTGCCGTCCTGCCTGCCGCTGGAGTACTGGCGGATGAGCTCCCCGTCCGCGTACCGGTCGTGGCCCATCATGGAGCCGGTGTACTTGTTCTGTACGCCGATCTTCGAGCTGCCGGGTACGTCGCGGTAGATGTAGAACCGCTGGAGGTCGTCCTCCCCGCAGGCGGCCGTCGTCAGGTAGGCCTGTTCCTGGTTGGCGATGTCCGCCGGGACGGTCGCGCATCCGCCGTTGCCCCAGTTCCACAGGGACGCCTCGATGACCCCGTTGGTCTCCGTCACGTTGCACAGGCGCCAGTTGTCCAGGTGGGCGCTGAAGAACGTGGACTCGCGCAGGCGGATGCCGTCGTTGGCCAGGAGCGGTGCGCTCCAGTTCAGGGGCTTGCCGGGAACGTCGATCTTGTAGGCGCCGGGCCGACAGTCCAGGGCGGCGCGCGGGGCGGGCTTGGCGGCCTGGGTGGCCTTCATGCTCTGGGCGGCCTGGGCGGCTGTTGCCGCGCTGTCGGCGTCGTGCTTGGCCTGGTCGGCCTTGGCCGAGGGGACGGGACCTGCCGGGTGCTTCGCGGTGGCGGCGGGGGAGCCGCAGTCCAACAGGCCCTGAGCCTTGGCCATGATGCTGTTGGCGGGGACCTTGTCCTCGCAGCGCACCGCGCCTTCCTCGAGTGCGGTGTACGTGGTGTAGGTGCCGGTGTCGGCCCCTTCGATCCACTTCAGCGCCCAACGGCCGTCGTTCTGCTGGACGCGGTTGCAGTTGAGGCTGCCGTAGGTGCCGGTGACCTTCTTGGTGCCCTTGTACACGCCGTAGTAGCCGGGCTGGTAGAAGCTCCAGTTCACCGTGTCGGACACGCTGGACGTGGAGGAGTAGTCGACCTGCACGTTCAGGCCCAGAGCCGCGCCCACGCTACCGAGGGCCTCGACGGCGAAGCTGCCCTGAATGTTGGCGTTGAGGCCCACCGAGACCGAGATGGTGGTCTGCGTGCTGGTGGTGACGGAGTGGCTTCCGGTCGTGCCCTGGGTGACGTACCAGCCCTTGAAGTGGGTGACCGTGGGGGTGACTTCGCTGGTCTTGATGAAGGGGTGGCGCTTGCCGAGGTCGGCCGCCGTGCATGCCTGCCCGGCGGCGACGGCCGAGGCCTCGGCGGTGGCTGATTGGGCTGCGGCCGGTTGGGCGCCGGCCAGGCCCATGGTGCTGAGCGCGGCGGCGGCGCCGACGGCGGCGGTGACGGATCCGCGTATACGGCCAACTAAGTTTTTACCGCGCATTGTTGTCTTCCCCCTGCTCTTCCGGCTTGGTCGGGCCGGTGGTCGGTGGCTCTGGCCCGGCCGACAGTAGTTCGGCAACAGGACCAGGCGGGAGATCACAATGCGCCAGAAGCGACCGGTAAGGGGTCTTACCGCCCTTTCGACGCGGGCTGTAGCGTGCGGGTCCGGTCCACGATTGGACCAGGCCATGTCAACTCCACGCGAAGGAACGCTCGTTGAAACGCCTGCGATCACTCCTGGCGGTGCTTGCCTCACTCGCGCTGACCGCAACGCTGTTGGCCCTGACCGGCTCGCCGGCCGTCGCCGCCCCTGCCGCGAACCGGGCGGCCCCCGAAGGCCACGGCACGTGCACGGCGACCGCACCCGGCTCAAAGCCCCAGCGCCGGGGCACGGCGTGGTCCTGTCTTGAGGCAGGACCCGCCCCCGCCTGGGTCGTCTCCCGCATGACCCGCACGGCCCCGCCGGCCGTGCCCACGGCCCGGGCCGCCGGCCCCGGCGGCAGCCGGCACGACGGCCGCACCCCGGAAGAGCTCTGCGTCGATGATTCCCCCGCCGCGGTCGTCTCCAACCGCCTCGCCTACTGCGTACGCGGCGTAGCCAGATACAAGCGCCTCGGTGCGGACAACAAGGTCGAGGGCGAAGCCATCGTGGGGATCCTCATCAGCTCCGGCATCAAGGAGACCCCGAACGCGGCCTGGCAGGAGAGGGTCCACGTCGTGGCCGTCGAGATGCACAACATGCCTGACGGCGTGTCGATAGCCGTCAGCTCCACCTGCAGCGGCATATGCACGACGCAGGGACCCGCCTGGGGCGGCTCGCCAGTGATACTGCGTGAAGAGGGCAAGGGTAAGAGTGATGGGGTGCTCGGCTACAGCTCTCCTGTCGGCAAGGGCAGCAAGGCGCCGAACATACGGCCCTCTTACCACTTGGACGGCAGGATCCTCGGCGGCGGCATACCCCAGCCCCCGGTCAACGTGGACCAGGCCGGCCCCTCCCTGCGCTGTGACGACCAGGTCACCAGATGGCCGGGCTGCATCGTGGAAGGGCACATGGCCGATGTGACGATACGCAAGTCGCTCTACGGGGCCGCCGCCGTCACCTATGAATGGGCGCAGAAGAACCTGAGCAACCCCACCAACAACTACGGCACCGAGAAGAACCCCCTGCACCGCGACGCCATAGGAGACACGGACAAGAAGAGGACCGTCACCTGTGACTACGCCCCCAGATTCGTCAGGGACAACCTTCTGGTTCCGGATGACCAGTGTGACGAGTTCCCCTTCGCCATGTCCGTGGAAGGAGGAAAACCCGGGTCCATGTGCGTCGACATCCTCCCCCAGAAGGTAGCCGGTGCGTGGGATGTCGCGAACGTCAGGATCATGCGGGGCGACAAGGCCACCGCCATCTGTGTGCGCTCCCACGTCACCAAGGAGCAGAACGAGGGGGCGGGAAGGAAGGAAGTCTCCGCCGCCGTGACGTCTGCCCGCATCCTCGACCGCGAGCCCTTCCAGGTGATCATCACCGACTGACGGTCCGTGGTCGTCGCGGGGCAGGCGGGACTTCGCGGACACCCTCTGGCGCACGCGCGGGACGTGCTGCGTGACGCAGTGGACGCCCCCGCCGTCCCAGGCGAGGTTGCGGGCCGGCGCGCCGACCACCTGGCGGCCCGGGAAGAGCGCGGCGAACTGGGCGAGGGCCGGGGCGTCGGCCGGTTCGCCCGCCGTCCACGGGCTGCCGGGGGACGCCCAGGTACGCGCAGACGCCGACGGGCAGTCCGCCCCAGCCGACGTTCCTGTCCCACGGCCAGGCCATGACGCAGGCGGAGTGCGGCTCCCATTCGGCGGGTGCGTGGTAGCGCTCGCCGCCCTTGGCCTGCGCCTCCGCGGCGAACGCGGGGGCCGGGCCGGGGGGGGGGGGGGGGGGGGGGGGGGCCGGCGGAAACCCGTGGGGAGAGGGGGTGTT